>LFWV01000044.1 GCA_001273335.1 miscellaneous Crenarchaeota group-1 archaeon SG8-32-3 | reverse complement strand
GATCTGGCTTCAGGAACGATTTTTGGATCTGCAGAAAGAACGCCGCTCGTTTCCTTTACCAGTATCACCTCGTCTGCGTCTAGGCACTTAGCCAGCACTAATGCGGTGGTGTCACTTCCGCCTCTTCCGAGACTGGTTGTTCTGCCGTTTAGGTCTTTGCCTAAGAAGCCGCAGACCACAGGTATTGCCTCGCCAAGCAACGGCACTATGAATTTCTTCGCCCGCTCGGTAGTTTTCTCAATGTCAGGTTTTGCGTTGTGGAAGTTGGAGTCAGTTATCAATGGCCAATTATGATTACACGGGTCTATGAGTTCCGCTTTTATACCTCGGGCTCTAAGGGCAGAGCAGAAGAACCGGGCACTGAGTCGTTCGCCCATGGATATTAGCTCCGCGTAATCTGAGTCACTTACTTCTCCTATCTGCGAAGTTATATTGAGAAGATTGTCCGTTGTTTTGCCCATGGCTGACACAACTACTATTATTTCTTTAAATTTCGCGTCTGCTACCATGCGGGCTGCCTGCGCCAATTTTTCGCCTGTAGCGAGATCGGCGCCTCCGAACTTTATAACTACACGCCCGCACATCGTGCGTCACCTTTAGGATAGACCTAGCACATCTTCCATGCTGAAGATTCTGGGTTGAATTTGGTGGCTTATCCATTCCGCCGCCAACACAGCACCCTGCGCGAACACACTGCGTGAGAAAGCGGTGTGTTCTATGCGAAGCATTTCGTATGATCCGGCCACAATTAGGTCGTGGATTCCTGGAACACCGCCTGCGCGCAAAGCTGCAATTTCAAGTTCTTCAGGTTGTCTTGGGCTGATGCCTTTTCTGCCGTATACCGTTTGAGTGTAACCACGAACCTCTGTGATTATTTGACCTAGTTTTTTAGCAGTGCCGCTGGGCGAGTCCTTTTTGCCGGTGTGGTGGATTTCACTTATGCTGAACGTGTATTCTTCTGGAAAAGACTTAAGCGCTTGGGCGAGTTTGAAAAGAATGTTGACGCCAACAGAGAAGTTTGGTGAAAAGACAACTGGGATTCTGCCCTGAACCGTGTCACGAAGCTGGCGATCTTGTTCTTCAGTGAAGCCTGTTGTACCCAAGACAATGCGTTTGCCCAATTTACCGACAGCGGGAATGTTTTGCACTTCGGCTACTGGTGCAGTGAAAGTCACGTAAACGTCTGCGACTCTGGCGGCTTCGATTATTTTGTCAGAGCCAACAATTAGGGTGTCGGAGTCGCATATGCCTAGTTCACGGAGGGTTCTCCCTATGAAAGGATTGCCTTCAGCTTCGACTGCGCCGATTATCTGATGATTTTTAGCTAGGGCCTCGCGGATGACGGCCATTCCCATTCTGCCTGCAGCGCCCGCTACACACAGCTTAAGCATAGATAAGTCCCTGCCAAAACCGTTCGTTGTACAAACGTTCTCGTAGATCTACCGAGAAGAAATCTGCTATAGGCTGCAGTATCGCAGGGTTGGTTTCGTAAACCTTCCGAGCGCTTGAGAGTACTATTTCGATACCAGCTTTCGTCATTTTTCCTAGAGGTTGCCTGCAAGGACCTGAGGCCATACCTAAAACGTTCATTAGGGTCTTGAAAGCCAATGGGTTGCGGGCTTTACAGGTCACTGATCCAAACTGTGTACGTTCCAGTGTTTTGACTGTGACTATGCTGAATAGCGGTTTAAGGGCGGCGTAGAGCTTGTTCGCTTCTTCTGTTCTGTGAGCGAGCAACGCTTGAGTTAAACTCTGAACTGCTCTCGGGGCGATGTTTGAAGCAACAGATATTGCGCCAACCGCCGCGATGTCAGGCGCTGTCATCATGTTAAAGGTTTGGTCGTCGTCGCCTGAGAGAATTGCGAAGTTGCTCCCGCAAAGCTTGCGTGTTAATCGCATGTTATCAAGGTTGCCTGTAGCTTCTTTGACTGCGCTTACGTTCGGATATTGCTGGTGCAGAACCGCCAAATCCTGAGGGTAAAGCTGAGTGCCCGTTCGGCCTGGGATAACATAGGGAATAACCTGAACTTCGGGAAATCTGCTTGCGACTGGTTCAACGTATTCTTTGCGTATCTCCAGTGAGCTAGGACCATTATAGTACGGGTCAACGAGCAAAACGCATTTTACGCCTATATCGGCAGCGTGTTCTGTGCCGTCAATGGTTTCTTGGGTGCTGTTGCTACCTGTGCCCGCTATGGTTAAGCCTTTGCTTCCAGTGTATTCATGGACTTTTTCGATTACTTTGTTGTGTTCATTCCAATCTAAAGTTGGACTTTCTCCTGTTGTACCGACAGCCAGAATGCCGCTGACGCCTTCTCTGATTTGAAATTCAATCAGTCTTTGTAACCCTTCATAGTTAACTTGGTGGTTTGGGGTCATTGGGGTTATGAGCGCAGTGTAACAACCACTAAACATTGCCATTTTGCAATACCTCATTATGGGGCTAACAATCAGCGATTGATTATTTAAGGTTTTCCGTTTTTACTAAAAAATCTACGAATAACGTAAATAAATTCTGTGTTTAGAGTGAAATTTGTAGTCATTTCTCGATTTGCGAACAAAACTCCCAAAGAAATAAAACCAAAACCTGAAAAACCCTTTAAAATTCTCAGCTATAAAATAAGTTAAGATGAATCTCTGCCAAGCAATATCGCCACACAAATCACATTTAGATTCAAATGGCAAATTTAATGCATAAACCAATAGTATGGATCTATCCATACCGCCGCTTGCAGAACTATAAAAAAGGTGTTACGACCTTGGCAAACGTTTGAGAGCAACCGAAAAGCGCTGAATTGTCAGCATAGCTTATAACTGACCTCAAAGATTACTATGTCAGGAGAATTTTATTATGACAAAAACCGACGAGAATTTGAAAGCAGCGTTTGTAGGTGAATCTCAAGCTAATAGGCGATACTTGGCTTTCGCCAACAAAGCTGAACAAGAAGGTTTTATGCAAGTCGCCAAGCTCTTAAAAGCAGCAGCAGAAGCCGAAACGGTGCACGCTATGAACCATCTGAGAATAACTGGTGAAATAAAATCAACTTTGGACAACCTGGATACTGCGGTTTCAGGGGAAACTTTTGAGTTTAATGAGATGTATCCTGAGTACATAAAAACCGCAAAACAAGAGGGAAATAAGCAAGCTGCATGGAGTTTTGATGTGGCAAACCAAGTAGAGCAGATACACGCCAAATTATATAAAAAGGCGATCGATGCGTTGAAGAACAAGAAGCTATTGGATAAAGTAGACTACTACATATGTAGCGTTTGTGGAAACACTGTTGAAGGTTCAGCACCCAACAAATGACCAATATGTGGGGCTCCAAAAGAAAAATTCTTTAAGCCTACCTAAAACCGCAAAATCAACCACACACCTGTTTTTCACCTGTTTCTTTTCGGTAATGTTAATGGTTTAGTCTTTCAAAAAAGTCATATCACACGCAGCTAAACACGATAGTCCAACTCGACAACAAACTACAGCGTTATTCTCTCTTGTTTTGAAGAGTCTCAACTTTCGAAAATACTAATTTCAGTAGCAGACGTTTATAAGATTGCAAATGGTCTCTATTTAGCATCGAGAGGATTAAAGAAATGGAAAAATGGGAATGCAGCGTATGCGGCTATGTGTACGATCCGGAACTCGGAGATCCAAAGCACGATGTGCCTGCAGGGACTTCCTTCGAGCAACTGCCTGAAAATTGGACTTGCCCAGTTTGTGGAGCCCCGAAAAGTGAGTTTGTAAAACAGCAATAAAAGCCCAACACGTTAGTCACATAGCTATTCTTAAAAACCTTATATCATCTTTTGAACAACAACTGTTTGGATTAGCTATGTTTTTTAGCAAAATTAAAAAGAGAGATGGAAGAATCGCTGAATTTGACCAAGACCGAATCAAAGATGCTGTTCACAAAGCCTTTCTAGCTGTTGAACTTGGAGACGGCGAAAAAGCCCTGATTGTGACAATAGAAGTTGTCAAGCGCTTGGAAGAGGCATTCATGGAAAAAATGCCCTCAGTTGAAAAGGTGCAGGACATGGTTGTCGAGGTTCTAAAGGAAAAGGGATACGGAAAAGTCGCACAGGAATATCAGGATTTCAGGAACAAAAAGGAAGAACTTAGAAACTTAAGAGACATGCTCGGAATAGAACCCAAACTAACAGTGAACGCACTTGAAGTTTTGAAGGCGAGGTACCTGCTTAGAGACGAAAACGAAACCCTCATAGAAACCCCAACACTCCTCTTCAAACGCGTTGCCAACGCCATCGCTAAAATTGATCGAACTTATGGAGAAGAGCCACAAGCCAGCGAAAAAAACTTCTACCAAATGATGGCAAAACTCGAATTTCTCCCCAACACGCCAACCCTTTTCAACGCTGGAACGGACATAGGACAACTATCCGCCTGCTTTGTCCTACCAGTCCACGACTCACTTGAAGGCATATTCAACGCCGTAAGAAATATGGCCTTAATCGAGCAGACTGGTGGTGGAGTCGGCTTTAACTTTTCAAGTCTAAGGCCAAAAGGCGATATTGTCAGATCAACCAAAGGTGTTGCTTCGGGTCCGGTGAGTTTTATGCGCATTTTTGACACTTCAACTGAGGTGATTAAGGCTGGTGGAAAGCGCAGAGGTGCCATGATGGGGATTCTCGATGTGGACCATCCTGACGTGTTGGACTTTATAGTTGCTAAGCAGAACCCGAAAATACTGTCGAACTTTAATGTTTCAGTTGCCATTACCGACAAGTTTATGCAAGCTGTTGAATCCGATGAAGCCTATTGGCTAGTCAATCCGCGGAATAGTGAGAGGGTGAAGCAACTCAAAGCTCGAGAAGTCTGGGATTTGATAATGCATTCTGCTTGGGCAAGCGGAGATCCAGGAGTTGTTTTTATTGATGAGATTAACAGGCATAATCCTACGCCAGAATTTGGGCGGATAGAATCCACGAATCCTTGTGGTGAACAACCTTTGTTGCCCTACGAATCCTGCAATCTGGGTTCGATTAATCTTTCACGTATGGTTGAGGAAGGGAAGATAATTTGGAGAAAGTTGCGGGAAACGGTGCGGAATGCGGTTCATTTTTTGGATAACGTGGTGGACGCGAACATTTATCCGCTCAAGGAAATCGCTGCGATAACGAGAGCTAACCGCAAGATAGGTTTGGGCGTTATGGGTTTTGCGGACATGCTGATTATGCTTGATGTGCCATACGATTCGCCAGAAGCGTTAAATCTTGGTGAGCAGGTTATGCGTTTCGTTGAGGAAGAAGCGCACAAGAAATCGCGGGAAATTGGAGAATCACGTGGTTGTTTCCCAAACTTCGAACGGAGCATCTGGAAGGAACATTATAGTGCTTTCAGGAACGCAACTGTGACCACTATTGCACCTACGGGAACCATAAGCATCATCGCAGGTTGCTCTTCGGGGATTGAGCCGTTGTTTGCGATTTCGTTTATGCGGAAGGTGTTAAGTGGTGCTAGGTTATTTGAGACTAATGCGTTGTTTGAGAAAGTCGCCAAGGCAAGGGGCTTCTATAATGCAAAGCTTCTGGAGGATATAGCCCGAACTGGTTCGGTTCAGAAAATTGCGGGTGTGCCAGACAAGGCCAAGCGGTTGTTTGTAACGGCTTTGGATATTGATCCAATTTGGCATGTTAAAATGCAAGCTGCTTTTCAGAAGTTCACCGATAACGCGGTTTCGAAGACGGTTAATTTGCCGAATACTGCAAAGGTGGAGGATGTGAGAAAGATTTACGACTCAGCTTGGCGGCTCAAGTGCAAAGGAGTGACCGTATTCAGGTATGGGAGCAAGCCTGAACAGGTTTTGTACATTGGCGAGGTTAAGGGTAAAGAGGGGAAATTTGTTTCAGCGCAGTCTGAGTATGCTGGTGGTTGCCCAACACAGAATTGTCCATTTCCAGCATAAGAGGTGACGGAACGAATGGGATACGTTTACTTGTACACTGGAACTGGCGGAGGAAAAACGGCCAACGCGATTGGATTGGCTTTGCGGTCGGTGGGTCATAACAAAAGTGTTGTGGTAATTCAATTTTTCAAGTGGCGAACCGACATTGGAGAATACCTTATCAAGGGCAGGCTTGCGCCTTACTACGAGATTTACCAGTTCGGCAGGGAAGCGTGGCTTGGTGAGAAAGACAAAACTACGGAGTTTGCTGGGAAGAAGTTCATGGTTGAATGCTTCAAAAGCCAAGACAAGGAGCTTGCCAAGAGAGGACTTGACTTCGCAAGAAAAATTATGCGAGAGAAAAAGCCGCATTTGCTTGTGCTGGACGAAATTGCCTTGGCTGCTTACTGGAAACTGCTGGACACTAAAGAAGTGCTAGCCTTGCTAGATAATGTGCCTGACGAAACGACTGTGGTCATGACAGGACGATTAGCGCCTAAAGAACTTGCGGACAAGGCAGATTTCGTTAACGTGGTTGAGCTGGTTAAGATGCCTGAAGATTTCAAGTTGACCGAAGGAATTCAATATTGAAATCAAGCGATAACTCCTGGCGCGTGGTAAATCTTATACCCTTTATATCTATGGCTTGAAATGAAGCTTGGAGTGGCACAGGTTTTCCCGGTTCACCATTGATTTTTCAAAGATATCGATAGAAAATTCAAGCGTCAAGCTTTGATTTTCATGGCTATCTGCCGTCCGAACTCGAAGCACTTCTTTAGGTCTTTTTGTTCTGGAACGTACTTCACTTCTACGCTTTGTTCGTGCACTTCGAAGCCTGCTTTTTGTGCCATCTCAATCATTCCTCTCACTGCACCGCCTCCCCAGCCGTAAGACCCAAAGAAACCCCACAGTTTGCCTTTAGGTTTTAAGCCTGTTGCGTAAGTGAGGAAAGAGCCCAGAGTGGGAAACATGCCGTTGTTAAGCGTCGGCGAACCTACAACCACGGCTTTGGCGTCTAAGATTTCGGTCATAGCTTCCGTGCGATTTGTAGCCTGAAGCTTCAAAAGTTTCACGTCGATGCCTTGGCTAGCTATGCCTTCCTCTATTGCTCGTGCCATCTTGTCAGTGCTGCCCCACATAGTGTCAAAAACTATGACCACTCTTTTCTTTGAAACGCCTGAGCTCCAGTCCGAGTAGGCCTTAATTATCTTCGAGGGGTCGGACCGCCAGATTATGCCGTGGCTTGGCGCTATAACCTCAATAGGTATGCCCATTTTGGTCACTTCTTCCAGCTTGCGCGCAATGAGTGATGCGAGGGGCATCAAAATATTCGCGTAGTAGATTTTGGCTTCCTCCATCAGAACATGAGCTTCCACTTCATCGTCAAACCGCTTTGAACTGGCAAAATGCTGACCGAAAGCGTCGTTTGACATAAGAATTCTGTCTTCTACTACGTACGTGAACATGCTGTCCGGCCAGTGCAGCATAGGTGCCTCAACGAATTGTAGCGTTCGTTTTCCGAGCTTTAGTTGATCCCCTGTCTTAACAGTTTCGATGCTGAAGTCTGAGCCGTAGTGTTCGATTATTGCATCTTTTCCTCGTTGAGAAGCGATTATGGTGGCGTTTTTTGCGCACTTAGCCATCACGGGCAGGCTGCTTGAGTGGTCCATTTCCACGTGGTTTACTATTATATAGTCTATTTTCAGGGGGGCTACGATTTGGGTGATTTTGCTGATAAGTTCGTTGGAGAATTCATGTTTCACGGTGTCGACAAGCGCCGTTTTTTCGTCTTCAATCAGATAAGCGTTGTAGGTGCTTCCTCTCTTGGTGACGTAGCTGTGGAAATTGCGTATATTCCAGTCGACAACGCCTACCCAGTTTATGCCTTTCGCCAAAGATATCTTAACCATATCACTTTCACTCTTTCACAGTTTTCAGATTATATTTTATTCTAACGCCGGCTTTTTTTAAGAGTATGTCGACAGGGCAGTTTTTCACGGTTAAATCGTGAAGCCTTTGAATTCTGTCCGCAGACGCTTCTGCATCGATGTAAATATTGAATGTTTCTTCGGTTATGGTGCCTGCCTCGTCTGTTTCCACGGCTTCAACCCTAACAGTTAAATCTTTTAGGGGAATTCGCATTTTTTTAGCGGTTGACGCACAGATAGTTACATAGCAGCCGGCGTGGCTCATCACGCAAATTTCGAGCGACGTAGGTCCCAAACCGGTTCCCAAATCTGGAGGCAAATCAACTACTACAGAGTGAGAACGTCCATCGTCAAGGACTATTTGGAAACCTTTGATCAATTTCGCTCTTGCATTAATCTTCATCAAGTTTTCAACTCCAAAGCGATTGATTCACTTTAGCTTTGTTTTCCACGTGTTTGCAGCTCCATTTCTCAAAACCAGTAAAAATCCCATACTCGTAAGCTCTTATATGGATTTCGTCTAAAGCAATACCGGCACGGAAAAAACATGATAAAGCGCTCATAAAGATAATATGTGAGAAAAACTCATTATTGATGAAGCCAAGATTCATCTTGACCTGAAATTTGACAGATGTTTTGGAGGTTGGAAAGATGAGTTTGATACCTGACGACAAGAAGGAACTACTAACAAACGAGTTTAAAGCGAAACTGGAAAATCCCGTGAAAATCTTAATGTTCACCCAAGAAATCGAGTGCAGATTCTGCTCGGACACGCGGCAACTCGCCCAAGAGCTTGCAGTTTTGAGTGACAAGATAAAGTTTGAAGTTTACGATTTCGTTGCTGACGCTAGTAAAGCCAAAGAATACGGAATCGACAAGATTCCCGCACTGGCAATTATTGGCAAAAAAGATTACGGCGTAAGAATATACGGCATACCCTACGGTTACGAGCTTCAAACCTTAATAGACGCTGTAATCAACGTCTCAAAGGGCAAAACAGACCTCACGGACAAAACGAAGAAGATTCTCGCCGAAGTGACAGCCCCAGTACACATTCAAGTTTTCGTCAGCTTGACTTGCCATCACTGCCCTATAGCTGCGTCGATTGCACACAAGCTGGCCATTGAAAGCGACTTAGTGCGGACGGATGTCATAGACGGCTCAGAGTTCCCGCAGCTAGCCCAAAAGTACGCTGTCATGGGTGTTCCGAAAATAATAATAAACGAAAAAACCGAGTTCGTTGGAGCCTTCAATGAGGACCTGTTTGCAGAATACGTGCTTTTAGGCGAGTATTAAATGGATATGTCAGACATAGACCAACGAAACACTAGTGAAACTCTTTCACTTATCTTCCTTTATAGCAAAGACTTCATGGAACGTGTAATCCGCAACCTGATAAATGACCCATGCTTCTGCCAGTCCTGCGGGCTCTACTGCGAATCCTGCAAGTACAACGTATATAGCTTCGTACGTAACGTCCGCGCTGCCATACAATTTCCTGACCCAGCCGAGCTACCAGCATTTATCGACAATCCT
>LFWV01000043.1 GCA_001273335.1 miscellaneous Crenarchaeota group-1 archaeon SG8-32-3 | reverse complement strand
AAAATGTCAGCCCTAACAAGAGCTAATAAGCTTTGCATCGAATCAATTCTTGAGCACAACTCAAGTTTTTTTCGTCGATATTGCTTAAATGAGTTGGCAGACTTGGAAAATGAACTGTTTCTTGGTGATTTTTGCCGATCAAGTTTCATGTTTTTTGCAGAAAAGATAGCATTTCATAGCTGTTTCCTTGCCTGAATAACCGTGACCGCAAACTTCACACTGAAAAAATTTCTTTTTGCTTTTGGGTTTAGGTCTCAGCGTAAGATTCAGCACGGGTCTAATTGTTCAATACGTTTTGTTCGTCTCAGGATTGATTACATCAGATTTGTATTCAGCGCTGATAGCTTCAGCCGTGATCATAACACCAATAGTACTTGTTGTCCTCCCTTGGGCTTTGTGCAGAGAAAAAGACGCTTTGTGTAACTAATTGTAAACTGAAAGGTGATAAAACATATGCCATTGGTTAGTGACCAAGTATTATGCCAATTATATCAAGGTCAAGCATCACGAGTACGATTGTTAATATGACGAGTGCCCAAGTAAGAAGCACCAATTTTGATTCAACTCTGTGAATTGCGCCCAGGTCTTCCAGTCTCAGAATGCTATCAAGGCTTCTGTTGAATGAATCTACAAACTCAAGTTCTCTTGCTATGTCATCGGAAGCGTCTTCTATAATCAAATTTGCTTCTGGAACAAGAGTTAGGTTAGGTATTACACCTATATCTATGTCAGATAACATCTCTTTTTCTGCCCATAGAAGGCGATGAAGTGTTGAAAGGTTCCTTTTCAGTTTGAAAACTGACGCTGTGATGTCTGTTTTCTTCTCTCCTCCCATGGCTTCCTCTTCAAGTTTGTCTATTTGATCCCTAATAGACACCATGGCGCCCGAGTTTTCATCTATTATTTCATGGATGAGTTTGCACAATATCACAGTTGGCTTTCTTTGCGCAGGTGCCATAGCCCTAAATGTTCGCAGAGTTGATTCAATAAGCCGATTGGAATAGTTATTGCGAAGTGTAACCAGAACCCGCTCTTTCAGAATTATGCTCAATGGATGAAGGATAAGCTTATCCATAAACTCTACAACAGGAGTTGAAATCCACGTGTAGAAAGGACAAGTCTCGTCAAGACATTTCTCGTAATGTGGACGGATGTTTCCGTTTTCAATCCCGTTCAGAGTCTTCGCCTCGACCCCCAGTAGATCTGCCAAAATTTTTGTTTCGTTTTCATTTAAGTCGGAGCAGTCAACCCAAGCTCGTTTAACTTTTGAGAGAATCTTATCCATTTCCTTTTTGGAACTTGCCTCGTTTTCGAATAACTCTTTTTTTCTAACTGTGTAAACACGTATCACGTGATGGTTCTCTCTCCGAATTTGTTACATCTATAATTGTCGAATATAAAAAGAATTCCCAATTTGCAAAAAGAGACTCAATATTTAACTCTAAAAACACCTTCAAAAAGTCTGATTTAAAACTCTTAAGATAGAATCAGAGATTATTAAGGCTACATTTTATTTCCTTTTAAAACAAGATTTTCGCTATTTCAGACCGCAGTTCTTTTTCTCTTCGCCGAAGAATATCATCAAAAGTGTTATCCATAATCACTTTTCCATCAGCTGTTTTGACTAATGCGCCGCCTATGACTTCAACTTTTTCTTTGGACATGTTCAATTCCGTTTTAAACCCAGTTTTTTCCCCGATTTCTTTTGCAAGATTGCCAAGTTTTAAAGGCAAAGCTGAGTCTTGCGGATTCAATAGAACCACTAATTCTTTGCCCCCTAAAGTAACACCTGCCTCGATGATTAGCTTCTCAAGGATTGATAGATATTTCTTAGATTGCTTTAGTATCTTAAGTTCATTTTTCACTTCTTTTAGAATATTGTCAATCCAAGTTTCCTTTTTTGACAGAATAACCCATTTTGCTTTAATTTTGGAGTTTGCTATACTGTTTTTCTTGTTAAATTCAGCTTCATTTTCAGCTTTTCTTAAGAGTATTTTAGACGCTTCTTTTGCTCTTTGAACTCCTCGCAGTTTCTGTTTTTTCAGCGTATCCGCAGCTGATTTCTCAGCCTCTTGAAGAATGTGATCGGCTGATTTCTTTGCCTCCTCAACGATCATTTCAGTTATTTCACGCGTTGACTCCATTATTCATCTCTCAGGGCAGAACCATATTTAGAACAGAATCTACCGCTGCTTTGAAATTCTTCCTAGCTTTTGCTTCGATTCCTTTTGCTTGGTCTTCTGCAGTTGAAAGGAACTTGGCGAGTTCGTTTTCAGCATCTTTTGCGGCTTTCCTTTTTAGTTCGATAGCTTTTTGCTCAGCTTGGCTTAGAGTTGTCTTATAGGCTTCTTCATATACCTTTAACGCTTTTTGCTCAGCTTCGCTGATCAGCTTTTCAGACTTAGCAGTAGCCTCCTCAACTATCCTCTTGGCTTCAAGATGCTTTTCCTTTATCGCCTTGAAAGCTTCAAGCAAAACAAACACCGGTTTGAGTAGTATATTTCATGATTTAGCTAAAGAATTTTGTTATTGAACATTTCCAGTTCAATAGTTGAAATCATTAAAACAAAACGCTCATTTTACCCAAATAGTTAAGAACATTAATTTGTTATATTGATGGCATAATCGTAGAAGGTGTGTCTCCGCGCAAGATCTCTGGAAACTTGAAGTCATAGCCTTTCAAGTGGACATCGAAGCGATTTTACTTTCTTTAGGTAAGATGGGAGTAGCCCATTCTATAAATGTAAATCGCGAAAGGGAGTCTTTTGAGGGTCTTTTGGAAGAATATGCAGTTCCCTGCGAAGTCGCTGATCAGTGTTCAGACATACTCACAAGAGCAGATTACCAACTTGAAAAGTTAGAACAAAAACCAGAAGAGCTAAGCGATAAACCACCCCTTCCACCTAAGCCAACTCTAAAAGAAATACTTGACGAGATGGAAAAGAAGCTGTCTGAAACAGAAGACAAGGCACAGCCTTTCATTGAAACTATTACCTCATCGTCAAATCTTGCTAGAAAAATTGACCAGACACTCCGCAAATGGAAAAAAAATCGCAAGACTGACTTTAAAAGCACGTCTTTACCCCAAAAGTCACCCCAAGAAACGCTGCTAAACGCTGGGCAAAGGCTTACTGAACTCGAAAGGCGTTTCGCTGAAATAGACACAACCGCTACCAGATGCTCAAATATAGTTTCAAGAACTTCTCAAATCAGCAAAAGCTTGAAATTTAACGTTAAAGAGGTTCCTATCCAAAAAGTTCCTCTTCCACCTGGCGAGAAATTCTTTGCGTTTATTGAAGCAAGGCTTTCAGAAATTGAAAAAGCCTTAACGGCAAACAAGTCTAACGAAGATGTTACAAAAGAAGTTTTGACTATAAAAGCCACTGTAACCCACCTAATTGAGCAGGTTCCACATGCCAAAGCTGACATAATAAAACAAACATTGGAATTACGAAACCTTGTTGAAATGATTAAGCAGTCTATCAGAACAAACCCAGAGTTAAAAGCCGTCCATTTTGACCTTTTATCCTTACGCGAGATGGCCAAAGAAATTGAAGAATTAATTAAAGTCGAAAGCAACATGGGGCGCTGTGGCACAACTGTGTTTTTCGAAGTTTGGGTGCCAAAAGCTCAGCTTGAAAAAGTTGTTGAGGAAATAAAAAATATCGCTAAGGGAAAATGTGTCATTGAGGAAGTACCTCCAAGCAGTAAGGATGTAGTGCCTACCGTAATTAAGCCGGTTCCTAGGTTTTTCGAAGCGTTTGAAAAGCTAACGTTTTCTCTAGGGTACCCACGTCCCGAAGAAATTAACCCTGTTTTACTCATGGCTGTAACTTTTCCGTTCCTTTTTGGCATAATGTTTGCCGACGTCGGTCAAGGTGCTATCCTCCTGGCAGTAGGCCTCATTATACTCTATTTCAGAGGAAAGGTTGACATAAACAAAGTTGGCGACATAATGCGTTATTTCATAGTCTCGGGTGGACTATTTGTTCTCTGTGGCACATCTGCCATCATTTTCGGTTTTCTCTTCGGCGAATTTTTTGGTCCATCTGGAGTGCTTCATCCAATACTACTAGCTGAAATAGGACCGTTCCAAATAGGCGGGTTTGACCCTATGCATGAACCCCTTGGTATGCTGCGCTTCGCCATTTTAATCGGTGTTATAATGTTGAGTTTAGGTTTAGTTATGAGAGTGGTGAACAACTTTAAAAAACGACGCCCCAAAAATGCGTTAATATCGAGCTTTTGGATATGGCTTCTTTTAGGCGGATTTTTCATATGGATTTACTGGGGCGGTATATCTAACATTACACGATGGTTCGCCGAAGGCATATTCATGTTTCTGGGATTAATAGCGACTCCAGTTGCGCTCATTTGCATAGTGACTGCAACGTCTGGGAGCATAATGGAAGGAATCGATTTCAGCATAGAAGTCCTAATAGAGTCTTTGGATCATACGATATCGTTCAGTCGACTAGCTGCTTTATTTCTAACACACACTGCGCTGAATTATATGTTCCTCATAATAGCTGGAGTTGAAAACGGCGTTTTCACCCTGCAAAGCATCCCGATAATAATCGTAGGAAGCATCTTGGCCTTAAGCATCGAAGGTCTAGTAGTTTTTGTGCATTGTCTTAGGCTTCACTGGGTCGAACTGCTTCCAGAATTTTATAGCGGAAAAGGAGTTCCCTATGACCCCCTTAAAGTTAAATAAAAGTTAAGAGGATTAAGATATTCATGGACCCTACTGTGATGGCTTCAATCGGGGCAGCAGTATCCATAATAGGATCGGCAATAAGCGCAAGCTACGCAATACTAACTTGTGCACCAGCATTAGCTTCAGTAACCTCTGAAAAGCCTGAGTTAGGCAGCAAATTATTAATTGCCATCATATTAGGAGAAGCATTAGCCATCTACGGCTTGCTCATTGCTTTCATGATAATATCAAACCTGTCTACGATTACTACAGAAGAGGCTGGACTCAGAGCCATCCTTGCGGGTATAACCATGGGCGGCACAGCAGCCACCGCAAGCGTAGGGATATCCTATTGTGGCCCTGCATTGATGACCGCAACGGTGGAGAAACCGGAAAGCTACACAGTAAATATTTTAGGCTTAGTGCTATCCGAAGCCTTAGCAATTTATGGTCTACTTATAGCCTTCATGCTTAACGTCTGAGCCATCTAACATCAAGAAGACCTACGAATCGACTGTGATGGCTGCCAATCATCGGGCATTGTTAAAAGTTTTTGAACTTGGCTAGGCGGGATTTTTCTTTCCGACCCTTTAACGATGCAGCGCAGGTTTTTCACTTCAGCCCATTTCAATTTAATAAACGCTAAGAGAAATCCTATTTGGTAGTAGCGGCTGTGTTCTCTTAACTGGTGTAGGCTCATTTCAAGCGGAGCTTTTTCAAGAATTGCCTCTAAACGAGACAATGGCGCTTCACTTTCTTTTAGTAGCTTAGTGAAAATCTTTTTGTAAACTGGATGAGCAGACTCAACAATCAGTGATAGGTGTTCCATCATTGACTTCACATCATCGATGCCCATTACCTCGTTCAAGATCGCTTCAGTGAAAAAACCAGTAGGCATCAAATACTCTTTGAGGACCTCGGCGTTAACCGCTAACGCTTTACCTTTCAGAATGGCCTTAACATTAACTGTGTCAAGCTCGATCTCTAATAAATCTTTGGCGATTTTCTCGTCAACACCCGTAAGCTTTTCAATATTATTCGAAATTTCTCGGTAAACAAATTTATCTAAAGCGACTTCCAAAAGCGTCAAATCTGTAATGCCTTCGTTTTTCGCTACTACGTGCTTCAAAACCTTGCCGTATTCAAAATCAGACAAAGCGACGATTACATCTTCAACGCTTTCGGCTGTTTCCAAAATCGCTCGGCACCTATCCACATCAAAAGAGCCCAACGGAAAAATGTTTTGAAGTGCCTCGTTAACGTCAATTTGGGCTTTTACTGCTCTTATTATAGCCTTTATGTTTGCTATTTCAAACTTTTTTGACAGAGCAACTAACAGCTTTTTGATGTTTCCTGAAGAAAATTTCACGAGTTTTTGAAAAGTGTCTGCATAATTCTGCATTAGAGCTGATTCAAGAAAGCTGTAGTCAAGAACTTCTGGGGAAACGCCTGAAATTTGCTTTGAGTAGGGAGAGTCTGCCAGAGCATATCGTATGGCTTCCAAGTCTTTGCCTATCAAATTGATTAGGACGTTAATTTCAATGAGTTTGAGGTTTTCGATTGCTACCCGCGGCATCAGCTCGTTGTATTTGAGAGGTGTGGGAGTTAGGACGTCTTTAAGTTTCGGAGTTATTTTGTCTCTGATTTTTAAGTCACTTCACCACCCTTTCTTTTCGTTTTCGCTGAAGAACTCTTACTCTGATGGAATCTTGACGTTCAATTTCTTCCAATATTAACTCAACATATCTTATTGTCACGTCAATTTGCGGTATTATCTTGAACCTGATTCTGTTAATCTGCCGTCTCTTCAGCGCTATTATCTCTAGCATTTCTCGTATTATAGCCGTCGACTCTGCGAGACGTACTATAAACTTCAGTGATTCCGCGCTCTTCGAGGCAGATTCTTCAAGTTGTATTGGCGTGTCTGAGAGGTTGAAACGAGGTTTAGTTGTATCAGCCTCTTTTTTTGCGAGTTGAAAATCTGGGAAATCAATACCAAGAACGCCCGCTGTAGTGTTTACTTCAACATCGAAGTCAAGGGGTTCAACTGATAACGCTATCTCACTGACTTTCTTGGTACCGCTTAACATCTCGCTTTCTATGAACAGTGAGTATGCCGCGCTCAAACTCTCTTTAAGGCTTGTTCGTATGCTGTGGACCCTCTGTGCATGTTCAATCAGCGCTACAATTAATGTTTCCAAGTCTTTCTGCAAGATGTCGGCGATGCCTTCAGCTAATGCTTTGCGTCTTTTTAATCTTAGAAGCTCTAAGCGCGTTGGATGCACATCGAGTTTTTCATCTGCCATTGCAGGCGTTCTCCGTTTGCCTATATTCCTTTGTGGGTTGGATGAAACTTTTTAATAATTGAAGGGTCTATTCGTGTGAGTTCTGCTTCTGGAAGTATGGATAAAAGATTCCAGCCGATGTTCAATGTTTCTTCTATGTCGCGGTTTTCATTGAATCTTTGATTAATGAATTCCTTTTCAAACCTATCCATGAACTTGAGGTAAAGCTTGTCGGTGCTAGTTAACGCTTTTTCCCCAGAAACCATGGCGGTCCCTTGGACAATTTTTCCTTCGGCATAAGCATAATAAAGCTGGTCAGAAAGTTGTTTGTGGTCTTCTCTTGTCTTGTTTGGACCAATGCCCTTATCCATTAATCTTGATAAACACGGTGAAGGATCAATCGGCGGATAAATACCTCTCTTGAACAGCCCCCTGTCCAGAATTATTTGCCCTTCAGTAATGTAATTTGTTAAATCCGCTATGGGATGAGTCACGTCGTCATCAGGCATTGTCAAGATTGGCATTTGCGTGATTGACCCCCTTTTCCCATGTATTATACCCGCGCGCTCGTAAAGCGTAGCCAAATCAGTATACATGTAACCGGGATATCCGCGTCTCCCAGGAATTTCCAAACGGGCGGCAGATATTTCACGTAACGCCTCGCAGTAGTTTGTCATGTCAACTAATATCACAAGCACGTGAAGGCCATTCTGAAACGCAAAATACTCTGCTGTTGTCAAAGCCAACCTAGGAGTCAGAATTCTTTCAATCGCAGGGTCCTCTGCGAGATTTACAAACATCACCACTCTGTTCATCGCGCCCATTTTCAGAAAATCGTCTCTAAAGAACCTAACTTCATCAGCGGTTATGCCCATAGCAGCAAAAACTATTGTGAAGCCCTCCTCTTCTCCTGTAACTTTTGCTTGACTAACTATCTGCGAAGCCAACTGTTTATGAGGTAATCCTGTTCCTGAGAGAATCGGCAGTTTTTGCCCGAGCAGCAGGGTATTTAACCCGTCAATGACCGAGATTCCTGTTTGAATAAACTTTGATGGATGCACCCTTGAATACGGATTAATTGTTGCCACGTGAACGTCAAGATGGTCGTCGGGTATTATGCGCGGACCACCATCAGCAGGTTTTCCGCCCCCGCTAAAAATTCTTCCAAACATATCTGTTGAAACGGGCAGTTTGATGGTTTCGCCGGTAAAGCGAACTGCTGTTGACTTTACGTCTAAGCCCGCGGTTTCCTCAAATATTTGGATAACTGTTATTTCATCGCTGACATCTATAACTTGCCCTACCTTTTCATCGCCATCTTGAGCAATAACACTGACAACTTCTCCATAGCCGATGCCTTGCACAGACTCACAGAGAAGCAGGGAACCAGCAATCTCTTTAACCGTGAAAAACTTCAGACCTGAATCTGGGGAGGTAATCATTCAACTTCCCCTCCATCTTCTGTTACTGAGACGAGCTGATTAAACTGCTCGTCAATTTCCTTGTTTATTCGCTCGTTTACAGGGTCAAACTCGTCCATAGAAATTATTTTCAGACGCCCCAAATCCTCCCGCACTGGCAAGGACAGTACCTTTGTCAACGGCACCCCTAATTCTATTGCAATTTTCGTTTTTTCATAAAACCTCAAAATGGTACCAAGCATCTTGTAGGTTTTCTCAATTGGACAGTAAACATCAACCGGATGAAAAGCGTTCTGCAGTAAAAAGTATTCCTTAAGCATCTTGGCAGCTTCAAATACGCACCGTTGTTTGTCGCCTAGAATTTCTGCACCAATAAGCGCAACGATTTCTCTCAGCTCCTCTTCTTCCTTCAATAGAGTTCGAGCGTCGGCACAAAGTTTTTGCCAATCATGCTCCACTGTTGCGAACCAAGGTTCAAGTGCAGTAAGATATTCAGAGTAGCTCATAAACCAGTTAATTGCTGGAAAATGTCTGCGGTGAGCTAAAGCGAAATCTAATGCCCAAAATACCTTGGTGAGCCGAAGCGTGTTTGTTGTTACAGGTTCAGAGAAGTCGCCTCCAGGGGGTGAAATGGCGGCTAACACTGTGATAGAGCCGTTTCGCTCTTCACTGCCGATTGGTTGAACATTTCCCGCTCTTGCATAAAACTCAGCTAACCTAGATGCTAGATAAGCTGGATACCCCTCTTCACCGGGCATTTCTTCTAACCGTCCAGAAATTTCACGGAGGGCTTCAGCCCATCGCGAAGTGGAATCAGCCATTATTGCCACGTTGTAACCCATATCTCTGTAATACTCAGCCAGTGTTATGCCGCTGTAGATGCTGGCTTCTCTTGCGATTATCGGCATGTTTGAAACATTTGCGATAAACACGGTTCGGTTCATTAGGGGTTGGTTGTAGCGAGGGACTTTCATCTTAGTGAAGCGTTCTAGAACGTCAGCCATTTCGTTTCCACGTTCGCCGCAACCTATGTAAATCACTATGTCTGCATCAATCCAAACGGCAAGTGTCTGCAACACAACAGTTTTTCCAGTTCCAAAGCCACCTGTGATTGCAGCTATTCCCCCTTTCGCCACGGGGAAGAAAGAATCAATTATTCGCTGGCCAGTCAGTAGTGGCGTGTCTATTGGCAACGTCTTCTTATATTTACGAGG
>LFWV01000042.1 GCA_001273335.1 miscellaneous Crenarchaeota group-1 archaeon SG8-32-3 | reverse complement strand
GGTGGTTTCAGCAGTGTTTCTAAGAAGTTTTTGTCGATAAATAATGGTTTTTCTTCCAGTTCTCTTAATTTCTGTAGGGCTTTGCTAATTATTGTGGTTGGGTCATCTGTGGCGGTGATAGCACTTAGAAAGCCAAAAGCTTCGCTGTTTAGTTGATATCCCGCTTGGATTGTTGCTTCAACAGCTCTTTGAAGTTTCTCTTTTTCAATCATGTCAGGGTTTCCCAGTTTATTTCCTTTGGGGCTATTATGTAGCCTTCTTCGTCGTCACCTATAAGCTCAGTTTTATCTTGCAGGTGGAAAACTGCTGTTAAAACAGCTATTACAGCATCAATTTCATGGGCTGCTAAAGGTCTGGTTTCTATTTCTCCCATCAACCCAAGGGTTTTAGGATTTCTTGGATTGCCTTCAAGCTTTTGGTGGCATTTACAGTGCTTTCTGGGTTGAGGTTGGATGCACTTCGATTATTTTATACGTTTTCTCTTCTATTAACTTGTTCAGTCTTATTACTCTTAAGATGAGTTTTTTCATGGCGAGGAAGTTTGGATGCAGCACTCTATACCTCATTCTTATCCTTTCTTTGTCTGTTTTTCTAAAAAAATAGGTGTTTTTTGGAAGGATTAAGGCTGCATCTATAGCTATAAGTGCAAGGTTATTCTGCAATGTGTTTTTTATGATTTTGTTGCATGTGTAGAGTAAACGCGTTTTCAAAGTTTTGTTTTTTTTGGATTGCCCATCCAGTTGGGTTTTTACTTGACGCTGCTAAGTCTATACCAATTACACATTTGCCTTTAAATTCTAACATTGGCTTTCAAGTTTATATGCGTAATTTATTATTTAGATATGTTAGTTTACATTTAGGCGATGTTGAGGGAGAGATTTGTGATGGGTGAACTGCGTAGGATGCAACGTACACCTACCGGCACGTTTTTTGTTTGTTTGCCAAAGTCTTGGGCTAAAGAGCATGGTTTGAAGAAAGGTGCTTTGGTTGCTTTTGACGAAACTGCTGATGGTAAGCTTCTTATTGACCCAAAGTATGATGCAGAGCAACTGCCTAGAGTTACGAATTTAGCCATCGGACCATATTTGGGTCGGGAGATTATTGGTCATTACCTACTTGGTTTTGACATAATTCGTATCGATGCAAAAGAACGTATTGACTTCAACATTAGAAACGTTGTCAAGGCAACTATGGGTTCATTAATTGGGTTGGAGATTGTTGAGGAGAATTACTCGCAGATAGTTCTACAGTGTTTGTTAGAGCCTTCTGGTTTTCCACCGGAGAAGATTCTACGGCGTAACTACGCTATCGTTGCGGGGATGAATCGTGACGTCGTGAACTCTTTTGTTGATGGAGATTTACAGCGGGCAAAAAGCGTTATGGCAAGGGATGATGAGAGCAATAGACTTTATTTCCTGCTGGTTCGGATTTTGCGTACGATAATTCAGAATCCCAGGTTGAGCGAGAAGCTTGGGATAACTCCTATAGAGTGTTTGGATTACCGTTTAGCAGCAAGCTTAATTGAAGCTATGGGTGATGCTTCTGTTAAAATTGCAGCTGAAACGATTGAGCTTAATGGGCTTAAACCTTCCGAGGCGCTGCGAAAGCTGTTGGCTGCTTTGCAGGCGGTTTGCTATGATGCTCACGAGCAAGCTGTGAAAGCTTTCATCAGCAAAGACATAGCTTCAGCTGAAAACGTGCGAAACATGAACGAAAAAATCGAAACAATGTTCACAGATATAGAGAAAGCTGCGAAGGAAGAGACTGTCGAAATAATGCCGCAAATCTTAGCTACAGCATCCTTTCTGAGGAGAATTTACGAACACAGCGTTGACCTAGCAGACTTAGTAGTTTAGTAGGCACTGCGCACACTATTGAACTCTGAGTCTCCTTGCCTCCTATTTAACTGGTAAATAGCACGAGAACATAATGCTTTTTTCTACATGCTACTGGGTGGTTTCGGTTCCAATAGGATCCTCCCCTCTCGTTTTCTGCAATGATTGCCTTTTTAGGCTATGAGCATTACCCTAAAGTGAGTGAAAACGTTTTTAGATAGTGCGCGCAAATCCTTCTATCCAAGCCGGGGTGGCGGAGTGGTTATCGCGCTGGCCTCGAGATCCCACATGGGCACAAATAGGGCCTGTGCCAAAGACAAGCCAGCCAGTGGGCCTTTGGCTCGCAGGGGTTCGAATCCCTTCCCCGGCGCCATTCCTGTAGATTTTTAAAACCGATTATTTTACACACTTCAGTCAAGATCTGCTGTTATAAGAATAATCATTAGCCCTGAAAAAATTGTCGCACAAAAAGGTTTTTCTATTGAATATTTCCGTATCTATCTCCGGTTGCGTTTTGTTATGAAAAGGTACGACTTAATTTTGATAGGGACAGGTTCTGGTATGGAAGTAGTAGCCGCGATTACCCAAGAAAACCCTAACCTGCACGCCGCAGTAATAGATAAAGATGCTCCTGGGGGCATATGCCTAACTAGAGGCTGCATCCCATCCAAGCTTTTGATATATCCCGCTTCTATCGTGAGAAATATTGAAAAAAACCATGAATTCGGAATCCACACCGAGATTAAGCGCGTAGATTTTAAGGCTGTCATGAAACGGATGCGCTCAATCGTTGACCGCGACGTCAACATGATACGTGAAGGGATTTCGCAATCTGGAAACATTGACTACTACACTGAAGAGGCTGAATTCATAGCTCCCTACACAATTAAAGTCGGAAAAGAAACAATAACCTCAAAAATGATTTTTCTGTCCACAGGGTCAAGACCATCCATTCCTCCAATAGAAGGGCTTAAAGAAACAGGCTACTTGACAAGTGACACCATTCTCAATATAACCCAGCTTCCGCGCAGCATCGCAATAATAGGTGGAGGGTATATAGCTGCGGAATACGGGCACTTCCTTTCAGCTATGGGGTCAAAAGTCACCATAATAGGTCGAAACCCGCAGTTTATCCCAGAAGAAGAGCCTGAAGTATCTGCCTTAGCTAAACGAGAACTGGGGAAACACGTCACTATACTTACGAATCATGAAGTGCGCAAAGCCAAAGCCACGCCACAGGGCAAAAAACTGGTTGCTGTTGATCGCTTTAGTAAAGAGGGAACTGAAATTGTAGCTGAAGAAATACTTGTCGCAACAGGAAGGGTTCCCAACACCGACCTTTTGCATCCAGAGAAAGCTGGCATAAAAACAGACCGCCGCGGCTTCATGG
Source organism: miscellaneous Crenarchaeota group-1 archaeon SG8-32-3 (assembly GCA_001273335.1). Lineage (GTDB taxonomy): Archaea > Thermoproteota > Bathyarchaeia > Bathyarchaeales > Bathycorpusculaceae > SG8-32-3. The sequence goes on along the minus strand of LFWV01000042.1, from coordinate 6,627 downwards.
TCGCTGATGAGTATATGCAGACTTCACAGCCAAACATATGGGTCTTAGGTGATGCTGACGGCAAATTCCTATTTAAACACGTGGCAAACCACGAAGCACACATAGTCTACTATAATGCGGTGCTGAAAAAGAGAATCAAAATGGATTACCACGCGGTTCCTCATGCCGTTTTTACTGATCCTGAAATCGCAAGCGTAGCTTTGAGGGAGAAGGAAGCAGTTGAGAAGTACGGTAAAGATAACATCCTAATAGGCTTCTACAAGTACGCTGACACTGCAAAAGGTGAGGCCATGGCGCTGAAAGACGACTTTGTAAAAGTCATTGTTAAACGTGACACGGGACAAATACTAGGCGCGCACATAATAGGACCCGAAGCATCAGTTCTCATACAAGAAGTCATAACCCTAATGTACACGGAAAACCAAAGCTTAACCCCACTCGTCCAGGCCATGCATATACACCCCGCGTTAGGCGAGGTTGTGGCAAGAGCTTTCCAATCCTTCATGACTCCTGACAGGTATCATCATTTTTTAGAGGAACATTCTGGTCTCCCGTTGGAATAACCTAAAGGTTAGGTTGCTTGGCAACAGACATTTTTCTCTTTAACAATATAACGCATTAATGAACTGAATTTACAGCTCGGTTTTTGCTAGTAAAATAAACATGGCGTGCCCTCAAAGGAGGGTTTTCCATGTTTCGAAAATATAGGGCGTCCGTGAAGTGCCACCAAAAATGTTAAAGTAGCACACACTTCTAGTAAATGTCAAAAACCAGTGAACAGAATCGTGATTTAATGCCTGAGAATGGCTTTCCCTCATTCCAAGAAAACTATGCTTCTCCAATGATGCGTCGTATTGAAGATTGGAAATCAAGACTTATAGATCTGTCACGGCGAAACAATTTATTGTACTTCAAACCCAGCAAAAGAGGACACCTGTTTGTTTCCAGCCCAAGTATGGAGAAAGCTTTCAACAGGCTTGCTTTACGAAAGCGGCATCTAGAGTTTTGGTATCCTCCCGAAACCGATTTGCCTAAAGGTCAATCACAAAGCAGTGCTACCCTTTCATTGATTCATGAAAAAGCAAGTCCAACAGCGAAGCAACTTGTGTGCGGAGAAACCAGCCGAGCAGACCTTGAGAAGATCTTAAAGAACCTCCACAGGCGTTCCCTTTTAGACTACAGAGAGCGAGGTGTGCGCATATTACACGCCACCTTCGGAATGTTAGTTTGGAAGGACATGGAAACAGGTGAGGAAGTTAGGTCTCCTCTTATCCTCGTACCCATCGAGTTGACTAGGAAATCCTTTCGCGAACCCTTTGCTATTTCAGTTCCTCCCATAGAAGAAGAGGTAGTTCTAAATCCTGCTTTACAAGTGAAACTGAAAAAAGACTTCAAAGTCGAGCTTCCGCCATTGCCTGAGTACTGGGAAAGTCAAACATTGCTCAACTACTTCAATGCCATCACACAAGTTGCTGGCGAACTCGGGTGGAGAGTGGAAGCAAAAGTGGAAATTGGGCTTTTCTCTTTTCACAAGTTGGTTATTTACAACGACCTTGACACTAACGCCAGAGTAATCACGCAACACCCAATAATCAGACAAATTGCTGGATTCAAGGATGAGGAACTTGAAACGGGTTCTCTACCTGAAGAAAAAGATGTAGACAGTATACGGGCACCTGAAAAAACATTTCAAGTCTTAGACGCCGACAGTAGCCAACAAGTATCAATCGAGTATGCCTTGCGTGGACAAAGCTTTGTAATGCAGGGGCCTCCTGGCACAGGCAAAAGCCAAACAATCGCAAATATAATCGCCGAATGTATCGCTCAAGGAAAATCTGTGCTCTTCGTAAGCGATAAAATGGCTGCCCTCGAAGTGGTTTACAAGCGACTCCGCGAGGTTGGGCTGTCTTCCTTCTGTCTGGAACTCCACAGCAGCAAAGCCAACAAGCGCGAAGTGGTCGCAGAGCTTAAGAGATGCCTCGACGAGCACCTTGTTCCCCGTAAACTGCCTTCAGCACACAAATTCGAAAAACTGAAGCTACTGCGGGACAGCTTGAACAACTACGTGATTTCGCTTCACCAAAAACGATTTAATCTACAGAAAAACGCGTATGACGTGCTAGGTGAACTTTCAAGTCTGGAATGCGTTCCATTCGTGGCAGTTGAATTGCCGAATCCGATGAGCTTGACTCCTCAAGGACTGCTTGAATTAGAGGATTTGATGTCGCGCCTAAAAGCTGTCTGGCAAGTAATGGAAGATCCTAACTTCGCGTGGCGTGGGTATAAAGGAAGCGAATACAACGTTGAAGTCCGAGCCGAGGTATCCAATGTTCTAGGTAAGCTAATTTCGGCAATAGAAGCGCTTAACCTGGAAGCTGGCAAATTTGCGAACCAGTTAGGTTTAGACACACCGTTAGGATTTAGGCGGGTGAAATGGCTGATTGAAATTGGAAATCTTCTGTTGGAAAGCCCTAAACCCGAGGCAAGCTGGGTTATGCATCCTAACCTTGACAAGCTTATTTCCGAAGCAGAAGCGTATCTAGCCATGTTTGAATGGTACAAAGCAACCCGAAGCCGCCTATTGGAACGCTATAATTCAGCCTTATTCGGCTTGGCACTCACTACATCTCAAGAACTTGAAGCCACGCTTTCAGCAATTAATAAATTACTCTTAACCTCGGCCATAGAAGAAAGCAAGCTTCTTGAAAAACGAGAAAAGCTCTTGGATTTCGCCCGGCACACTCAGTTTATGTATTCAAAGTGGAATGAAAAGTCATTGCGGCTCGCCAAGATGCTGGCTTTATCAACGGGAAACCTTACACCTGATCGCGTCAAGCAAATATCCCGCATTGCCCTTCTTTGCTTCTCAGAGGATAAACCCGAACCACGCTGGTTAGACCCAGACCATTTTCAGCGACTCAAAGAAGAATTACCACGAATCAAAAAGGATTACCAAGAATACAAAGCGCTGAGGCTTAAGCTAGAAAAAAACTACACCCGCGAATTCTTCAAAACTGACCTCGATGAACTCACAACCCGCTACAACAGCCTGTACAAAGGTTCCTTTCGATGGTTCCGCCCTAGCTTCTACCGCGACCAAAAACAAATCGCTCTGCTGACTTACGACGGCAAAGTCCCCAAGTCTGTTCTGCAAGATCTGCTTGATGTCCGCAATCTGAAAATGTTACGAGCCGAGCTCGAAGCTTCTGCTGATTCTGTTGAAGATCTGCTAGGTCATTTTTATGAGGGTTATGCAACAGATTTTGTACGGATAGAAAACGCGGTTGAAATCGCCTCAGAACTCTTCAGGTCGGCAGGGACTGCAGGAATCCCTGAGGAACTAGCCCAGCTTGCTTCATATGGGTCAGAGCCTCCGCTTGTAATCAGGCAACTGGGCAATGAGCTGAAAGACTCGTTTGAGAAATGGGATCAGCTTGCTAAACAGTTAAGCTCTCTGCTGCCAGCGTCACATTTACCAACCTCAAGTTTACCGCTTTGTGAGACACCAATAGCCATGCTTCAAGACTGGGCGACTTCAGTTGAAAAACTGCTTATCGTTATCTGCGAAATAACAACAGAAACATTGAAGACAAGCAAGGAAAAAACGCCACAAAACTACAAGCAGCTAATAGCTGATTTAAAGGATTCTGAGCAGGTCAGAAAGAAAGAAGCGGCGTTCTTGAGAGAGCATGAGATTCTCCAAGAGAAATTCGGGTTCCGTTTAGCAGATCTTGAAACATGCTGGGAAGACATAATCTCCGTTCTCCAATGGACTAAGAAGCTTCGAACTCTATTTGGTTCCATGCCGGTTCCCGTAGCCTTCGCGGATGTGGTGTCTCGAGGAGCCGAGGATGCTCCTTCAAACAGCGATCTGATTAGCCTTCATGATGTGACCGTGAAAGCATTGGGGGCTCTGGAATCTCGGTTCGAAACCGAGCTGACATATCGCGGTCAAAAACTGCAAGTATTAAGTCTCGAAGCGATACAAAACAGGATCAAGTGGCTCCGAGAACATGTAGATGATCTGCAGGTCTGGGTTGATTTCAAAGAAACTGAATACGCTTTCTCTTTGAAAGGCTTATCCGCTTTTTTTAACAGGCTCACCAAGAATCCTCCTCCAGCAGCTCAGCTTCTTGATATTTTCCGCAAGGCAGCATATCAAGAATGGCTTAATCGCCTTTACGAGGAAGACCAGAATTTAGGTCAATTCAGACGAGAAAAGCATCAACACGTGATTGCCGAATTCGTGAAGCTTGACCAAGAACTGATTCGTCTTTCTCCGAACCGAGTTATAGAAGAAGCAAACAGACGAAAGCCACAGGACATACTAATCCAAGCAAACGACTCTGAAGCAACCACTTTGATAAAGGAGGCGTTGAAAAAACAGCGGTTAATGCCTATCCGTACACTTCTACAGAGAATTCCGCACCTGCTTTCAAGGCTTAAACCTTGCATGCTCATGAGCCCCATGTCCGTAAGCCAATTTCTCCCCCCTGAACTTATGAAATTCGACCTAATTCTCTTCGATGAAGCATCCCAAATAGTTCCTGAAGATGCAATTGGCACCATTTACCGAGGAAAAACAATTGTGGTAGCAGGCGACAACAAGCAGCTTCCGCCTACATCTTTCTTCCAGAAATCTCTGCTTGAAGACATAGACTGGGACGAAATCACCGACGAAGACGTTGAAGTATTCGACAGCATCCTCGACGAATGCGCAGGAGTCGGCTTCCCCGTTAAGACTCTCAGGTGGCACTACCGCAGCAAACACGAAGAACTAATCGCTTTCTCTAATCGACACTTCTACGAGGGTAACCTCATAACTTTCCCGTCAGCAATAGCAAAGGATGACGGTTTAGGCGTGAAGCAGGTTCATGTTCCAGACGGCGTGTACGATCGAGGCGGCAGAAGAGACAATCTTAAAGAGGCAGAAGTTGTTGCTGACTTGGTGTTCGAGCACGTTCGGAAGTACCCCAAGAAAACCCTTGGCGTAGTCACCTTCAGCATAGCACAGATGGACGCGGTTGACGAAGCGGTTGAACGCCGCCGCAGGCAGCGACCCGAATACGAGCATTTCTTCAAGGAAGATCGTCTAGAAGGTTTCTTCGTTAAGAATCTTGAGAACGTTCAAGGCGACGAACGCGACGTAATCATACTCAGCCTCGGTTACGGCTTCGATCCTCAGGGTCAAATGACCATGAACTTTGGACCTGTGAACAAGGCTGGCGGCGAACGACGATTGAACGTTGCAGTTACTCGTGCTCGAGAAATGACCATACTTGTCTCATCCATCAAAGCAGCAGACATGGATACAGAATCTGCCAAGTCAATAGGCACGTTCATTCTGCATGATTACCTCGAATATGCTGAAAAAGGGTCAGGAATTTTGAAATCAACTGCTTGCGATGCATCCGAGTTTGGGTCTCCTATTGAAAAAGACGTGGCTATGCTGCTTCAACGCCTCGGCTACGACTTCTTTCCTCACGTTGGGTGTAGTTGTTGCCCCATAGATATGGGAGTGATTGCCCCGGACAATTCTGGAGGATACCTTTTAGGGATAGAATTTGACGGCGCAACGTACCAGAACAGCAGTAGCGCAAGGGATAGAGACAGGCTTCGAGCGCAAGTTCTCAAACAGTTAGGCTGGAGAATTCACCGCGTATGGTCACCCGCATGGGTTGCGCGTAGAGACTCTGAAATAAGACACTTGTCTCACATATTGGAGGAAGCGCGTAAGTTCCAGCTTGGAAAAGAAGTCCCAACTTCAGATGTTGCCCTTGAAGAATTCGATGCTGAAGATGACTTGCCACAGGATGTTGACATTAAAAAGATTCAATTTGGGGGCACCGAAAAAATCGGTGTGCCCTACAAAGTGCATGTGCTTAAAGCAGATTACGCCGAGTCTGTGAAGGTTCCTTCCGATAATGGATGGACTGTTCAACCCAACCAGTTCCATTTCCAAGAAAACCGTGAACTGCAAGCTCGCCTTTTGGAAGAGCTTATTCAGAATGAAGGTCCAATTCACTTCGACTGTGCAGTAAAAAGAGTAATTTCCGCTTGGGGCTTAAAACGGAAGAATGCCAACACAATTCACGCTGTAAGAGAAGCACTTTACATCTTAACCGTAAATGAGAAGGTAATTGAGAAAGGCAATTTTCTCTGGCCGCCTGAACTTCAAGATATTCCCGTGCGTGTTCCAGTGACAGGTGTTCCAGAGTCAAAACGGAAACTTGCACATATTCCTCCTGAGGAAATTGAAAACGCCATGAAAACCATTGCTCAGTACGCTTTGGGCATAAGCTCAGAATCGTTGATAGATGAGACTGCAAAAGTTTTTGGTTTCAACCGCGCAGGGGAAAAGAGCAGAAAACGTTTTTCCGATATATACAAGAGATTGCTGTGGGAAAAGAAGCTAGTTTGCGATAACGATTTGGTTACTGTCGCTTAGCTTGAAGACCGAACATGGATGGTTTCTTTTCCTTGTTTTCTCCGTCGTGCTCATTTTCTTCAGATATATGGTGCGCAACGTGAATTGCTAGTCCTGTGGCGGCTCCAGCTGAAAGCCCAAGGAGAAATTGAACAAGCACTTCGTATTGATAAATTAATCCTACCACTACCACCCCGTCA
>LFWV01000002.1 GCA_001273335.1 miscellaneous Crenarchaeota group-1 archaeon SG8-32-3 | reverse complement strand
TACTTCAACTCCAGAATGATCGGCAACTACGTGTACGCGGTTGTCAGCCAACCCACCTACTTCATCAACAACGATGTCGTTCTCCCGCAAATTCGCGAAAATGCACAAGTCTCCGAGATTGAACCGACGAGAGTCTACTACGCTGATGCAGTGGAACCAACTTCCTTCACTTTCACCACGTTCATCGGACTGAATCTGCTGGACGACGCGCAAGAGCCGACTAACATGACCGTTATGATGGGCGGCACGAGCAACATGTACGTTTCCCTGAACAACATTTACGTAACTTACCCTACTTGGAGTGAGCAAGGACGGTACACGTCAATTTACAGGGTACGTGTAAACGGCAGCGAATTGGCTTTTGAAGCCAAAGGCAGCGTACTAGGCTACGTGCTTAACCAGTACTCCATGGATGAATACAACGGGTACTTCAGACTAGCTACCACTTCGCAGAAAAACCAGACGCAAAACAACGTTTACGTGCTAAACATGGATCTGAACATAACGGGCAAACTGGAGAACCTCGCCAAAGAAGAAAGAATATACTCTGCCAGATTCATGGGCAACAAATGCTACCTTGTCACGTTCCGACAAATAGACCCGTTCTTCGTGCTGGACATGAGTAACCCCGCGGAACCCAAAGTTGCAGGCGAACTGAAGATACCAGGATACTCAAGCTATCTGCATCCATACGATGAAAACCACGTTATAGGTTTAGGCAAGGAAGACAGCACGGTTAAGCTTTCGCTTTTCGACGTATCAAACGTTAACAATCCCACGGAAATAGCCAAGTACATTGTTGAAGGCGACTGGACAGACTCAGAAGCATTGCATGAGCCGAAGGCGTTCCTCTTTGACAAGCAGAAAGAACTACTTGTCATTCCGATTTCGAAAAACAATTACGGAGTGGTAGACTCCGGTGTCGATTCGGAAAGCAGAGACTCCTACTTGGAAGGCGGTTACTGGCAAGGCGCATACGTTTTCAAAGTGACCACAAGTGGCTTCACGCTGAGAGGCGGCATAACACACCAAGACACGACAAGCTCACAATACTACGGATACGATTACAACACAATGGTGCACAGAGCTCTCTACATCGGCAACACGCTCTACACGGTATCCAACGCAAAAGTCCTGCTTAACAACTTAGACACGCTGGCACTGATAACAGAAGTAAAGCTGAGTTAACAACCCTTTTTTCCTTTTTTTTCTATTCGCATTCTGGTTCTATGTGTACCGTAACTACTGCGTCAGCAAAATACTCTGCTATTTTTTTCTCAACTTGTGATGCAATCTCATGCGCTTCTGTTAGCGGGAAATGTTTGGTGAAACAGCAGTCTATGTTTATGTACTGTTTTCCGTCAGCCGCGTAATTTACTGTTCTCTTCAACCGTAGGCTGGTTTCAACTTTCTTCGCCAATTTGTCAATTACCTGTTTCAGTTCATCCTCATCTATCTCAGCAGCGTGCTTGTCAATGCCGTACGGCTCAACGTGAACGGTTACGTTTTCAACCTGCTTTATCTCCGAATGCATTTTGGTCTCAATTCTCTCAGCGATGTCATGTGCTTCTTCCACCGACAGGGTCGGATCCACATATGCGTGCAAAGTGATGTAGAGTTTACCGTGTGCGTAAACGGTTACGATGTCATGCACTTCTTTCACGTTTTTCACCATCGCCAGCTTCGCAAAAAGCTGCTCCACATTGGTTTCTTCCTCAGTGGGTTCAATATGAATTGTAGTGTCAACATTTCCAAATGTTTCCGTCAAATCCTCTTCGATGTCCGAAGCTAACGCATGAGCCTCTTCCAAGCTCATCAAACTTGAAACCTGCACTGAGCATTCAGCGAATATTTTTGAACCTACCTTCCGCACTTTCAGTTTTCGACAATCACGAACGCTACCATGGGCGAGCACTGTTTTTCTGATTCTTCGAACAAGGTCTTTAGACGCGGTGTCACTTAGCTCCAGTATGCTAGCCCGTGCTAACCTGATGCTTAAAAAAGTGAGCATACAGCCTAGGAATACCGATGCGATTGAATCTCCATAATAAAATCCCATAATTGCCAATCCAAACCCTAAAAGAGCTATGAGTGTTGAACCAAGATCGGAAATTGCATCGTAGAATCCTGCTTTTATTGACGTGCTCTCACTGTGTCCTGCACTTCTAAATATGGTTATTCTGAATAGATCTATGCATAACGTGTAGCCGATGGCTAAGAAACCCGCTAGCTGTAACTCTTCATTGACTTGGATGTTGCTGATAAGTCGGATTGCGGCTTCATAGAAAATCGCGATGGCAATGCCTACGAGAATTATGCCTCCTATCAACCCGCCTATGGCTTCATACTTTTCATGCCCGTACATATGTTCTTCGTCTGGCGGCTTAAGCGAAGCTCGCGTCGCGACAAAAAGCATCACTGTCGAAAAAACGTCAAGCAAAGCATGTAACCCATCGCTGAGAATGGCTAAGCTGTCAACAATCAAGCCCAAAACCACTTCCACTATCACCACACTGGCTATGGCAACGGCTGAAAACTTGAGAACTCTGAGTTTGATGCCGCCTTTTAAAGCCTCTGGCATAAGCGATCAGGCTATATGTCTCAATGCAAGGGCGATTTAAGAATTGCGGGGGCAGCAACCAACCATTTGCCTTGACAAAAACGCTTCTTAACTGGCAATTATAAATAATGGTTACAAGATTGCTTTTAAATAATGAAGCTGTCTTCGGTTTTCAGCGGCGCATCAACCGTACTCAAAGGTAATTTTTTAATTTTAACCCTGAGCTGGGCGATAATGTACTTTGCAGGTCCAATTCCACAAACCTACGCCAGCCTCTACTACCTGAGCCTAGGCGCTGACGAGTTCCTGCTGTCCGTAATCGCATTCGCAGGCTCCATCGCGCTTGCGTTTGTTCAGTTCCCTGGCGGCTATTTAGCGGATAAACACGGCAGAAGATGGCTCGTATCCACAATGACCTATGGCTTAGCAGTCGGCGCCTTCTTCTTTATCATAGCACCTTCTTGGCCCTTCATAATGTTAGGCATGATAATACAAAGTGTGTGCGCCGTTTACGGGCCAGCCCTAATGGCTATGGTTATTGACTCGCTGCCGCCTGAGAACAGGGGCGCAGGCTACAGTTTCCAATGGGTAGTCACAAGCCTTGTGCTTTTGCCAGCTCCACTAATTGCGGAGTACTTGGTTTTTGCTTTTGAATTAGACTTGGGCATGCGTATCGCTTACACAATCGTTATGGTGGCTTACTTTGCCACTGCAACATTGCGGCTAAAACTCAAGGAAACGTTGCCGCCCAACTACGGGGGTGGTCGCCCTAAAATCTTGGAGGCGCTGAGCGAGTACCCTAAAGCCGTGCGGGAAAGCATAAGCGTCTGGCATAAGCTCTCGAAATCCGCGTTCTACCTTTTCTTGGTTACAATAGCCGTAAATGGTATAGTGGTGAGTTGCTACACGTATTTTGTTGTTTACGCCACTTCAGTTCTAAACATAACCGAGTCACAGTGGGCGTTCGTTATGGCCTTCATGTACTTGAGTGTGGCAGTTCCTGGGATAGTTGCTGGGTTAAAAATGGACACTATGGGTAGGAAAACCTTCTTGATCTTGGGTTATCTGTTGTATGCTCCAGGTATGCTTCTCTTCGTGACTGCTGACTTCAACTTGCTTCTTCTGGCTTTCTTCCTTTATGGCTTAGGTAACACACTGCAATTGACTAGTTATCAGGTTTTGATAGGAGACATGATTCCTCGAAACCTGCGGGGCACTGCGAACGGCTGCATCCAATTCTTTATGTATCTGGTTCAAGGCGTTCTCCAGATCGTAGTTGGTTTTCTCTACGCGTTTGTTTCGCCTCAACTACCCTTCCTTTTGCTGGCTGTTGCGGCTGTGCCTTTCGCGGCGCTCGTGGCTTTGAAGGTTTACGAACCCAGCGTTAGAGAAATATGAGTTTGATCAGAGTTGATAGGGGAGAGCGAAGTAGATGTTTATGACATGCCTTTTCTGGTAATGTTGCACAGTTCAAGATAGTGAATAGTTGCTGATCAGTATAGAGAAAGTTAATAATATTCTATATTCTAGGTTTGGTATTAGCTCGATTGGTATGTGGTGAAACTTGAATAGTGCTAATGTTGTGGAGATGAGAAGCAAGGTCAAGATAGCGCTGGTAATTCCACCCGCCCTAGATATGGATCAAATGTGGTGTCCTAACATGCCCATTGGTATAGCTTACTTGGCAGCTGTCTTGGAAAAAGCTGGCTATGAGTTAGCTCTAATTGACTGTCCAGCGCTTAGAATAAGCCACAAGATGCTGAGGGCAGAACTTGCCTCTTTTAAACCCGACGTGGTTGGCATAACGTCTATAACTCCAATTATAGAATCCACTCTCTTAGCCGCTCAAGTTGCAAAAGAAACGTGTCCAAACGTGCTTGTTGTTTTAGGGGGACCACACGCCACGTTTATGGATAGCCAAATTCTAAGCGAAAATCCCGCTGTTGATGTTATAGTTAGAGGCGAAGGCGAACAAACAACACTCAACCTGCTGCAAAATTTCTCTGGCTTTGGGGATCTCGATGAGGTTGAAGGTATAACGTTCAGGAAGGACGGGGACATAGTTCGCACACCTAACAGACACTTCATTCAAAACCTTGACGAACTACCTTATCCAGCATATCATTATTTCGATTTAGACAAGTATCAGTTTTTTGGAAAAAACGTTCTTCCTATTCTAACCAGTAGAGGTTGTCCTTTCCAGTGTGCATATTGCGTATCGTCTCGCATGGTTGGAAAAGGGTTCAGGGCTAGAAACCCAAATCGTGTAGTGGACGAGTTGGAATGGTTAAGGGATGAACAGGGAGCTGGCGCCTTCAGTTTTTACGATGATGCGTTCACCTATGACCAACAGAGGGCCATTAAAATTTGTGAAGGGATCAAGAAGAGAAACATTGGTGTTCCTTGGGATTGCCAAACAAGAGTCGATCAGATTTCTAAAGAGGTCTTGGTTAAAATGAAGGCTGCAGACTGCCAACTTGTTAGCTTCGGCGCTGAATCAGGTTGCCAAAAGATTCTAGATGCTGTAAATAAGCGAACCACAATTGAACTGAATGAGAAGGCGGTCAAACTAGCAAAGGATATAGGTCTGTCAGTGGCCATGTCTGTGATTATCGGATACCCCGGAGAGACAGTGGATACATTGGAACAGACTTACAGCTTCATCCGTAGAACTAAACCTGATTATGTATATTTGTGCTTGGCTACGCCGTATCCTGGAACTGCGCTTCGAAAAACTTTGGAGGATTTGGGATGGCCTATGTCAACGGACTGGAGCCACTACGACATGCAGACACAGGTCTTCGAGAATCCTCTTCTACCCGTAGACCTCGTGGAGATCCGGCGCAAGTTTTACAACAATTTCTATTCGTGGTCGTATATGCTCCGCCAATACTTAAAAGGGACATTTTATAGCAAGAGCATGGTCAGGACTGCGTTAAATGATCGCGTATGGCGTACGAAAGTGTTAAGGCATTTTTTTGCCAACTTTAGGAAGCTGAGAACTCAACTCCAACCATACACATAAAGCCTTAAGGTGCATACAGAAACAATCGAGGTGCATTTATGCGAGCGGACCTGGTTTTAACCAATGGAAAAATCTTTACCATGAACCCTTCGCAGCCTCATGCTGAAGCCATTGCCATAAAAGACGGCAAAATAGTTCAAGTCGGCACGAACGATGACGTTGACAGGTGGATCGGAAAAGACGCGAAACTCATTAACTTGAAAGGGAAAACGGTGGTTCCAGGTTTCATAGACACTCATATTCACGTTGCTGATTTTGCAAGGGTCTTAGCATGGCTTGATTTGTCTAATGTAATGTCCATCCAAGAACTGCAGGATATTCTTAAAGCGCGTGTGCAGAGAACCCCTCGAGGAAAATGGATCATAGGGCGTGGCTGGGATCAAAATCGTTTTGCAGAGAGGCGTCTTCCCACGCGACATGATTTGGACGCTTTTTCCGCAGCCAACCCCGTAATACTTTATCATGAATGTGGGCAGATATGTGTGGTGAACAGCAAAGCGTTAGAATTAGCTGACTTAACCAAACAGACAGTAGGTACTGGCGGCGATATTGATAAAAACGCGAAAACAGGTGGACTCACCGGAATTTTACGCGATGATGCTACAAGCTTAGTGTGGAAGTTTGTTCCTATTATGACTGAAGACGAGCTGCTGGAAGCCGTTAGTTTGGCATGTGAAAAAATTGTGGAGGCTGGAGTGACTAGTGTATGTTGGATTGTATTATCTTTGATGGAGCTTTCTGTTATAGAGAAGCTTCGTGTTCGAAACAGGCTGCCTTTAAGGGTTTACATTGTCGTTCCAGCTGAGCTCTTAGACAGAGTACCAGCTTCTACCTTATCCAAGTCTGCGAATAAAGCCTTGCGGATCGGTGGCGTGGTGATTTTTGCAGACGGCTATTTAGCTGCAAGAACCGCTGCGCTTTTTCAATCCTACAACGATTGTCCCGATTCAAGCGGCAAACTGCTTTATACGCAAAAGGAAATGAACAGGTTGGCTGTTAAGGTCCACCACGCCAACCTTCAACTAGTGATACATGCCGTGGGTGATAAGGCTGTTGATGTAGCTTTAAACGCCATTGAAGGAACTTTGAAAGAAGTACGTGGAAAAGAGCTTCGCAATCGCATTGAACAGGCTGCGGTTCTCAACGAAGAACTGGTTCAGCGGATGAAAAATTGCAGGGTGATTGTTTCTGTGCAGCCCTGCGTTGTTGATTCAGAATTCAGAGTGTGGTCAGCCACTGAACGTTTGGGTCCTGAAAGAGTTCGATGGCTTTATCCCATTAAGACGCTGATAAGTGAGGGCGTGAAAGTGAGTGGCGGTTCAGATTGCCCTATGGAACCTTTAAACCCTTTGTTAGGCATCAAGGCGGCTGTAACAAGAGAGTTTTTTCCTGAAGAATGTGTTACTGTTGAAGAGGCGTTGCGCCTTTACACAATTGACGCGGCATACACAATATTTGAGGAAAACGTCACGGGCTCTATTGAAAAAGGCAAATTAGCAGATCTCGCAGTCCTTTCGCGCGACCCTTGGATGGTTGAACCAAAAGAAATAGGCGACATTGAAGTGGAGATGACCATTGTGGGCGGAAGAGTGGTGCATACTTAATTTCTGATAATTACCGCAATAATTGTTATGTTTACGTTGAGCGAGTCTATTCCTTACAGGCTGTAATGGTTTTGGTTCTTGCGATTTGTTTTTAGATGCCTGCACAGTTAAGTTTATTATTTAAGATAGTTATGCTATGCGTATTAAACTCGAAATAATGGAGGAAAAAACAGTGATTTTGTTGATGACTACACCTCCACCTGCGTTTTCACCGTGGGGTGTGCCCGCAAGGCTTCCTCCGTTAGGCTTAGCGTATGTTGCCGGAGCTCTTGAAAAAGCGGGTTTTCAGGTGCAAATTCTTGATAATTATCAACTTAATACCTCAATCGATTTCATCAAGCAGGAAATAGAGAGACTTTGTCCGGAAATAGTGGGTGTGACATGTGGTTCTGTGACTTATCAAAGATGTATTGAAATAGCTAAGGCTGTGAAAGAACTGCGTCCTTCGTGCAAAGTAGTAGTTGGTGGTTGGCACCCTTCTTATTTGCCTGATACAATGCTACAGCATCCCGAGGTAGATTATGCTGTAATGGGTGAAGGCGAAAGAGCAATAGTTGAACTTGCAAACCACATCGCTAAAGGCAATAATGAGCGAGCTACCGCCAAAATTCCAGGTGTTGCTTGCCGGTTCAAAGGAAAAATACTGAAGAACCCTCCCAAATTCATCAGTGATTTGGATGATATCCCTTATCCAGCACGTCATTTGTTGCCTATGGAGATTTATGATAGGCAGATTGGTTATTTGAATGCTAAACCCGTAGACGTGATGAATATAACAAGAGGCTGCCCTTACAGATGTAACTATTGTGAGACCAACAAATTATGGGGGCCTAAATATCGTTCTTTTAGTCCGACCCGAGTTGTAGAAGAACTGGAATATATGATTGAAAACTTTGGGTCGAAAGGGATCTATTTCATAGATGATAATTTTACTATCAACAAAAAGCAAACCATTGCGTTATGTCATTTGATGAAAGAGCGAAAATTAGACCTTGAGTGGGCTTGCGATACAAGAGTTGACTTGTTATCGCGAGATTTGCTTGTAGAAATGCGAGAAGCGGGATGCCGAACAATATTTTTTGGGGTTCAATCAGGCTCTCCGCGTATTCTAGAAAAACTCAATACCTGTACTACCACTGAAAAGACTGTTGAGGGGTTCAAACTCTGTAGGGAGGCAGATATACACATCGCATGCTCATTTATGTTGGGAATTCCTGGAGAAACAATCGCTGACATGGAAACAACATACAAGTTTGCAAAGAAGTTAGATCCCGATTGGTGCACATTTTACGTGTATATAGCGTGTCCAAACAGTAACCTCTACGAGGAGGTTTTGCAGAAAGGTCTCTACGATCGAATGGATAATTTTTTGGCTTTCGTTAAAACTGCCCAGTTCAATTATGAACAAGTTGTTGCGATTCAACAACGTTTTCAACGGGGCTTTAATACATCGCCGAAAACACTTCTTCGAAGAATAAGACGAGACGGTTTTTCCAGTTTTCTGAAAAGTTTACTTTGATTTTTTGTTCAGCTATACGAAACGTAATATGCCAACTGAAAACGTGACTACGATTTCTAAGATCGCACTGCTTTCCCTCAAAACATAATCGATACAGATAAATTTTCCAAAAACATCAGAACTGTATCTAAGCAGTTGGTGACCCACATCTTAATCGCGATAATTGCTATTTGTGTCCTAATTTTGGCAATATTAGTAGACTTTCTATTAGGGGATCCCTCTCCAAATAACCCGCAGAAATACACACACAAACTGCATCCAACAGTGTTGATGGGCAAACTAACGCGTATGTTAGAGCCTAAGCTTAAAAACCCTAATCCGAAAATAGAAAAATTGGGCGGCGTCTTCTTAGGATTGATAATAATAATCGCCTTCACGCTTCCTGTCTATTTTGGTCTACTTCTGATTTACACCTGGCTGGGTTTGATTTTCTATGCGCTCGTAGCTGTTATAATTCTGAAATTAACTATCTGCATAAAACTCGAAACTGACTGGGCCAAAGCAGCAGCTAAAGCCTTAGAATCAGAGGACCTCACAGAAGCCAAAAAATACTCGCATTTCTCAAGAAGAGACTCCAAAGACTTGACCTGCCAGCAAATCAGCTCAGCAGTAATTGAATCCATGGCAGAAAACCTCATAGATTTCAAGCTTTCACCCATCCTTTCCTACATGTTCTTCGGTGTTTCAGGCGCCGTCGCGTTCAGAGCAATCAACACGCTCGACGGAATGGTAGGCTTCAAAGACCCTGAACACATTCATGTGGGATGGTTTAGCGCAAACCTTGACACAATAGTTAATTACGTTCCAGCTAGGTTCACAGCCGTTCTCATAGTCTTAGCCTCAGCAATAATAGGTGAGGACTACAAGAATGCGTGGGCAATCGCTAAAAGAGACCACGCTAAAACTCCCAGCAGAAATCACGGATGGCCCATGGCAGCCATGGCTGGAGCTCTTCGCTTACAATTGCAGAAGCCTGGCCAGTACATCCTCGGCGAGCCAACTGAGCCATTAACTCCAAACAAAATTTTGTCTGCATTGAGAATCCGAAACACTGCCGTGATATTGTGCGTACTTCTCGCGTTGCCAGTAATCATGCTAATACGATTATTTTTCTTCCCATACTAGAAAATTTGTATGCCTCTCTTAGTAGCAGAGAAACGATTTCACGCTTCAGATGACTTTGTTTTGCTTGGAGCTCCTTTCTTTCCTAAAAAAACTTTTAGCGCTTTCCTTGGGTCTCGAAAAGCTCTCACAATTTTATCGCGTGTAAAAGTCGGGTTAACCGAAATTGCACGTGTGCACAATTCACGCAGTTCTTCTGCTGTGAACTCTGGAGTTTCAATTAGAGGTTGCGCTTCAGCTAAAGCTTCATCACTAAAACAGTCCCTTATAAATCCGCCGCGCTCAGCCTGCTTATAAAGTTCAGTTCCATACACAGGTGTAGCATAACTGAAGTAGAAGCTATCAGCTCCTAGCCGCCGAAGTTTTCGAGCGAAATTTATTGATTCTTCTATATCCTTTTTTGTTTCGCCTATAAGCCCAATTACAAAGAAGCACCCTACTTTTATTCCCACTTTCTTGGATAAAGCCACCGCTTTTTCCACTTCTTTCAAGTCTAGGTTTTTCTTGATGATGTGATCCACAACGCGTTGAACGCCCGACTCGGGAGCAACCCGTATTTTCTTGCAGCCTGATGCCTTCATTTTTTTCAAAAGGTTCTCATCAAGACTGTCTGCTCTAACGCCGTTCGGAGTGAACCACTCGATGTTTAACTTCCTTTCTATTATTAGGTCGCAGATGGTCTCCATTCTTTTCTTGTCAAGCGTCATGTTTTCGTCGATGAAGTCAAGCTGTTTAATATGGTAGTCGCGAATTACTTGCTCTATTTCTTCAACGACGTTCTCAGGGCTTCTCGCGCGCCACTGTTTTCCCATAACTGTGTGGATTGAGCAAAAAATGCAATCGTATGGGCATCCTCTGCTCGTGAGCATTGTCGTCCAGCGTTTGTTTATTTCTCCTCTCGGCGGGATTTCTTTCACGGCATCAAAATATTTTTCCATTGGTAGTAAGTGCCTTGCCGGAAAAGGCAGTGAATCTAGATCTTGGATTGGGGGTCTCGGCGGAGTGATAACCGTTTTTCCATGTTTGATATAGCCGATTCCTTTTATCTTATTGAAATCCTTCGTAGTCCCCTGATTTATAGCTTCAACCAGCTCCAGCATAGTGTATTCTGGCTCTCCAACTACAACGAAATCGGTGTTCGGATGCTCAAGACAATCCACCGGTCTTGCAGAAGGATGCAACCCATTCAGTACAGTAATAATATCATTATCGACGTTTTTAACTATTGAAGCGATTTCGTATGCCGTTTTCCACCATCCAGAGAATGAAATGGTTATTCCAACTACATCTGGTAGCCACTTTTTTATCCTATTTTCTATCTCTTTACTTCTTAGCCCTTGTCGGCACTTCGTTTCATCTATCAGTTTAAAATTCTTCCAGCCTTCGTTAGCCGCATCTATGATGTGCACCTCATGCTTTTTTTCTAGTAATGCCGCTACATATGCTATATCCAAAGGTTGAAGAATACCCAAGTTACCCCATAATTTCGGTTGAATACGAGGTGGATTAATTAGGCAAATACGCATTAGACAATCACTCTAACATGTGAGCTTGCGTTTATTATTCCAGTGAACCAAATAAAAACTATTTACGTATGGTCTGACTGCTTCCAAGATCAACAAATGAATGTTGCTCGGGTAATTTTGACAGATACAGCGACTGAATTGTTTTTGAACAATACGTGTCTCGCCTCTAGTCTCTTGGGTAATGCTTTTCATGTTAGGTTCGCCAGACACTGTTTTGAGAGAGTTGTAATTGAATAATAAAGGTTATGTTTTCCAAGATGTGTTGGTTTGAAATAGCAAAAACAGGTCTCGCCTACTTTTCACTGTTAATATTGGCTTTGTTCGAAACGTTTATCTTTCAATGAATAACTAGACGAATTGGGAGTTTAATGAATTATAAATGGCTGTTTCTTGTTGCTTTGTTGCTGTTTCCTACTGTTTGTCTCCCCTTAGTTTATTTTTCATTTAACTTTAATGACGCGTCTCCTAACGAAGAATTCTATTTCGGGGTTACTTTTGGTGGAAACACAACCAGCGAAGCGAAGCTTTTGATAGACAAGGTGAAGGGCTACACCAACCTCTTCGTAATAAACAATTGGGATCTTGCACTGAATGAAACCGCTCTTACCGAAATCTGTGATTGTGCCGTAGACGCTGACATGAATATCATGGTGTACTTTGGTTTCGTTTTTTTTGACATATCCTTTCTATATCCAAGATGGCAGGATCTTTTCACAGAAGCAGGTATTGAACCATTTCACACTCCTTGGCTGATCAACGCATCGGATAGATGGGGAGAAAAATTCTTGGGTGCTTACGTCCTTGACGAACCTGGTGGAAAACAGTTGGATAGAGGACATTACAGCGGGTATACAACAAGTTACAGCGGAAGAAACCAAACGACTTTTGCAAATGTTGCTGACTACAGTGATGCAGCACGTCTATTTGTAAGAGGCGTCGGTCGTTACTACGTGCAACGGCTAAATAACGCCAGTTACTATCGTTCAATTCCAAATTCTACAGGAAAAGTAATTCCAGTTTTCACCGCTGACAACGCGCTTTATTGGTTTGACTACTTGGCTGGATATGACACAGTATTCGCGGAATTCGGGTGGAATCATAACGAAGCGCAGCATATCGCTCTTTGTAGAGGAGCCGCAAATGTGCAGGATAAGCAATGGGGTGTAATAATCACATGGGCTTCTAATGACCCACCTTACTTGGCGAGTGGATCACAGCTGCTTCAGCAAATGAATACGGCATATTACTCAGGAGCCAAGTATCTGATAGTTTTTAACTATCCTCAACTCAATCCTTACGGTGCCTTAACCGACGAGCACTTTGCAGCTATGGAGACATTTTGGAATCGAATCCACAGTTTTCCGGGAAATGTAGTGGAAAAAGTGACGGGTGAAGTAGCTATGGTGCTTCCTAAGGATTACGGTTGGGGCATGAGGCAGGCTGATGATAAGATCTGGGGCTTATGGCCTGCAGATGATTTGTCTCCTAGTATTGGGGAAAAAATAGCAAAATTGATCAGTGAATATGGATTAAAATTAGACATAATTTACGATGATCCCCAATTCAATTACACAGAAAAATACTCGAAAATTTACTATTGGAACAGCTCAACTTCCCTTTTCGTCTCTTCCATGCCCATTATCATGCCGTCCAATGCACTGTATGCTACTTTGCTAACCGTTGCTGTCACTGTAATATGTATACCCTTTTACGTGACAACAAAAAGAAAAAACGGAGAAAACCTGAAGAACCTCTCCCACCAGTAGCTAATTATCCTTAGTCTATTTGCATATTAATAGAAAGCTACATATGATTGAATTGGGATGAACCTACTCACCCGAAAAACTGAGGACTCAAAGGGATTTGTTTAGAGGGGAAAATCTTCGAGAAAGAATTCATGAGGCAAATGTTGCAGTTCACAGATCTGAAGCAAAGTATTACAACTTGTTCCACCCAGAAGTGTATAACGAGCAAGAGCAGAAAAGGATATGCTCTGTATTAAAGTTGGTTAATAACCTCGTAGCCAATAATCAGCAAACAGCTCTTGACTTTGGGGCGGGTACTGGAAATTTAACTGGTAAGCTTCTTCATATGGGTTACATAGTTACTGCGATAGATATTTCTGCGGAAATGTGCGCTATTTTGGAAAGAAAATATAAGATCTATTTGGAAAACAAAAAATTGACTGTTATTAACTCACCTATAGAATCTGTGAGTTTTGACAAAGGTGAATTTGACCTAATTACTTGTTATTCTGTGTTACACCATCTGCCGAATTATGCGGATACACTTCAGAAACTTACTCTTTTCTTAAAAAAAGGTGGTGTGCTTTATATGGATCACGAAGCATCTCCCTCTTATTGGAAGGATGAACCTCGCAAACTAGCGAACATAGTGAAGCTCATTCATTTTCATTCTAATCCGTTACTCAACGCTTTGTACTTCCAAGTTGCAAGCGCAAAGATTCCTTCGATTGATTACACGCTGTCTGATTATTGGCACAAGAAAGAGCATCCTTTAGACCATGGAAAAATAGAGCGCGTGTTTGAGAAGGAGAACTTCGATTTCTTCAAACGAGTAGATTATCACCATAGAGCAACATGGATTTCAAACCCGATTTTTAATATTTATAGACATGTTTGCAAACCTGAAATGAGTTTTTGGGTGGCTAAAAAGTAAAATATATGCTTCTCATTCTGGCACATGACTTTTTTATGCGAGACACTCGGCTATCTAAAGTAAAATCTGTAGATTCCTGCTTCAATGCCTATAAATTACACTTTTAGTCATGTTGAGCCTTTCGCAGCCGCTCATGATGATATTTCATCAAAAGTAAAAAGTATCGAAGTGCGCTATTTGCTCTTTCTTCTAAGGATGATTACCGCGGCGACGATTGCGAGTATAATTGCGGCGACAGCGACCAATACGTAAACTATTGTTGTTGGATCGTTGAGTGTGTCGTTGGGTGAATCTGTGGGCTGAAGCCCACTATCTCCATCCGCAAGCCAAACATTAGAGGATATAAGTTTGGAGCGTGTCACACTCCTCAAGCCGCTGTAGAAAAAATCACTGGTGTATTCAACCAGCGCTCCCGTGCTCTTGTCAAAGTAATAATCGAAAATTTGGGTGAACTCGCCAACAGTTTCAGAAACTTCGGTATCTTCTAGTCTCAAGTGGTTTGTTTCTCTGGGGCCATCTTTGTAATTTCTAGTTACGGTTTCGTTTATGTACCATGGTTCTGAAGCGACTGGATTCACCAAATCATTTCTGCCAAGATTGGCGCCTATGAATGGTGGTCCTTCTCCTGATAGATCTCCTGTGTCTATGTCGCAAGCGCTATCCGAATTTGTTTCAGTTCCATTTCGATAATGTGTTGTTACATCAGTCGTTATAACCGTTCCAGATACTTCAGTTACAGTGATTCTTATCCATTCGGTTTGATTTAGCTCTATTAACTCAGCTGGGGTCTCGTCAGTGAAAGCTGAATTCCACTCTGCGACTATGTCGTATTCGAAGATGTCACCTTGGGATACGCCCACTACTGATGTCTCGGCGTTAACTATCATAATGCTTGCCACTGTGAGGCATAAAAAAATCAGTAGGATAGTCATTGCGGCTATTTTGGTCATGTTGCGGCACTCACACTGTTTCTGTAGATTTAGTTTCGCGTAGAGGATAGTCTACTGTTTGTTTAGTTAATAATGTTGTGGTTTTTCAAGATAGCACAGTGGCTGACATGTACTTTTTTCCTGCAGTAACTGGCATAATTGTCATCATCTTGACAATCGGGATAGTAATTGTCCCTTATGCTTGGAAGACGCTAAACACCAAACAAAATAAAATATAAAACAATTTATTCTCTCTTAGTTTTTATAATACAAGAAAAACACTACGTTTTTCAGTGGTAACCTTATGGTTTAAACAAGTCTAACCTGCGGTCTCCCAGAGAAGCTACTTTTCATAGGCTATCTCGAGTGCCTTTTTCAAAGCTTTGACTAATCTCAAGTTTTCTTCGAATGACCTGACGGTTACCCTGAAATACCGGTCGTCAAGCCCCATGAAAGTGCTGCAGTCCCTAATCAGGAGACCCTCTTTCGCCAGCTCTTCCTTAAGAACAGTTGCCGTAACTTTCTCAATCAGGATTTTCACTAACAGAAAATTAGTTACAGACGGAAAAACATGTAGCCCGCCGATTTCGCTGAGCATTTCAGCAAATCTTACTCTTTCTTTTGCAATTATACGCTTAGTATTTGCGATGAATTCAGTGTCTTTAAGCGCCGCCAATGTGGCGTAGCCCGCCAAACTGTTGATGCTCCACGGCTGTCTGACAGTCTGAAGCGTGTCTATGAGGCTTTCCGTTGCTATTCCATAACCGAGGCGTATCCCCGGCATACCGTAGAATTTAGTGACCGACCTAATAACGAAAAGGTTCTCGTATTTCTTAGCATAGCCAGCCATAGTGCTATCTTGACCCTTCTCTGCGAATTCAATGTAGTTCTCGTCCACGCTAACGATTATTTTCTCTCTGTTGCAGAACTCGACAAGGTCTAAAACACTTTCTTTGCTGTACAGTGTTCCCGAAGGACTATGCGGATTACAAATGGACACTATCCGCGTGTCTTTTGTGACTGCTTTCTTGACTTTTTCAACATCCAGCTTAAAATTGTCTGGCAGTTTCACGAAAACGGGCTCGCCGCCAACTCTTAAAGCCGCTTTCTCGTACTCAGTGAACGACGGGACAGGAATAACAGCTTTGAAGCTGCAGGGGAACGTCTCCGTAATCATGTAAATGAGTTCTATTGAACCGTTTCCCAAAATTATGTTCGATGCGTCAACACCGTGTCCCACGTACCCGGCGATTTTTGTTTTTAACTCTACAGGGTTTGGGTCTGGATAAAATTTTATCAGGTTAGCATACTGATTTACTGCCTCTACCGCCTTGGATGAAGGGCCCAGAAAATTGATGGGTCCACTGAAGTCAAGCACTCTTTCAACTGGGATATTATGTTTCCTAGCGAAGCCCCAGACGTCTCCTCCATGGCTTACAAACCGCTTCTGCTTACATGGATTCGCCAATTTCATTCTCCTCCATCAGTTTGACTATTTGTTTTTCTACTTCCTGATGTGCCTCGAAGTGAGAATTGTACATGTTTATTATCTTATAGAGCCAGTAAACTATCCCCAATCCCAAAGTAACTATGGTTATCAAAGCATATTTTTCTATTGGTATCGTCTGTGGCATGAATATTCTTTCTGGGAAGACGCTGGCGAGAAACCTGTCTTGATGCCTTTCGTGCGTAAGCAGGTCTCTTGACAGTAAATATGTTATAGCAAAAACTGGAATGATCAGAATAACGGCTGCAGTCCACGCTTTCTTGTTCATCTCTGTGAAGCTATATGACGTAGGCGGTTCTTTTCCCTGTTTCCTTAGGAAGGTTGCAATCTGCTTTTCCAATTCAGCTTGCCGGCGAAAATGGTTGTTTCGATTTCCAATCAATCGGTAGAACATTGGGAAAAACGCGGTCCCGAAAGTGGCTATTGACGCTAGAAACCACATGGAAAACCATATTTTCCTGTCTCTTTCTGTTTTTCCGTGCATCATCGTTTCCGTTCTATGCACCAATTTTGTGCCTGTTAGTGTTCACAGCCAAAGTTTATAAATTCTTTCATTCAGCATCTTAATAAAATGAACAATGATGAAACGCTGATTTCCGTGGTTGTTCCAGTGTTTAACGAGGAGTTGACGATAGGTAACGTGATTGAACGCTTAGCAGTAGTCGCGCAAAAAAACGGTCTTAAACATGAAGTAATCATTGTAGATGACTGTTCAAAAGATAGATCACTGAAAATTTCCAAAAGCTTCGGCGTTAAAGTTTTCTCACTAGAAACTCACGTTGGAAAAGGCTATACCTTAAGAGTAGGTTTTGCAAAGGCAAAGGGTGAAATAATAACTACAATAGACTCAGACGGGTCGCATCGTCCAGAGGAACTGCCAAGCTTGCTGACTCCAATAATTCAAAACAAGGCGGACCTTGTCATAGGCTCCAGGTATTTAAGCCAAAATCCACTGGTGACCAAAAGGCTAAACGCCATTGGTGTTCGCCTCTTCAATTTTTTAATTAAAGTTTTAACAAGAGCAGATGTTTCTGACTCTCAATCAGGTTACCGCGTAATGAAAGCTTCAGTCTTACAGAATATGCGTTTAAACTCGAACGGGTATGAAATCGAATCCGAGATGCTGGTGAAGACAATTCGACAGGGTTTAAGGGTCGGAGAAGTGCCAATAAGTTTTGAACAGCGAACCTACGGCGCATCCCGCTTGGACCCCATGGCTGATGGCTTGAAGATTCTTTTTTCAATAATTCTGGCGTACATAAGGGATGGATGAGGACAGTGGAAGAAGTTTCTCCTCCCAAAGTTTCCATACTTGTAGCAACTCTCAACAGCGAATTGACCATTGAAGGGTGCTTGAAGGCGATTTGCGAATTAAATTATCCCAAAGACTTGCTGGAGATAATTGTTGTTGACGGTTGCTCCATGGATGGGACTTTAGAAATAGCCGAGAAATATCATGTTAAAGTTATCTCTGCGCCTCTTAACGCTCCAGCCGCATATAACTATGCGCTTAAAATTGTAAGCAGCGATGTTATCGGCTTCATAGATGCAGATGCAAAAGTGGAGAAAGAATGGCTAAACAAACTTGTGGCTTATCTGGATAAACCTCAAGTGGCAGGCATCAGCGGCGGTATCGAAACTTGGAACAAAGAAAACGTTTGGGCAAGAAGCATCGGATACGACCTTGAGAACAGGTATGCCCGGCTGAAGAAGTCTGTTGTGCGCATTGCGACTATGAACCTTTTGATGAAAAAGAAAGTTATCGAGGAGGTTGGCGGTTTTGACGAGCATTTGCCTTCTCAGTATGACACAGACCTCGGTTTCAGAGTTACAAATAGAGGTTACAAACTGCTTTTTGAGCCAGACGCCAAGTGTTACCATTTTAACAGATCAACAGTTCGTGCTTATTTCAGGCAGCAGTTGCAGTACGGCAAGAACACTGTTAAACTTTATTTTAAACATTCTAAACTGATTAAGGGAGATGGAATCACTGATTTTGGCATGAACATTCAGCCTCTTTTGCTGCTTGCTGTAGCGTCATTCTTCCTTTTAGGTCTGCCTGAAGTCTTGAGGTTCTTGTGGTATGCTTCGGTTTTCCTTTTAGGCTCAATTTTTGTATATTACGTTTTTTCAGCAGTTAAGCTGGCGGTTAAGTTCAAGGACGCTGTCGCTATGCTACTGGTTATGCTTTATTTTGTTAGAGCTCTCGCATGGTTCACTGGCGCAGTCATTACGACGGTTAGCTTTCTGGCGGGTGATAGAAGGTAGGTAATATGGTTAAAGTGTGCTTTTTATCTCCAGAGTACCTGCCTCTTTCCGGCGGAACAGGCGCTTACGTTTACTACTTGTCTAACGAACTCATGAAACTTGGCAATTCAGCTTCCATCGTGACAGGATACAATGAAAACAGAGACGTGAAAATCAACGAGCAACACCATATTTTCTTCATCAAGTCACTTAAGGCTCCTGTCATCAAATCGTTTCTGTTCGCAGCTGCTGCTTCCAAAAAACTGAACAGTCTCCGCGGCAGTTTCCCCGTGGACATTGCTCACGTGAATCTTCCTTTGATTCCAAGTTTCGCGGTTCCAAGCAACTTCGGGAAAACGTTGGTCTCCACTGTTCATTCGACTTGGAAGGGGGAGGCAGAAGCGATTAAAGATGAGCCTTACAGAAGGCTCAATTCAAATGAGAAGTTCATGGTGAGCTTCAATTGGCTTCTGCGGTTTTTCGAGGAGAGTATGCTGGAGCGTTCAAATAGGATAATTGCGGTTAGTGACTTCACAAGGCGTGAGCTTCTGCAGTACTACAAGGTTAATGAAACCAAGATTCGCGTTATCCACAACGGCGTTGACGTGGACAAGTTCAAACCCGCAGCTGACAAGCTCAAGGCGAAAGAAGAGTTAGGTTTCAACCCTGAAGACAAGGCAATACTTTCCGTGGGGCGCTTATACGCTCGGAAAGGCTTGTTCACCCTCATCGAAAGCATGGCGTTAGTCACAAGGAAATTTGAAAATGCCAAGTTCATAATCGCGGGAAAAGGCTTAAGCAACGAAATGAAAAAGCTGGTGAGTTATGCCACGAAACTCGGTGTCAAAGACAGCATCGTTTTCACAGGTTATTTCCCTGACAAAAAATTGCCCAAGCTTTATCAAGCAGCGGACATTTTTGCTTTTTCCACCTTCTACGAGAACCTTCCTTTCGCCGTTTTAGAGGCGCTGTCAACTGGGCTGCCTGTTGTTACAACACGAGTGGGTGGTATTCCTGAAATGATCGACAGCGGGAAGAACGGGTTTTTGGTTGAACCTGCGAATTCTCGTAATTTGGCAGAAAGAATTTTGTATTATCTGGAGCATCCGAAAGTGGCTTCGGAGATGGGGATTCTCGCACGTAAAACTATTGAGAAACATTTTGACTGGCGGCTCACCGTGAAGAAGGTAGTTAAGGTTTACGATGAAGCACTAAGCTAGCTTGTTTCTATTGGTCTGCCTCTGTACGCTATGGTTGCTTTTTGCAAAAGCTTTACAAACCCCAGTGAGCAGAAGAGTGCTTTCGTTAAAAACTCGTGCCTGTAAACCAGCATCTGTGCTTTCACGGGTAAGTCCATTCTTGGTCGCTCAAACTTCCGTGCTGCCTCAGGCACTTGCAAGCCCTGCACGGTTATCTCTTCGTAATGCAAATTGGTTTTTCTGGCTATGTAGTCTAGGTAGCTGATTTCCTCCAGTTTTAAACCCATGATTTTGGAGGCAATTACATCGATGGCTAACGCACAGTTGCAGGTAAGCATCAGGTCCATTTGGATGGGGTTTCCTTTGGTAGGGCCGTTTCCTTCTATTGCTATTCTCGCATCCATCACTGTAAGCTGTGGCTTAATTATCGTGTAGAGCCGGTAGAAGACTTCGCTTAGGTACGGGTGCAAGTAGATGCGCCTGTTGCTTGGCACGCAGCCAAAAAGGTTTTTTATGGCTCCACTGTACATTGCGAACTCGTGAGTTTTCATAAGTGCTACGTCGACAGTGGCATCTGCGTCAAGCACAGTTTTAGGAAGAAACAGTTCCTTCACAGGGCTGTGTCTGCTTGGAGATTTTACTTTGACAACTTTGTCCTCTGAAAGATTGATCACTGTGCCGCCTGCCTTCTTCACAGCCGCTTTGATACCAGTCTTCTCGAACGCGTTGCGGCATGGATAATTGAAACCGTTGGACTCGCCAACTATCACCTCATTATTATCATCTCGCAGGAGACCAACCAGCTTGCTGATTAGTGCGGGGCTTGTTACCACTCCCGGTAAATATTCGGGGTGGCTCATGTTCGGCTTCACAAAAATTGTCTGCTTCCCGTGTAACTCCGAGTTTTTCACTGCTTCCTTCAGGATTGCAGTTGTGTTCTCTCTGACTCTATGGATTTTTACGGTTTTCTGCTGCATTTCAGTCACCCTTCTCTTCTTTGGCTAGTATACAGCCTACATCGGAAGCCATGATGTCGTTTTTGTAGGAGTTTGCTCTGGCTCGGCATCCTCCGCATATGTACTTGAAGTCGCATTTTCCGCAGGCTCCTTTCAGGTTGTCCCTGTTCCTCAGTGCGTTGAAGAGCTTTGAGTTCAACCATACGTCCCCGAAATCTTCCTTTTTCAGGTTTCCAACGTTTATGGGAAGAAAAACACATGGGTGAACATCTCCCTGTGGAGAAAGTGAACAGTATAGTCTTCCAGCGCCGCATCCGCCTATGAAGTCAGCCAGCGGCACCGCTTTCTTGCTCACCTTCACGGTTTGCATATGTGCCATAGACATTGTGGCTTCGTCTCCGGGTCCTTGACACTGCAGAGCTACTCGGGCTAACTGCGGTGCCGTGGTTAGTATGGTAACCTTGTAACCTTTCGACATTCTATCCAGCAGGTACAGCATGAGTTTCTCTCTTTCTTCCGGCGACAGATCTTGATCGTAATGTTCTTTTCCGCGTCCAGTTGGGATGAAGTTGAAGTAGGTGAATCTTTCTGCGCCAATTTCCTCCGCCAAATCCAAGATTTCAGGCATCTCATCTATGTTGCTTTTGGTGGCTGTGGTCGCTATGCACGCGCATAGATCTGCTTCCACACAATTCTTCAATCCAGCCACTGCCCTGTCGAAAGCGCTTGGGACTCCCCTGAACGTGTCGTGCGTTTTTGCTGTGGCGCCGTCGATGCTTACCTCCACATAGTTGATTTTGGCTTGCTTGAGCTTCCTTACGTTCTCTTTGGTAAGCAACGTGCCGTTGGTGGCCACTGAAACGTATAATCCACGTTTTGCTGCGTGGCTCGCCACCTTAAAAAAATCTTTTCTGCTTAGGGGTTCTCCTCCCGAAAAGGCGACAGCGATGACGCCGAAATCCGCAAGCTGGTCTACTACTTCCAGAGCTTCTTCTGTAGTTAGCTCCGTTTCATGTGTTGCACCTGAGTTTGAGTAGCAGTGCTTACAACTTAAGTTGCACTTATGTGTGAAATCCCATACCACTAGGAACGGCGCGTAGATGCTCAGGGGTTTCTGTATTCCGAAATAGCCGAAGCTCTTAGTTAAGTTGATTATGGCTCTCCTTGCGTAAGGGTCCGCCAAAAGCTTCTCCACTTTCTCCCTTTTCAGCAATAGACTCCGCCTGAGAAATTCTATCCAGAATCCGATTATCTTCGAATAGAAGCCACCGCACTTGCACTTCTTATCGGTTTTACCCACGTAATCGTCAAGTGCAGCTTCAAGGATTGTTCTGCTGCACGCACTGCATTTTTTCAAGGACAACTTTAGCATTTTTTTCGTGGTGGGTAAGCTGATTACAGCGTTCCAGAAGCTGTCATGCCTTAGTAAGCTCATTAGTTTTCCCCTGAAGCGGCAAACTTAATACTAGATTGGATATGCGGTGGTGTTAAAGATTTCTCTAAAAAAGCCAAATTAACCTGCTTGCCTGAAAAATTAGTCTTTGCTCTGGGTGTAAGAGCTAAATCCTTGGAATCATCTTGCCACTCATGAAAGCATAGGTATTCCATTTCAATTCATACTCTACAGGCATAGATAAGCATAAGCACGTAGTTTTTTCAGGTGCTAGAGAACACCTAGGCGTTTATCTGGAATACCTATTTTTGATATGTGTTTTCCGAAACGCTTTTATTCACGGAGCAACGTCTCATTCAACAGGTTCGAAGCTACAATGATATATAATATAAGAAAAGGAAGTTGGTCTTCGCGGTTCTTTAGCTTCGGCTATTACTTTTATTACTATTTTAACTAAGCCCAGACTTAACAAGAATTTTTGATCAAGTTTTCTGGGCGCAAGGATGGTTGAATTAATGAAAAATGGAAATTCCTGCAAAAAAATTGTGGTTAAATTCGGCGGTTCTAGCCTAGCTGACCATGCGAAGCTATCCAAGGCTGTAACTGCCGTGACAAAAGAAGCAGCAAAAGGCACACAAATCACCGTCGTAGTCTCCGCAATGGGCAAAACAACCGACATACTAATGAACACAATGAAAAACACTTCCAATGGCAAACTCGAAAAACACGAACTAGACGAGATACTATCAATGGGAGAACGAACAAGCGTACGCGTATTCGCCGCAGCACTCAGAACAAACGGCGTAGAATCCTGCTACATAGATCCAACAGACGACAAATGGCCAATAATAACCGACGCAGCGTTCTCCAACGCCAACCCTCTCTTGGAAGAATGCACAACAAGAATCCAAAAACACGTACTCCCCATAGTCGAAAACCGCGTCGTACCTGTAATCGCAGGGTTTGTCGGCAGAACCACAGACGGCAAGATAACCACTCTTGGACGTGGAGGAAGCGACACCACCGCGTTCATCCTAGCAGAAGCCCTACAAGCAGACGAAGTTGCTCTAATCACGAACGCTGATGGAATAATGTCAGGCGACCCAAAAATCATCACAAACCCAACCCCACTCCCAGAAATCGACGTAAGCACCTTGGTGGGTTTAGCCGATTCAGGAGCCAAATTCATCCACAGCAAAGCCCTGAAATACAAACCACCATCTATACCTGTCAAAGTAATCAACCATGCTCACGGCGACTTGGGCCAGGAAGGCACCCTGATTACTGGCGCTTTGGCAACTGACCTTGACGTGGAAATAGCGCACCCCTCACCCGTAGCAGAAATAACCATAGTCGGCAACAAAATCTCTGAAAAACCCCAAATCATACTAGACATACTAGAAAAAACCGAAGCCCACACTTCACTACTTGGCATGTCAATGAACCAGAACTCGGTTATCCTATACGTCGCCCAACAGGAAAATATGGGCAAACTCTTCAACCAAATCCACAATATAACGTTGAACAACCCCGAGACGATAGCTATGGCAGTAAAGAAAGACATAGCCTTCTTGAAAACCAGCGGAGTTGGCCTAGAAGAAACCCATGGACTAATTGGAAAAATATCTGAAAACCTAAGAGTTAACCAGATAAACATTTACGGAATACTAACAATCACATCAAGCATACTCCTCTTCGTAGATTGGAGAGAACGTGAAAAAGCTTTACAGCTGATCCGAAGCTCCCTAAAAAAACCATTACTAAATAAAAACCTCAAAAGAAGTGAAAAACCATGAACCAAGGTAAGAAACGGCGACTAAAAAGAATCCTGCAAAAAGACAACCGAACCGTAATAGTGCCCATGGACCACGGCGTGAGCATGGGCCCCATCAAAGGCATAACCAACATGCAAAACATAGTTGACCAATTACTGAAAGGCGGTGTTGACGCAGTAGTGCTGAACAAAGGCATAGCCAAACGAGTGGAAATGGACAACGCAGGCTTAATCGTGCACCTATCAGCCATCTCAACCTTGACTCCTAACGCAAACAACAAAGTCCAAGTATGCACCGTGCAAGAAGCAATCCGCATAGGAGCAGATGCAGTCTCAGTCCACATAAACGTAGGCGCACCAGAAGAAGACAA
The DNA here is from genome assembly GCA_001273335.1 of miscellaneous Crenarchaeota group-1 archaeon SG8-32-3. Taxonomy (GTDB): domain Archaea; phylum Thermoproteota; class Bathyarchaeia; order Bathyarchaeales; family Bathycorpusculaceae; genus SG8-32-3. The sequence goes on along the minus strand of LFWV01000002.1, from coordinate 7,403 downwards.
AATGCTCGAAAAACTAGGCCGCATCGCAGATAAATGCGATGTTCACGGCATGCCACTGCTAGCGATGATGTACCCACGAGGACCAAAGATAAAAAGTGAACACGATGTCGACGTAGTGGCACATGCAGCCAGACTAGGCGCAGAACTCGGCGCAGACATAATCAAAACAAACTACACAGGCGATACTGAGTCTTTCAAGACCGTAGTGGAAGGCTGTCCCGTGCCAGTCATAATCGCAGGCGGACCAAAATGCAAAACTGACCAAGAAATCCTCGAGACAGTACACGAGTCCATAAAAGCTGGCGGCTCTGGCCTCTCCATCGGACGAAACGTGTTCCAACACGCAAACCCCACTTTGATGGTTAAAGCGATGTCCGCGATAGTTCACAAAGGCGCCTCTGTTGAGCAAGCTAGAAAAATTCTAGGTGAATCTCTTTGAAGGAACTCTGGGTTACAATATTATCAACTGCCTCCGAAAAAAGTAAACTGCAAAAACTCGCCGCAGAAAACGCGGATTTTCTACTTGAGAATATAAGCGCACGGAACTGCTCAGGAAAAGACGAAGTGACTATTATAGGCAGGTTCGACGAGAAAACAATCACGCAGTTGAAACAGAACGGCAAAAAAGTCGCCTTGAAAATAAGCATAAAAGGGAAAGAAGATGAGAAGACCGCTGAAAAAGCAGCTGAACTTACAACCGATTACATAATTATCAAATGCCTTGACTGGCGCGTAATTCCCTTGGAGAACCTTATTGCGAGAACCCGCGGCAAAAGCAAGCTAATCGCGGAAGTATCAAATGCTGAAGAAGCCAAACTGGTTCTGGAGACACTGGAACTAGGCACAGACGGGGTTCTTCTACACACGTCAGATGTTGACGAACTAAACAAAGTCATAGCTTTAGTCAAGGACCAAACTCCCGAGATCGTGGTGATTCCGGCTAAAGTCATCGCTGTGAAGCCTATCAGCACTGGAGCAAGAGTTTGCGTGGACACATGTGACCTCATGATTCCTGGCGAAGGAATGCTCGTTGGTGTGCAAGCTGCTGGCTTCTTTCTTGTAGAGGCGGAGGTGCATGAGAACCCATACGTGCAAGCACGGCCTTTCAGGGTTAACGCTGGCTCCCTTTCTATGTACACTTTGGCGTCTCTGCAGAAAACACGGTACTTGTCAGAGCTGAAAGCTGGCGACGAAGTGCTAATAGTTGACAGAAAAGGCAAAACTCGATCCGCAAGCGTTGGGCGGATAAAAATTGAGCTTAGGCCCTTAATTCTCGTGGAAGCCGAAGCTAAAGGAAAAAAAATAAAGACAATACTGCAGAACGCTGAAACAATAAGGCTTGTAACCCTTGAAGGGTCAAAGCCAGTGACGGAGTTGAAAGCTGGCGACGAAGTTTTAGCACACTTAGCCATGAGCGCAGGCAGACACTTCGGTGTAGCAGTACCTGACGAAACGGTGATAGAAAGGTGACCCCTAGAATCTGCGTGTCTATTCTCCCCAAAAACAGGGCGGAAGCACTTCAGCTAATAGAGAAAGCAGAGGCTACACACGCAGATTTAATAGAGGTACGACTTGACCGCCTTGAATATCCCAATGCATTAACTGATTTGGCGGCTCACAGTGAAACGCTAAAAATCGCCACGGACAAGGGATCCCGAAAAGAAAACGAGCACCACCAGATGCTTATAGCTGCAGCCAAAAGCGGCTTCGAATACGTTGACGCAGAATTATCCACGCCACAACTGGAAGGCTTAGTTAAGGAACTGAAGGTGTTGGGCGCTAAACCAATTGTGTCCTTTCACAAGTTTGGCGGCTCATTGAGCATTTCAGAATTGAACAGTATTCTTGAACGGGAAATCTCCAGCGGAGCTGAAGTGTGTAAAATCGTGACAACCGCAAAGCAGATGGAAGACAATCTCACCACCCTGAACTTCACGTCCGCATCCTTCAGCAGGACGAAGGTTGTGTGTTTCTGCATGGGTGAACTCGGTAAAGTTTCTAGGCTCTTATCTCCTTTGTTCGGCGGTTTCTTCACGTTTGCTTCGCTTGAAAGCGGAAGTGAAACAGCCTCTGGGCAGATGTCTGTTCAAGAAATGAAGGCATCTTATGAGCTTTTGGGGTACAAGTGATGGATATCTCGGGAAAAACACGAGTGTGCGGTGTTATAGGGGATCCCATAGGGCACACTCTAAGCCCGACTATCCATAACGCCGCGTTTAATCATCTTGGGCTTGATTTTGTTTTCTTAGCGTTTCACGTGAAAGCCGCTGAGCTTGAAAAAGCGATGCGCGGCATACGCGGTTTAGGAATTCACGGTTTAAACGTAACTATGCCCCATAAAAGCGCGGTAATCGGTTGTTTAGATGAGGTGGACTTCACAGTTCGTTTTCTTGGTTCAGCTAACACCATTCTGAACAGGGGTGGCAAGCTTTCAGGTTTCAGTACGGATGGAGTTGGCGCCTTGAAAGCTCTCCTTGAAAACGGCGTTGACCTGTCTGGGAAAAAGGTTTTATTGCTTGGGGCGGGTGGCGCTGCAAAAGCCATTGCGTTCGTGCTTGTCCCCGAAGTTGGAGAACTTGCCATTTTGAACAGGTCAGTTGAAAAGGCAGAAGAGTTAGCGGAAACGTTAGGGCACATGTTTAACCGAAAAGTAATGGGCGGCTCTCTCTCCCCAAACACCATCAAGACGAATCTGCGGGATTCAGATGTTCTGCTTAACGCGACTTCCGTCGGTATGAAACCGAACCTCAGCCAAAGCCTAGTAGCCCCTGAGTGGTTAAGGTCTGATTTGTCTGTGATGGACATAGTCTATAACCCTGTTAAAACGAAACTGACAAAAGACGCTGAAGCAGCAGGCGCCAAAGTGGTCAGCGGCGTGGAAATGCTGATTTACCAAGGTGCCGAATCCTTCGAAATCTGGACTGGCAAGTCTGCTCCCATAAAAGTCATGAGAAAAGCAGCGCTAAACAAACTTTCAAGCAAAGGTGAAAGCAAGTGAGTGGCAAAGCTGAAGCAGTAGCTCACGGCGCAGCAACGATTGTAAACGCTATTGCCTTGGGTAAAGGCGCGGCTTTTGGAGTTGACTTGTGGACAAAGGCTGAAGTTAAGTTAACAGATGAACCTCACGTAATCACAGGCGAAATAACTTCAGACCCAGTGGAAAGTACCGTCCTAATCGAGAGAACGGTAGCGCGGGTTTTCAAGCATTTCAATGCTGAGGAACGCTTTGGCGCAGAAGTGAAAACTTGGTCCACCATTCCCACCGCCAGAGGTCTTAAAAGCAGTAGCGCCGCGGCAAACTCCATAGCGTTAGCATCTGTTGCAGCTTTGGGCGAGACACTGGACGACTTGGAAGTGGTTAAGCTTGGTGTGGCTGGGGCTTTCGACGCCAAAGTCACCGTGACTGGTGCTTTTGACGACGCATGTGCTTCCTATTTGGGAGGTGCAGTGGTCACTGATAATTTGGCAAGGGAGCTCATTAAAAGGGTCAAGTTGCCTGATGGCTTGGCGGTTCTGTTTCTTGTTCCATCAAGAAAGGCGTATACTGGCGATTCAGACGTTGATAGACTTAAAACTGTTAAGCCACTTGTTAAGGTCGCTTACAAGGAAGCATTGAAGGGAAATTTTTGGGCGGCGTTGTCGCTTAACGGCGTTGTCTACTCGTCAGCCTTAGGTTATGACGCTTCAGTAGCTTCGGATGCTCTAGCTGCTGGCGCTTTAGCCGCTGGACTGTGCGGAAAAGGTCCCGCCGTGACAGCCGTGGTTTCCAGCGAGAAAATCGACTCAGTTCGAACAGCACTGCAAAGCCATGAGGGCGAAATTCTGCAAGCACATTTGAACCATGATAAAGCCAAGGTGCTCAGCCAATGACCAACGTTACAATCAGAAAAGTTGAAGTGCTGGAGGGTGAAATCTATGCGCCCCCTTCTAAGGCTTATACGCAGAGAATGCTGATCGCCTCAGCGCTCGCACATGGAACCTCCAAGGTTTCAGGTCCTTTGGTTTCAGATGACACTGAAGCCACCTTGCGTGCTGTCAAGGCTTTAGGCGCAAAAGTAACTTTTGACGGACATTGCTGGATGGTTGAAGGTGCCAACCCGGTTAAAGGTGCGCAGGAGCCCATAAACTGCGGCGATTCTGGAGCTACCTTGCGGTTCACCATGCCTATAGCCGCGTTGGCGCCTGAATCGTCGGTGTTTGTGCTTGGAAAATCCTTAGAACAGAGACCTATAGTGCCTCTGCTTCAAAGTCTCAGACAGCTCGGTGTTGAGGCGTATAATCAACGTATTGACGGCAGGGCAGCCCTCGTCGTTGAAGGCGGCGGCATTGCAGGAGGAAAAACCCGCATTAGGGGAGACGTAAGCTCTCAGTTCATCTCGGGACTCATGTTCGCTTGTCCAATGGCAAAGGCGGACACGAAAATAACTTTAATCACGCCTCTCGAGTCTAGAAGCTACGTTAAAATGACAAATGCGGTTCTCGCTGAGCATGACATAACCACTCACATTTCAGAAGACTTCGACTGCTTACATATCCCGTCAAACCAAACTTACACGCCGTCTAACCACAGGGTTCCGGGTGATTTTTCGTCTGCGGCGTTTCTTTTAGCTGCTGCGGCTGTAACTAGTTCGGATGTGTGTATCAAGAATCTTGATTATGAGGCTGTACAGGGGGACAAGGCTATACTCGGGATTCTTAAGCGAATGGGTGCGAACGGTAAAATATACTCAGACAGCATTGAGGTAAAGGGTGAAGGCAGCTTGCTTGAAGCGATTGACGTGGACGCTCGGGATATTCCTGACTTGGTTCCCGTCTGCACGGTTCTTTCGTGTTACGCGAACGGCACTTCTAAAATACACGATGCATATAGACTTAGGTACAAGGAGTCGGATAGACTGTTGTCGCTTTACCTTGAACTCAGAAAGATGGGAGCACAGATAGCCATGGACGAAGGCAGTTTGACAGTTGAAGGTCCCTGCGCTTTACACGGTGCGGTGGTTAACCCGCACAATGACCACCGGATTGCCATGGCCTGCGCGGTTGCCGCGTTGGGTGCTAAAGGCGAGACCCAGATTCAAGATGCTGAGTGTGTTCGAAAATCTTATCCGAGGTTCTTCAATGATTTACGCTCATTAGGAGTAGATGTTGATGGCGGGTAATTCGATAGGTAAAGAATTCGTGGTATTCTCTTTTGGAGAGAGCCACGGCAAATACATAGGGGTAATCATCGACGGATGCCCAGCGGGACTGCCATTTTCTGAAGAAGACGTGCAGCCGGAACTTGATAGGAGAATTCCAGCACAGCTGAAGATTGTTTCTGGAAGAATAGAAAAAGACAAAGTAGAGATTCTTTCTGGGGTTTTCAACGGTTTCTCAACAGGCGCACCCATCGCTATGATAGTCGCAAATAAGGAAGCGATATCAAGCGACTACGAAGCCACAAAAGATTTACCGCGACCAGGCCACTCGGATTACCCAGCCCACGTGAAGTATGGCGGCTTTAATGATTACCGTGGTGGGGGAAGATTTTCTGGCAGAGTTACTGTAGCCTTGGTAATGGCTGGGGTCGTCGCCAAGAAACTGCTCAGCACATTCGATGTTGACGTGTTAGCCTACACTAAGGCAATAGGCAAAGTGAAAGTGGATAAGGCTCTCAGCCATGAGGAAATCAGGAAACGAAGGTACGAAACCTCTGTCAGATGCCCTGATTCAGCCTGTGCTAAAGCAATGGAAGAAGCTATTGTCAACGTTAAGCAACAGGGTGACAGCTTAGGCGGCGTAATCGAGTGTCTCGCTTTGGGTGTTCCAGCAGGTATTGGCGAGCCACTGTTTGACGCATTGGACGCTGACATTGCCAAGGTTTTGTTGTTGGTTCCCGCTGTTAAAGGTGTTGAGTTCGGGGGAGGCTTCGCGGTCGCGGAGTTGAAGGGCTCCAAGAATAATGACGTGTATCAAATGAGGAACGGCAAGGTTATAACTTCAACGAATAATGCTGGCGGGATTTTAGGTGGCTTGTCCTCTGGAATGCCGATTACGGTGCGAGTGGCAATTAAGCCCACTTCATCCATCGTAAAAGAGCAGCGTACAGTTAACCTGTTAAAAATGGAGGACGCCACGATAAAAGTGGGTGGAAGACATGACCCATGCGTGGTTCCTAAAGCAGTGCCAGTTGTGGAATCTGCCGTGGCAATAACTCTTGCTGATCACATGATTCGAGCGGGTGTTATACCGAAAGTGTTGAAGGAGCAGAAATGAATGCAGAAAATCAAACATTTAAGAAAAAGAATCGACCAACTGGATGAGCAGATCTTGCAGTCTCTAAGCGAAAGGGCAGAAATATGCAGATCCATAGGTTTGGTTAAGGAAAAGAATGTATTGCCCATTCAGGATTTGCCCAGAGAAAACACCGTTTACGCGCATATTCGGGAAAAAGCTGCAGATTTGGGTCTTGACCCGTCTCATGTTGAAGCAATTTACCATCAAATAGTTGGCATGTGCAGTGCTGTTCAAGATTCAAAAAAAGTCAGAAATGAAACCGAAGTGGAGAATTGAAAAAGATGCTTTATGAAATAAACGAGAAAGCTCTGAAACTGCAAAATGAAGGAAAAAAAGTAATTAGGTTAAACATAGGTGACCCTGACTTGCAGACTCCTCCCGAGATAATCGAAGCTGCTTACGATGCGATGAAGAGGGGAAAAACGAAGTATTCTTCTGCTTATGGTGAGAAGAGCCTGCGAGAGAAACTGGCGAGTATCCACAAGGTTTACACGGATAACGTGATAATGACACCGGGGTCGAAATTTGGCGTTTTCTCAGTCATGTACTTGCTGCTTAAGAATGGCGGAAATGTTGTGATTCCCACACCTTACTGGACAGCATATGCTTTGACAGCAAAGACTTTGGGTGCTGAAACCAAGCTTGTGAAGACCGAGCTCGATTCCAAATGGAAAATAGACCTCGAGACGCTTGAAAACTCGATTGACAAAGACACGCGAATGATAATCCTGAACAATCCTAAAAATCCCACCAGCAATGTTATAGACCCGAAAGTTCTCGATGGGATAGTGAGAATCGCTGACGATAAGGGAATAACAATTTTATCCGATGAGGTTTACGCCGATATAAGCTTTGTCAAAACCAAAAGCATTCTAGAATACGGTGGAGACCACATACTGGTCACGGGCTTTTCCAAAACGTTCACGATGACTGGATGGCGGCTTGGCTACGTAATCGCTAACACCGGACTTGTTGAAAAAATTGCGAAGCTAAACCAGATAACAATTAGCAACGTTCCAGTTTTCATTCAAGAAGCAGCATTAAAGGCGCTGGAATTAAGAAACGAGCTCAAAGAGAAAGTCAAGCAGGAGTATCGTGAAAGGGCAAAGTTGGCTTGTGACGCGTTG
>LFWV01000041.1 GCA_001273335.1 miscellaneous Crenarchaeota group-1 archaeon SG8-32-3 | reverse complement strand
GTTCGAGACGCCATGGAAATCGCCAACCAAATAGGGTACCCCGTTATAATTCGAGTGGCGTACACTCTCGGCGGCAAAGGCGCAGGCGTAGCCCACAATGCTTGGGAACTAAGAGACATAGTCACACGCGGCTTGGCTCAGAGCCGAATAACTCAGGTGCTTGTGGAAGAGTACGTGGGTCACTGGAAGGAACTTGAGTACGAAGTCATGCGCGATTACGCGGACAACTGTTTGATTGTCTGCAACATGGAAAACTTGGACCCGATGGGCGTCCACACGGGCGACTCAATCGTTATTGCGCCGTCTCAGACGCTGTCAAACCGCGAATACCACCTTATGCGGTCGGCAGCGATAAACGCCATACGAAGCTTGGGCATAATCGGCGAATGCAACATACAATGGGCTGCAAACACGAAGCTCGAAGAGTTCCGCGTTATAGAAGTCAACTCACGCATGTCAAGAAGCTCTGCACTTGCAAGCAAAGTAACTGGTTACCCTCTGGCGTACATCGCCACTAAGCTGTCTATCGGCTATCTTCTTCCAGAACTCATAAACAAAGTAACCGAAGTCACTACCGCCTGTTTCGAACCAGCTCTGGACTACGTCACAATAAAAATCCCTCGATGGGACCTCCAGAAATTCGAGAAGGCAGACCGTCACATAGGACCCCAGATGCGTTCTGTAGGCGAAGTAATGGCCATCGGACGCTGTCTGGAAGAGGCGTTGCAAAAAGCGGTGCGGATGTTGGACGTTGGCAAGATAGGGCTTGTGTGCAACGAAGATGATTCTGAGCCTGAATCGGCAGAGAAAATTAAAGATGCAGTGGCTAACCCGACTGACGAGAGACTTTTCAAGATAGTTAAAGCCTTGAAAATGGGCATTTCAATCGAGGAAATCTATAATTTAAGCGGTGTTGACCCGTTCTTCCTCTACAAAATCAAGAACATTATTGACATGGAACAGCCGCTCTGCGCTCTTGACCTTGGAGATAGCGACGCGGCGGAAATTGTAAGGGAAGCAAAGCGCATAGGCTTCTCCGATGAGCAAATTGCCGTCTGCCAAAAAACTAACGAAGCAGCGATACGGAAATTCAGGAAAAGCGCTGGCATTATTCCGTCGATAAAGCAGATTGATACGCTGGCGGCTGAGTGGCCCGCCAAAACCAACTACCTCTACTTGACGTACGGCGGCGACGAGGACGACATAGAACTAAGCAGCGACAAGAGCAAGGTTGTCGTGTTAGGTGCAGGAGTCTTCAGAATCGGCTCAAGCGTGGAGTTCGACTGGTGCGGAGTCAACACGATTTGGGCGCTTAAGAAAAACGGCATCCAAGAAGCCATAATGGTTAACTACAACCCTGAAACCGTCTCAACAGACTACGACGTCTCTGACAAGCTGTACTTTGAAGAATTAACCACGGAGCGCATTCTGGACATTTGCGAAAAAGAAAACCCGTTAGGCGTAATCGCCAGCGTCGGCGGTCAGATTCCGAACAATTTGGCTTTGAAGCTGGCGAATTCTGGAGTGAAGCTGCTTGGCACCTCAGCGGAAAACATCGACGTAGCCGAGGACCGGTCAAAGTTCAGCGCGCTCTTGGATCAACTGGGCATTCCTCAGCCGAGCTGGAGCAAACTCACATCCATAAACGCTGCTAAACGGTTCGCGGAGAAAATCCGCTACCCCGTAATAGTGCGCCCCAGCTATGTGCTGTCAGGCAGCGCCATGCGCGTAGCCTATAACGAGTCAGCGTTGGAAAACTTTCTTAAATTGGCCGCAAAGGTGTCCCGAGACCAGCCCGTTGTAATCTCCAAGTTCGTGAATAAAGCCAAAGAGGTGGAAGTGGATGGTGTCTACGACGGCGAAACCTGCTTGATCGGCTCTATAATGGAGCATGTGGAAAATGCGGGGGTTCACAGCGGCGACGCGACCATGAGCATTCCGCCTCACACGATTTCCTTTGCGGTTCAGAAGAAAATTGAGTATGCCACGCAGAAAATTGTGAAAGCCCTGAAAATCAAAGGACCCTACAACATCCAGTATCTTGTTAAAGAAGGTGAAGTCTACGTTATCGAATGTAACTTGCGTGCTTCACGGTCAATGCCTTTCGTGAGCAAGACACGGGGAATAAACCTGATTGAGCTTGCGACGCTTGCGATGCTTGACAAGAAATTTGAAGAGCTTAAAAGGTGTGGGTTGCCGCCTACACACCATTTCGGCGTAAAAGTGCCCCAGTTCAGCTTCATGCGTTTAAGCGGGGCTGACCCCGTTTTAGGTGTTGAAATGCTTAGCACAGGCGAAGTAGCGTGTTTAGGCGAGAACTTCGATGATGCGTTCTCGAAGGCGTTGCAGTCTGCAGAGTTCCGTATTCCACCCAAGGGTGGTTCGGTGCTCATAACGGTGGGCGGCGAAGAACCGAAGAAAAGGGTTGTTCCTTTGGCGAAGGCGTTTGAGGAGATGGGTTTCAAAATTTACGCTACTGAGCACACGGCTGAGGTGTTGCAAGCGGCGGGAATAAACAACATATCGGTGCTGAGCAAAGTTAAAGAGTCTGGGGGCGCAAACCCGAATATTCTGGATTACCTCCAAAACCAAAAGATAGATTTGGTCATAAACGTTCCAATGGGGAACAAACAGCGGAACTACTCTGCCGTCTTGACGGATGGTTACATCATACGGAGACAAGCGGTAGAGTTCAACGTTCCGGTAATCACGAACTTGGAGTTGGCTTCGGCTTTTGTGCGTGTCTTGAAGCAGAGAGACCATAATGGTAACTCTATTCGTTCTTTGAACGAGTACATGAACGAGCTGCGGTGGAAGCTGTGGTGAAACTTTCCATACGTATAACCTAAACGTATAGAAACTTCCAAAAGACTTTAATACGCGTTTGCCTCATTCGATTGGTTATCTGTTGGGGGTAAACAAACTCAAAACCAACCAAAAAACTCGAACAATCAACGAAATAAATGAGAAAATTAGAAAGGGCGATGCCCAAGTTTTAACCGCCGAAGAAATGAAACGCCTCGTCGAAAGCAGCGGCGTCGAAGTTGCTTTCCGAGAAGTAGACGTTGTAACCACCGGAACTTTTGGAGCGATGTGTTCTTCAGACGCAATCACAAACGTTGGGCACTCGGACCCCCCCATAAAAATTGAGAAAGCATGGATCAACGACGTGCCAATTTGCCATCCCGGCGCTGCCTTGGATCTGTACATCGGCGCCACTGCCATGTCGGAGCGGCAACCTTTCGAATACGGCGGCGGACACGTGATTGAGGATCTTGTCAGCGGCAAAGAAGTTGAATTAAACGCTACGGCGTACGGCACTGACTGCTACCCGCGGACGCAGGTCAACACTCGCTTGACTAAGGATGACCTGAACCAGTTCTACCTGCTTAACTTCCGTAACTGCTATCAGCGTTACAACTGTGCTGTGAACGGTCGCGACGAAACTATTTACACGTACATGGGCAAGCTGCTGCCGCGGCTGCGGAACGCCACTTTTTCAGGCGCTGGCGAACTAAATCCGTTGATGAATGACCCTGACTACGAGACCATAGGCATAGGCACCCGAATTTTCTTGGGCGGCACCCAGGGATACGTGATTGGCGAGGGCACACAGCATGATCCGCAGAACCGTTTCGGCACCATAATGGTCAGAGGAGATGCTAAGAAAATGAGTCCAGAGTTTCTGCGGGGCGCAGCTTTCACGCGGTACGGCACCACGCTTTACGTTGGGCTGGGCATACCCATTCCCATCTTAAACGAGGGCTTAGCTAAAAAAACCGCCATACGAGACGAGGAAATCTTCACAAGCGTGGTTGACTATGGGGTTCCGCGCAAGGACCGCCCGAAACTGGCCACGGTGAGCTATAAGGAGTTGAAGTCGGGCGTCATAACCGTGAACGACCAGCGGATCAGAGTTAGCTCGCTTTCAAGCCTGAAGACCGCTAGGAAAATCGCTGGAACGTTGAAGTCGTGGATTACGCAGGGTGAGTTCTTCTTAACTGCGCCTGTTGAGCGTTTGCCAGTTGACTCTGTGTTCAAACCTATGCGGCAGACTGAAGAGACGTCGTTTGTGGTTAACGTGATGCAGAAAGCGGTAACGTGTAGCGAGACGGAGGCGGTGCAAGCCGTAGCGGAGCGCATAGTTACGCGGTCTGTTAACCACATCGTGGTGGTCGACGGCAACGGCAAGCTTACTGGCATCGTGACTTCGTGGGATATTACGCGTGCGTTAGCTCAAGGCAAAAAAGCGCTTGGCGACATTGTCACTCGCCGCGTGATAACAGCGAAGGTTAATGAGCCTTTGGAGACCGCGTCGAAGCGGATGGCACAGCATAACATCTCTGCTTTGCCCGTGATAGATAACGAAAAGAAAGTGTTGGGCATTGTCACAGCTGAAGACGTGTCCAAGCTCCTGGGAAGGTGAACGCTGAATGGTGCGAATACTGCTTAGGTTCTCGGAAAAAATAGTTGAGGATCCAATAATATCAGAGATAATTCTGGATCTGAAAGTGCCAATCAACATAATCACGGCGCAAGTGGATTCAAAGGGCGGCGAGGTCTTGGCTGAAGTGCCCGATGACTCGTTGGTAAAGGTGGTTAAGGCTTTCCGCAAACGAGGCGCCACGGTCAGCATACCGAAACTCATCGAAATTGACAGTGAGAAGTGCATTAGCTGCGGAGCCTGCCTCACGCTGTGCCCCGTTGAAGCGATTACCATGGATGAAGACGCAACTGTGGTTTTCAACCAAGAAAAATGCCTCGGCAGCACCTGCAGCGCCTGCGTGGACGCTTGTCCATCCAGAGCCATAAAATCAGTGAAACAGAACAGCTCGGAACTCATAGCCAACAAAGCGCACTAAACGCTGTCGGAGCGAAGCAATGAAGCTTTTCAAAGAAGCCTTCCAGCTGAAAGAGTCGCAGTGCACAGTAATCGCTAACAAGCCAGAAGGCATCCAAACAGCCAAAAGCTCAATTACGCATCACAGACGCAAACTCGAAACGTACGTCAAAACCAACCCCAATTTTTTTCACACTCTAGACCCCGTTCCCGTGCCCAGCAAGCCACTTGTAGCCAAGCTGATGGCTGAAGCCGCAGAAAAAGCAAAAGTCGGACCCATGGCAGCCGTCGCAGGTGTCTTAGCCGACCTAGCCGTAACAGACATGCTCAGCAAAGGCTGCAAGGTGGCGGTGGTGGAAAACGGCGGCGAAATCTCCGCTATGGCAAACGTGCTCATCGACGTGGCGGTCGCCGCGGGATACGAGCCTCTGTCAAAACGGTTCGGCTTCAGACTAACCGAATTCCCCATAGGCGTTGCCACAAGCTCAGGACGCTTCAGCCACGCATTCAGCTTCGGAGACGCAGAAGCAGCAACAATTTTCTGCAAAAACGCAGGATTAGCAGACGCCGCAGCAACAGCAGTATGCAACGTTGTGAAAGGCGAGGACTGCCAAAAAGCAATTCAAGCGGGGATAAACAAAGCCCTTTCAATTCAAGGCGTAGAAGGAGTACTCATAATCTATAAGGGCTCCGTAGGCACAGCAGGCAAAGTCCCACAGATAATAAAAGTTGCCCCTTCTAACATTTAGTCTATGTTAACTTCTACTACCCGACTCCAAAACTGTCATAGCCCACTTCAGAAGAAAACTGTTTCCGACTTTTGACAATGGGATTTTTCAGACCTGCTTCAAAACACAACTCGCGGCATCTTGGCAAAATATGTTGTGGCTCCACTCGGTCAGAGCTACTCAAAATCGGGTTGAGACAGGTACGCTACTGCATAATCGTTCCGAGCCACCAACCAGTAGCAGTCTACTTTTAGGTTGGCTCTATATATAAGGGGGTATAGGCAAAAATCGCGCAACAGATCCAGCCTTCGGCGCAAGCGTCTGTAAAATTCTTACCGCAGCCAAAGCCGTTGTTTTTCTGCTGTTTATGGGAAATCAGCCTGGAATGTGGCTTTTTTGTCTTAAAACGTACTAAACCCTTTTATAGAAGAACTAAGGGTGTTGCTATGTCACATTAATCATGTCATCCCCGAAGCTTCTGAAAGCTTTTGAAAGCCATGAAAAATTTTGTGGCAGGAGAAAATAGAAAATAATGGAAATGCAATCATTCAAAGACTTGCCACTAGGTAGGGAAGTCTTGAAAAGTATAGATGAACTTGGATTTGGAAGTCTTTTTCCGATTCAAGCTCAAGCGATAATACCCTTGCTCGAGGGCAAAGACGTCATCGGGCAAGCGCGAACGGGAACAGGTAAAACCGCAGCCTTCGGAGTTCCCATGGTGGAAAGGCTAAACCCTGAAATCAGGGTTGTTCAAGGTCTTGTTTTAGTGCCAACACGTGAGTTAGCCGTGCAAGTTGCGGATAACATCAAACTCTTCGCGAAATACACCAAACTGAAAGTCTTGGCAGTGTATGGTGGAGAACCAATTCAAAGGCAAATACACGCGTTAGCAAGCGGAATTCAAATAGTCGTGGGAACACCAGGTCGCATAATAGACCTGCTAAAAAGACGCATACTGAACCTATCTACAGTAAAGATACTAGTTCTAGACGAAGCAGACCGAATGCTGGACATGGGATTCATCGAAGACATAGGATACATAATCTCAAGAACACCATCAACCAGACAGACAAGCCTATTCTCAGCAACAATAGACCGAACAGTAATGAACGTCTGCAACAAATACATGAAAAACCCAGAAAAAATACTCGTAAGCAAAGACGAAATCGCACTCACCCAAATGAAACAGTACTACATGGTTGTGAACCACAACAACAAATATGGAGTCCTTTGCGACATCCTGAAAGAAAACCACATCAACAGAGCCATAATATTCTGCAAAACACGCAGAGGCACAAGTGCAATATCGGAGAAACTAAGCAGAAAAGGATACAACGTTCAAGCCCTACATGCAGGCTTTGCTCAACCCCAAAGAGACCGTGCAATCAGCGCATTCCGCGACGGAAAACTAGAGCTACTAGTCGCAACAGACGTTGCCGCAAGAGGCTTAGACATCCAAGGAATAACGCACATAATAAACTACGATGTACCACTGGAAGCACCTGTATACTTCCACAGAATCGGCAGAACCGCCAGAATGGGACAAGAAGGAACCGCAATAACACTCGTAGGTTACGGCGAACTCTCATACTTCAACGACATCAAAGCCTTAACGAAAACAACCATCGAAGAAATGCGTTTTGAGCAGGATTCGCCTATTCAGAGCTTCTGCTAAACCATTAACCATAATAGGCGGAAAACACAATCTTCCCTGAGGTTAAGACCAGAGAAAATGTTTAGGGACCCAGTTTGTGGCATGGTTCTAGATGAAAACACGGCGAAATACAAAATCACGTATGAAGGCGAAACATACCATTTTTGCAGTGTAGCATGCAAGAAAAAGTTCAAACGACGCAAAACGAAGTTCATAAAGTAACAAACATCGACAAAGACCAAGCGTGCAATGAATAGATTGGTGTCGCCAAGTATGCAGCTGCTAAAAATGTTCAAAAAGCCACAGGCAGAAGCGCGTTGATTATAAGCGATATAGAGTAACGAGCGCATATCAAAGTTTTTCTTCAGGTGAAATATCCATCATCGTTAAACCAGAAACTGGTTTCGGGTAAAAATCTGTCGATTTTTCAGGCAGTCTCCAGTTTTTTTGAGCTATTTGCCAAACTGTTTCTGGATTAATCGGATTTACCAGGAAAGCCAGTTTAGCTTGTCCAGCATCAACTTTCTTCAAAGCGTTTCTAGTTGATTCCGCGTAGAGTATACTTTCATCCATTCTTAGCTTGCCCACTTTCATTATGTGTTTGAAGACGACATCCCGCAATATCACTACATCCAGAAGGCACGCTTCTTTTGGGCAACTAGCGTTAACCAGTTCAGAAGCAGCGTTCTCGTCCTTCAAGAGTAAACCGTAGGCTTTTGAACCGTTATACACAGAAAAAGCGTGCTCTTCACCGTGCTTTTTCAAGAAACTTTCTATAGCTTCAACTGTTGGGTCTATCTCTGAAATCGCGAATAAAACATTGAGCGCCTTTAAAATGTCATTGGTTAGCTCGCAGTCTCTCAGAAGCCTGTGAGTAGACAAAATAACAAGCCCTTTGTCTTGAACAGGAACCATGTAGCACATGTTAAAGTTGAAAGCTGAGTCTTCAGTCCATTTTTCGCTTCTGCGCCTTTCATCTCTGTAAGCGAGAGCGCTTTCGTATCTGTGGTGCCCATCAGTAATCACCAGTTTTTTGTTTTCCATGGCTCGTTGCAGGAGTTTAAGGTTTTCAGGGTCAGACACACGCCAAACAGCATGCTTCACACCAAAAGGGTCTTCAACTTCTATTCCAGGTTTTGTTTTTGTAATTTCACTGAAGAAATCTACAGTGACGTTATCAGGATCTGAGTATATCAAAAAAACGGGTTCAAGATCTTTTTGAACCGCACGCAACATGTTCAACCGATCAGTTTTCGGTTCACTATATGTAACTTCATGCGGAAAAACTATGCTTTCACCATAAGAGTAAAGACGCAGCGCAGCAATCAACCCAATGCGAGTGCATGCTTTTCCTGACAACTTGAACTCTTGCCGAGAAACGAAAAACGCAGGTTCATAATCCTTAGATAATATGCCTTCGTTTAACCAATTTTGGATTCGCTGCTGCGCAGTTTCGTACTTGTTGTTTTCTGTTGGTAAAATTAAGCGGCAATAGTTGTAAGCGGATTTTTCGTAATACTCCCTCTGCAAAGCAGGATCAATTTTGTCGTAGGGTTGCGTTATCAGGTTTTCGGGGTCACCAGCTTTCTCGGTGTACCGTATTGCTTTAAAAGGTCTGATGTCAGCCAAGCAGTTTCAGCTCACAGATTTTTTCTAATGTCTCAACCACTTTATTGGCTATTTGGATGCTGGCTTTTAATTGAGCTCCTTCTGTTTGAGCGCCGATGTGAGGCGTAGCAATTACGTTTTTGAGCGTAAGTAACTTGCTGTTTTTTGGCGGTTCCTCTTCAAAAACATCCACAGCTGCCGCTTTCACTTTACCTGAAACTAGCGCGTTATACAACGCGTCTTGGTTAACCACTCCGCCACGAGAGCAGTCAATTATCATTACACCATCTTTCATCATATTAAACTCCTTTGTTGAAAGCATGTATCGCGTGTGAGGCGTGAGGGGCACGTGAATGGTTATAAAGTCAGCTTGGGGCAGCATTTCATTTATGGGAATAAAACGGTCGAAGACGCATTCGTCTACCACAAGCACTTTCATGCCTAAGGATATGGCTAAGCGTTCAACGGTTTTCCCAATGTAACCGCAGCCTATGACACCGAGGGTTTTCCCATTGACTTCTACACCCATGAGTTCGTCTTTTTTCCATTTTCCTTCGCGAAGTGAAGTTGTGCCTTCTACTATGCCTCTTGCGAGAGCCAGTAAATACCCGATGGTTAATTCAGCAACGCTTAGGTAAGACACATGTGGAGTGTTCACCACTGTGATACCTAACTCTTCTGCTTTTTTGAGGTCTATGTTGTCCAAGCCTTCGCCTGCTCGGCCAATTACGCGGAGTTTTTTGGCGTTGGCAAGCAATTCGGCGTTGACTTTGGTGGCGGATCGCACAATAAGCGCGTGGTACTCGCTTACTATCTTGGGAAGTTCGGTTTTAGCTGTGTCCCAAGCCTTTGTGAGCTCGTAGCCTTTTTCTTTCATCAGTTTTATGCCTTCGTCTGCGATTTTGTCGCACACTAGGATTTTATAGGTCAATTTTTTAGCTCCCATATTTCGTTGATGAGTGCGAGAACTTTTTTGATTCCGTTGAGGTTCCATTCGCCCATGTGTCCGATGCGGAAGGTTTTTTCTTTTATTTTGCCGTAACCGTTTCCTATGATGAAGCCTTTTTC
>LFWV01000037.1 GCA_001273335.1 miscellaneous Crenarchaeota group-1 archaeon SG8-32-3 | reverse complement strand
ATAACAGATGTAGGCGAACTAGTTTTGACAGACCCACTACTAATTGCGGATAAAACAGACATGTCCGAGAAGACTGTTGAAAAACTGCAGGGAAGAGCCCAGCTAGCCATGGTCCCAGGCATACAAGAAAAAGACATAATCTTACTAGAAGAAGCTGGCGTCATGAACAGGAAAGAACTGGCTGATCAAGACCCTCTTGAACTCGGCATAAAAATAAACGGGATCAGCAAAATCTACGTTGACGAAGGAAAAATCGCAGAAGCTGAAAGACCAACAATCGAAGAAGTATACACATGGGTAAAAGCCGCAAAAGCCTAACTCTCAAGAAAAGAATAAACCGGCAACCTTTCATTTTTTTCTTAGATAAAAACTAAACCTAGCGGAAAGGAGTTGAAGCTATGACTAAAGTTGGTGAGATCTACCTTTGTCAAAGCTACTGTAACAAAGTTGAAGGCATTGCCGCAGGAGCAGGACAGCTTGTTTGTTGCGGAAAATTTATGAAGGGTGTGAAAAACTAAACTTTGTTTTGCCGCGGTTTTCGCCTTCGCTTCACTTTTGTCATCAGCATTACAGCTGTTACGTGAGAGCACATTGCTTTCTGCAGGAAACCTGGACAACTGCAATTCAGCTTGCCGGTGTAGTCTTGAACAACCGTGTAAGTACCGTGGTCTCCGACAACGTTGTAAACGCCTCCGCCTAAAGACTCAACCCTACCGCTCTCCACCAGCCGCCTAGCCTTCTCAAACAACCGCCCAACAGGCAATCTCAGCACCCCACGTTTACGAAGACACCTGTAACAATAAGAATAATAAGCCCCTAATTAAACTCCCTAAAAGAGCCACCAAAAAAATGAAACAGAAACCAACAAGCCTATTCAAATTGCCTTTCACTGTTTTTGATATAGAGCACTTCTGATGCTCAAGCGGATATACAAGGAAGCAGCCCCTTACGCACCGGTAAAAAGACAAAGCTGAACCCGCCATCATATTTGGATCCAATAGTTTATGTATGCAGAAAACGGGAGGAGGGACCCACCCGACAACGCTCTTCAGAGTTCAAGTTTCTACATAAAGGGATTATGAACCGCCATGAGCGCAACAGTTAATGCCAATTCGAGCAATACCCAACTTACCTCCATATAGCTTGAAACAGAGTCTTCTCTTGCATATGATTTGAAAGTTTGCGCTCAACCACTTTCACGCCTTGAGACTGCAAATTTATATGGGCGGAGTGAACAAAATAGTTTGTTTCGTTCAGCGGAAAATCCTGGAGATAATGTCGTTATGAAACATGTGAAGATCAAGGCGTTTGACTGCCCAGACGCATGGTTCCAAGCGTTAAAACAAATTTGGAGTGAGGGTGACATTTTTCAGGTGGGCTACGGCTCAGAGACTACTGAAACCAAGAAGCTAAATTTAACAATAGAGATTAAGCATCCAGAAACAAGGCCACTTGTCAGCGATAAGGCGCCTTGTGACATCAAGTATATTCAGGGTTATGCGTTGGAGTATTTGTGGTGCGGTGAGAAACATGAGGATGAAACATACACTTACGGCAGCAGACTAAATCATCCTATTAATCAGATAGAGGAAGCGGTAGACAGATACGTCCAGGAACAGCGGGATAGGCAAGTTACTATGGCAATCAGATTACCCGAGGACATAAAGAAAAGCATCGGTGCCAAAAGGCATGAACCGCCCTGCTTAAGTTTGATTGACACTGAAATTCTCAATGAAAAAATGAATTTAACATGCTATTTCAGGTCGTGGGATGCGTACGCAGGTTTGCCCGCCAACATCGCGGGACTGCAACTTTTCAACGAGGCTTTTGTGAAAGACATCAATAACCGCGGAAACCTCCAATTGGAGACTGGGAAGCTTATTTTTCACTCAAAGAACTGCCATATTTACCAACGGCAATTCAAGCTAGTTGAAGAATTACTGAAGCCGAAAACCAGCAACAAGAAACCGCGAATCGCACAAAAAATGATGGACACCCCGAAAGAAAACAAGAAAAAATAGCTTTTTTTAGAGAGGATTGGAATTGAGTGATCTGGTCAGAGTCAGGAAGTGGACCGACTTTAGGCGTTTAGTGAAGGAGTTAAAGCCTGAGTCAATCGTCTACAGCATCGACCAGAACGCTATGTCGAAGACGAAAGAGCTCACGGCATTAAGGTTGATTCTTCTCGCGCGAGGCGGCTACCATGTTTACCTTGATTTTCCCCGAGGAAGGGAAAACGTGATGAGGGAAACAGGCATCCAGATACACGTAGACGAGAACGGAGTTCGCTGTTTAACCGACGACGATGTAATCCGTTTCATCAAGTGTGAGTTCGGTGAGAACTTGAAGGTTTTCTCGTTTTGGACAACCTAATTGCTCTTCCAGAAGCCTCTTTTTCCGAGTTTTTTGCCCAAGTATACGAGACCAAGCATTACGGGGACTTCCCAGAACAGTCCCATAGTAGTTCTCAGCGCGGCTTTAGAGCGTAAACCATATATGCTAACGGCTGTGGCAATGGCGATTTCGAAGTGGCTGGAAGACCCGATTGTGACCGCTATTATGCCTTCCCTGTATTTGAGTCCTGCAAATCGTGTAACAAGCAGGTTCAAACCGACAATTATGAAGCAGCCTAGCAGCAATGGGATTGAAACCAGCACCATCTCCTCTGGGTGTTGTATTAGCACTTGCCCCTTCAGCGAGAACAAGACAACCAGTGCTGCTAAAAGAGCAGCTACGGCAACGTTTCCTATGGCTGGCCTGTAAGTCTCTTGAAACCCCGTTTCGCCTTTTCTGGCTTTGATAGCTCTCTTTGTGACGATGCCTAGGATCATTGGAATCCCGATGAATACGAGTACGGACATGAGGAGTGCTAAGCGGTCGATTTGTATGTTCTAAACGCCCGCAAAAGGTTATTATCATTTATGAAATGTACAAACTCAGAAATGGATTGTGTAAAACGACGCTTACTGTAAACTTGAAACGAATAGCAACTCTTTATAACACCATGAGATGTTAGGGAAGTGGTGGGGCTTGGTTTGGGTTACGAGGCTGTTTGGAAGGTTCTGGAAGAAATAGTTATTGAGCTTCGGAAAAAAGGCGTAGAGACAACGACTGATGTTATTAACGATTTGAAATCCGCGAAAATCCTCATGAAAGTCCTAGACGCCTCTGAAAGCGACCATAGCGAAACCGCACCGAAAATTGAGCAGTACCTTGGAAGCGTAGAAGCCTACATAGTCACTGAAGCACAAAAAATTTTTCCTCCCGCACGCATCGACATGTGGCTCAAACGCATAGAAGAAGCCAGCTGCGACACATGCCAAACATGCAGATTGAAAAGCGAAAAAACAGAAAAATCAGAAACGAACTTCGTCACTGGTGTCCCACGCGACCAGAAATGGATCCGCGTTAAACCATTAACCAACTTGCCCTCAGAAAAACTGAAACAACTGGCAGAAGAAACAAACCTTTCCTTCAGAGAAGAAAAAGGCGGTCTCCTAACAGTTCACGGAAGCGCGGAGAACATCAAGAAATTCGTTGAAAAAATGAGTAAGCAAGCATCCAAAGAATAGTAGATACATTTCAAGTAGGGCATTTTCTCCATAACTATTTATAGTTTCTATTTTAAGGGAGGCCAAGAAAATGCGAGTCAGTTCCCTTGTGCTGTTGACTTGCCGTTACCGAGTTTTTTGCGTAGTGCTTTTATGGTACCTGAGACTGCCGTGATGTGTAATGCTGCTTCTTTACTTGCTATTGACGTGATTGTAGCTAATGAAGCTCTAACTAAGTCTAATGTGATTAACGAAGTACGGAGAATCGCGGTTTTCTTCTCTAAGTCATAATCAATCAGCACTAGGCTTGTTTGGCTTGCGCCTTGTTCCCCGTAAAGCTTTGTGATGGCGCCCCAAACCGCGTCAATGAACTCTTTCCTGCTGGGCAAACCTTCAGAATCCAGCTGTAAAGCCAAGTAACGCCGCTTAAATCGTTTCAGCAATCCCGTTCCTCCTTGACTAGGCGAATCCCAGGCGCCACAAACCCATCGCTGAGTTTCTCACGGTTACGTTTTACAAGGGTAACAGGAATCCGAGAAACCGCATCCAACCCATAAACCTCATCCAAGCCGAAAAGAAAACCCAAAGCAGCCATTTCACGCGGCTTCCGCAGCATTAACTCCCGTGAAACACCACTAGAAACCACAATAGGCACACCAAAACTCTTAGCAATCGCAACTTCTCCGCGCAAATAAGAAAGCAATCGAACTCGTGCGGGACCCTCTAGAACAAGTAGAGGTTTCACATCAACCTCTAAACCCGCTACTCCACCATGCGCCAACTCCGCTTCAGCACGGTCAAAAAATCTCCTGCGAAAATCCAGCAAAGGAAAACTCAACAAGTCAACACGCCTGTCCTTAGCTGCTTGGCGCGCAATCGCCTTACTCTCACAGCTGACGCAGACAACCTCAAATTTACGCCGCAACCTCCTCAACTGTCGTATAAGATTAGCAGAGCCTCGCGGACGCAAATCCACCCGCGAAACGAAGTCCAGCCCAAGCTCAGCGCAAACACCCCGCAACCTCTCAACTTCCTCAGCACATGTTTCCGCTGCAAGAGACACCCCAACCAAATCGTAACCAAGCGCTGCAACCTTACTCAACACTCGCAACATCCCAGCGGAGTCTTTCACGTTAACACGCAAGTGCAAATCCGCAAAAATCCGCTTCATGGCAACAACCCCGCATCCCTGCAAAACGCCAGCATCTCTTCAAAACTCTTATTTTTGAAGTGAACTTTGAAGTGTATCGGATCGTTCTGCGAAAACCTAACTTTACCCTGAAAAGCGCACTGCTTGTCAAACCTAAGAAAAAGGTTTCGCTTCTCCAAATGCAACTTCATATTACCACCCAGCTGCTCCTTGTCAAACATTGTTAACCCAGCCCCGATTTTCTGCAAAACACTGGAAAGCAACTGCTTATCCGCAAGCTTCGCCTCAAAGAGAACAATAGGATTCCCATGATGGCCACTCAACCGAGTTTTCCTGAAAACAATACCTTCAACCGCTTCCACAGGCAAAAGATTGCGGACGGCAGTCAAAACTTTTTCAGAGTCTTCAGTAGCATGAGCGAAAACTCGCACATCAATGTAGCCTATAGGCGGTTTAGAAGACACAACAGCACCGCGTTCTGTTAGGGCAGTTTCACTTTTTATCTTTTTTCTTCAGCTGCAGCTTCGTTTTCGGTCTAGCTTCGGCTTTCATTTTTTGCATGTAGGCTTTCAAAATTTCAACGTTCCAGTCATGGATTGTTGTTCTGCGCTTATCTACAGGTATCTCCAGTCTTTTCGCTTCCTCTAAAGTCAATACTGCTTTCCCAAGTTCTTTTAGGCTGAAGCCTCTGCCGCTTCGTTGTTTACCGTCTTTCTTGTTGATTGTGGGTTTTATATGATGCATTTCACTTGGTTCCTTTGGCGCCTCTGCGTTTGCTGGGTCTGAATTTTTCCGCACCCCTGCCTTTCCTGCGTAGACTCCTAACCTTTTTGCCTGCACTCGTTAGGCTTCTGAAAACACGGCGGTGATGCTGCTTCTCGGCTACCCAGCCTATATCATTATCGCTTTTTATCACAGGATGATTCGGGTCAACCATTATAACCTCAAACCATTTCGAACGCCCATCTTCTCCCACCCAGTAACTGTTCAAGACTTCCAAGTTTGGGAACTTTTTGCCTGTGCGTTCTTCAGCTATTAGCCTTAAGCTCTTGCCAGGCTTGAACTTGGCAACACCCATGCGTTTGGGTCTACGCCCAGCTCTTGGCCTCTTCTTACGCAAGCCACCTCTTCTCACACGTGTGCGAGCGACAACGAAGCCTTGCTTGGCTTTGTAGCCGAGTTTTCTGGCGCGATCAATACGCGTGGGTTTCTCCAGACGGATTATAGCCGGCTGCTTTCGCCACTCGATTAGCCTCTGTTTTATAAGCTCTTCCAAATAGCACGCTTCTGGTTTAGCCCACGCTTCAGCTATATACTTGTATGCCATCTTTCTTTTTACACCTCTAATCTACTGCTTACGGTTCAGCCCAATTTGGGCCACATCCCAACGGACACAGTTGGTCCGCCTGCAATTTTACACTTTAGCACCACGCCTAAAAATAAACCTTTCCAAACCTATAGTGCTCTTTACAGCAACGTTCTCCGCATACAAAGACGGAAATGATAAGTTCACTACATGTTTACGGCGCTCAAAAGCTTCCGCAAAAAAGATTTCTGGTTTTGGGTGTTGTTGATGGATAAAACTTTTATATATGATAGGTTTCGCATATGCATATATCGACCATTGGAACACGGTGTTATAATGGAACCGAGCAAAAAACCATTGAACGTCCTCGTTAAACAGTTACATGGAAACATTGAAGTCGTCCTTAAAAATGGCTGTGAATACAAGGGAAAGATGATTAAATGTGATGGACATATGAACATACTTCTGGAGGGAGCAACTGAATGCAAGCAAGAACAGCTGCTCACAAACTACGGAAACGTTCTACTTCGCGGAAACAACGTTCTCTACATAATATTAGACGCTACGAGGCATTAAGCGCACGCGTCCTATCTTCTCCAATAATTCAACTTCAGGTAATCCAAACTTACTTTTTCACGCGCTCTGCTCTTTTGAAAAGAGAATGTGTTACGCACACTTGCTTCTATAAGAAACTTGGGCAAAGCATTTTTGCTGCCCTTTTACCTGATAGTTGGATTGTGCCTGAAAAACAAAGAATTCATGATATATTTTGAAGTTTGCAGTTACAACGTCATTAGCTTGAGGCTTCAGATTTAGTTAATTCAACTTTGTAAACTTTGCAAAGAGCGCTTCGCATTTTTGCATCAAACTTGGCAGATAACTTAAAATCACCTCTCAAAAACTTAAAGATATAAGTAACATAAGATAAAAGTAACTTAAGATTAAAAATAGAGAAAGGGGAAAAAGCTGCGAAAATTTGACGAACTGAAAAAACAGGGCGATATTACAAAGCGAGAAAAATGGATTAGACTCGTGCCAGCAGTAATTGCAGTAATGCTAATAGCTGGAATTCTCTCTGGACTAATTATTGTCAACGTCAGGTCACTCTATCAGACAAGCAGCACAATCTCCAGCGTTGGAACCTTTAAGGCAATAGGAATCGGAGTTTATTGGGATGAGGATTCAACGCGTATCGTTAACACGCTTGATTGGGGATTTTTAACGGCTGGCTCCAGTAAAAGCTTCACGGTTTACATAAGCAACAAAGGAGCCTTGCCTTTAACCCTGACTATATCCACATCTAACTGGAACCCGTCAACAGCTTCTAACTACCTGACTTTGAAATGGAGCTACAACGGTCAAACACTTGATGCAGATACAACTATCCCCGTGACTATAACTTTAACCGTCAGTCCAAGCATCAGCGGAATAAATGCCTTCGACTTTGACATAACTGCCGTAGCCACCTATGATAACTAGAGTGGATGTTTTTCTTTTAATATTGGAGAATCATCTTTCTGCAAATGAAGTCAAACTTTCTTAATGTATGCTTTTGTTTATTGATACTTCATGTTTTCCCAAAACAGCTCTTGTCTTATATGCCGGGATTAGCGGCTATATTTTTGCTGATCTGCTCGCGGAATGTTTTTTCTGAAATTTTTATTTATTACTTAGCGGCATAGGCTTTGTGGGGTTTGCAATGAGCGAGAAGGAACTTCGGGTGTCGAAAATTAAGGATGGCACTGTTATTGATCATATAAGTGGCGGGTACGCTTTGGATGTTGTTAAAATTTTGGGGATAACAGGGCGAGAGAAGAGGGTGATGACGATTGCCGTTAACGTTCCGAGTAAACGTTTCAATGTGAAAGACATTGTTAAAATTGAGGGGCGTGCGCTTAACGCACGGGAAGTTAACAAGATTGCGTTGGTGGCGCCTCATGCTTCCATTAACATCATCCGCGAGTATAAGGTGGTGGAGAAGTTGGAGGTTAAGTTGCCGAAGATTATTGAGGCGATAATAAACTGTGTGAATCCTGCTTGCATAAGTAACAGTAACGAGCCTGCGGCAGCCAAGTTTTATGTTGAGAGTGAGGAGCCGCTGTTGTTGAAGTGTCATTATTGTGGTTACATTTTGGAGAAAGCGGATGTGTTGCAGCAGCTTTAGAGGCTTAAGTGTTATTATTCGGGTTTGAAAGGGATAGGAAGCTTCATATCTTGAGATGAAATATATCTCATTTCATAATATGTCTAAAAACAGACGTATTGTACATGAGTAGAACTCAAATATACAAAGTGAAAAACATGACTTATATACTCCTAATCAGCGTACCCGCATTTTGGGGAGCCTTCGCATGCTGCCTGGTATGGTACCTAACATCCCCAAAAAGCCACGTGGCAATAACGTTTGACGGAGCGACAGCGTTACGGCACATTCATAAGAAAAACAACAACTGTTGCAGCCGCAAATGGCGACCTGTATCCTGCAAAAACGGAAAAATCTCCGGTTTCGAATGTAACTGCGGATACAGATACACGCAAACACGACCACTAATATCAAGCAGACCAAAAAATAGCCGGATAAATTATAGGCGCCAAACCACCTTTTCAGTTGCAGCCTACTGAATCAGCTTTCTCCGCTTGAGTCCGTTGTTGGCCTGTGTTTAGCGCGCGCCAAGCGGAACATTCTTCTAAAATAAGCCTCACCCAAAACCTGACCACTGTTTATACCCGGGCACTCTTCCGTGTAGAGAAACCTGTACTTTCCGCTGTACGAACTAAGTTCAAACGGGTAAAACCTGCAGATCAGAGGTCTAACCGAGTAAATGGTGCAGCGGTTATTCCCTAAGAACATGCATTTTCCATCTTCCGTCTTTTTCATCTCATATCTGTAAGGCGCCCTGCCCTCAATTTTAACCGCGAACTTTGAGGTTGGCTGGGAAGTGGCCTTGGAAATTTGTTCGGCTTCTCGCCTTAAAAGGAGAATGTGCCTATTCTTTTCTTTTGTGTCGCCACAGCATATTCCGCATTTTATGCAGCGAAAACGCACTGTAGTAGGATAGTCAAAGTTCACTTTTCATCTCTACAAAGCTATAATCTGCTAAACTGCAATAAAAACCTCTTAGAACTCAAGTTTCAACTGTTCTGTTATAAAAAAGCAGGCATCGTTCTGGCAATATCTTTCTAGAACATATTTCAAAGTTCGGAATAACCCGTTATTAGGGCGCAGTTTTTCTTAAAGGAAAAGGGGAATGAAGTCGAGAATGAAGTGCCCAGTTTGTAGCGGCAAGCTAGATTTTAATTTGAAACTGAAAACAGCTCAATGCCATACCTGTGGTTGGAGCAGATATTTCCGTAAAAACTAGTTTTTTTTCAGAAGTTCAGATGTGTTATTTGTTTCTGTGACCTTCGCCATACTGGTAGGGTCTACTACGGTTCTTGCTTAATTTTTTCTTAAATGTCTCATCCATGTTGACTGAGGGGCATGCTAGGCGGCTTGCATCCAAAAGGTAAAAGATAACGTCTATTATTTCCTCAGCTATTTTCTCTTCTGCTGCGCCTTTTTTCCAAGCGTCACTGGCTTCGCCTAGTTCTATGAAAGCAAAAAGTAGCTTTTTAGGAATATCTTCACGCTTGTTGTAGAATCCTTTCTCTAATACTAATGACTCTATTTCCTTCTTCATATCTTCCAAGTGCATTTTCAGGTTTTCTCCTGTGCATTACTGGAGTTATGTTACACTGGGAACAGTCTATATCTCCTTATATAAAGAGGCAGATAATCCCGGAGAGTCTTCGGGTAGACCCCCTCCCCGTTTTCTGTACACTACTTCTATTAGGATCCAAATATGTTTATCAAGGAATTGACTGAAACAGCCGAGGTTTTATTCCCATTCTATGGTGGCGGGTGGCTTGTGAGTTACGTCGTAGACTACACGGGTGACTTCTGGTATCTCGTTGGCTATTCTTGTGGAGATTTTCTCCAAGACGGAATAAGGGATTTGGGCGAAGCTAGCGGTCATGGCTTCACGAC
>LFWV01000036.1 GCA_001273335.1 miscellaneous Crenarchaeota group-1 archaeon SG8-32-3 | reverse complement strand
GGTTTCCGTTTCGCCTCTCAATGTTGACGAGTCAGGTTTCACCGTAAGCTATCTGGAGCCACCAAGCCCAACTACGTTGGCTAGCGATTTAACTCAGAATGTTGCAGCTAACTGCGGTTTTCTTTTCTCAGTGTACGTGAAAACCGCCATCTCCAACAAGGCTCATAGAGCTACAGACGGAAATTAGGGCACTTTTACCCTCAGAAACGTGGTTTAGGAACGCAAAAAAGAAATATTGCCTCAAAATAGAGTAACCCCTCTGCTTAAGGAGGAAAACTCCTGGGTTGAAGCTGATATATATTGCTATTGATGGTATGGGCGACTTACCAATGGCCGAGTTAGGGAACAAGACTCCCTTAGAAGCGGCTAACACTCCCAACTTAGACTTTCTCGCGAAAAACGGAAAAACAGGATTAATGTACACAGTTAGAAAAGGCGTTGCCCCCGAGAGCGACGTGGCAGTCATTTCACTTCTGGGTTACGACCCGTTCAAGTACAGCACTGGACGCGGCGTAATCGAAGCTGTAGGAGCTGGCCTCAATATGAAGGACGGCGACTTAGCGCTGCGATGCAACTTCGCCACTTTAGGCAAAGGCAAGGAAATAATTGACCGCCGAGTGAAAAGAAGTCTCACCACTGAGGAAGCCGCGATGCTAGGTGCCGCCGTCAATGAAAAAATAACTTTGGAGTCGTGTCCTGCAACATTCGAGTTTAGGAGTACTTTGGGACACCGCGCAGTTCTTCTTTTCAAGGGCAAAGCTCACTGTCTTTCAGGCAAAATAACCAACAGTGACCCTGCTTACTCTTACGTGAACGGCATAGGTGAAGCCACACCAGACGCGGAGATGGTACTTAAAAGGAGTGAGCCACTGGAAGACACTGAAGAAGCGCGGAACGCAGCTAACCTCGTGAACGAATTCATCGAGAAGACACATGAGGTCTGGGAAGACCATCCCATAAACAAGAAGCGCGTCGCTGAAGGCAAACTCAAAGCCAACTGTGTTCTCACGCGGGATGCTGGAAGCCAGTTGCCAAAGTTCTTCAACATCAACGAGCGATACAACGTGAAGTTTGCGGCGCTTGCGGACATGCACGCGGAAAGCGGCATAGCACAATTGGCTGGTATGGAAACAACTCTTCTGCCGTCACCCTCAGGCGACCTTGAAAAAGACTGCACGCTCAGAGTCAAGAAACTTCTGGACATACTGCCCAGTTACGACTGCTTCTACATTCACCTTAAAGGTCCAGACGAACCAGGGCACGACGGCAACTGCAACCTGAAAACAAAGGTAATCGCAGCCATCGATAAATATTTTTTCGGACTACTATTAAAGGAAATCTCGCTGAAAGACCACATATTCTGCGTAACTTGCGACCATGCTACCCCATGCTTTTTGAAAGTGCACAGTGACACACCTGTGCCCTTGCTTATTTCAGGCGGCAAAGTAAATGACGAGAAGGTTGGTAATTTTTCTGAAAGAAACTGCGGAAACGGAAGTCTGGGTATCTTGGAACGTGGCTGCGAATTGATGCCGAAACTCATGGAATTACTGAAAGAATAGTACATGAGCTCATTTTTTCTGTTACAAATATTATTCAACAAACAGTTGAATATACATATGGATGATATAGGTCTAAAATAACAAAACTTCCACTATTACCTTTTTGAAACAGCAAAAAACCGAAAGGCGTTAGAAATTGGAGATGGGGTAATTATGCTTTTCCTGTGCTTCCGAACAGTTGCATTTTGCCTTTGGCGACTTCTTTCATGGCGTTTTTAGCTGGCCCCAGAACCTTTCGGGGGTCAAAATTTTTAGGTGCATTGGTGAATGCTTCGCGTACTGTAGCCGTGAATGCTAAACGCAAATCTGTGTCGATGTTTATTTTCGCTATGCCAAAAGATATGGCTTTTTTGATTTCTGTTTCGGGTATGCCTTTTGCTCCGCTTAATTCAGCACCATATTTGTTGGCTTTTTCTACTATTTCTTGTGGCACACTTGAAGCTCCGTGCAGAACTAGCGGAATGCCAATTTTCTGGCTGATCGTTTTAAGCCTTTCTATGTCCAGTTTGGCTTGGGTTTTAAACTTGTACGCGCCATGAGACGTTCCAATTGCCACCGCCAATGTATCAACCCCTGTTTTCTCCACGAAATCCACAGCTGCTTTAGGATCAGTTAAAATCGCATCTTTCTCTGCTACTGTTCGTTCTTCCACACCAGCAAGTTTTCCCAGTTCAGCCTCAACAGAAACGCCTCTAGGTTGCGCCACATCTGCCACACGCTTCGTTAAGGCAACGTTCTCGTCAAAACTCAAAAAGGAACCATCGATCATAACGGAAGTGAAACCCGCGTCAATGCATTTAACTGCTGTTTCAAAGTCTCCTCCATGATCAAGATGCATAGCTATCGGCACTGGCGCAATCTCAGCTGCAGTCTTCACAAGGTTCGATATGTAAGCCAAACCTGCGTATTTGATAACGCTTGGTGTGATCTGCATTATCGCAGGCGATTTCTCTTCTGTTGCAGCTTCAGCTATGGCTAACGTGCTTTCAAGGTTCTGAACGTTGAAAGCGCCTATAGCATAGCCTTTTTTCCTCGCTGGAACCATTAGATCTTTATTTGTAACAAGCATCTAACTCACTCCATATCCACGTTAATAATAAAAGCAAGTGGTAGTTACACAGTATTTAAAATTTCTGAATCAACTCGAACAACTTATCAATAGGTCTTTCCCATCAAAACGAAAGCGGCAACGCCGATTACGCAAGCCAATACAATTATTATTGTCATAAAAAGCATCTGGGGAATCCCAAAAATGTAGTGCTGAACTTCATAGTCCAAGGTTACATACATTTCAGTTTGATCCGTATTCACAAATTGTAGCACATACTCCCCTTCGTAGTCGCATATGAAACTGTAACTAAAATCACCCGACCCACCAAAATCTCTCACAGTGCCATTTGGCAAGTTTATGGAAAACTGCAAAGCATTAACGTTTCCTCCAACAACCTTATATTGTATCAAAACGCGATCTTCAACAATCAGGGATATTGGGTGAGTTACCTCCTCTCCGCCCTTTACTATAAGACTAGTTATTACCGCTTGACAAAGCCCCATAAGAGCACCAAGCAACGCTAAAATAACAAGTACCCTTAAGAGTAATCGCGTGAGATTTTCCATTGCAATTATACTTCTCCCGTTTGAACGCATAATTTTTATGAAACCATTATTCAGACTCAAAATACTAATCGAAACAACTACGTTTGTACCTAAGAATCGTAACGTATAACTTACAGTCACACGTGTATTTAGACACGAAGAATTACAATATGACATGCTACTTATGATATCTTACAAATTTTCGAAAAACCAGGCGAAGTTGCTCACGCGAAGGAAAAGAAAATCGATAAAAATCATCTACAATATTGTGAGCGTGAATTATAAAAATTGCACAAAGGCTTGATAATTAGTAAAAAGACTTATCTTAGAAGGCGAAGCTGACTTTGTTAGCATGCTGAAAGATATTTGGAAAAACCGAAGTCAGTCTTAATTAAGCTTAGAGAGTGTAATTTGACTGCATAAAAAGGCGTGCGCCGCACACTTTAATAACTCCGCAAAGAACACAAAAACGAGGGGACAAGCATACCTAAACAATTATTCATTTTTTCTGACGGTGGAGCTAGAGGCAACCCTGGACCAGCCGCTATAGGTTTCTTAATTTTATCTAAAAATGGCAAAGTTTTGAAGACAAAATCACGTTATTTAGGTTCCCGTACAAACAATCAAGCTGAATACGAAGCATTAATAATGGCACTAGAATCTGCTGCAGAACTTCACGCTGAGGAAGTTACTTGTCACCTAGACAGCCAACTAGTTGCCAAGCAAGTTACAGGAGAGTACAGAGTGAAAAACTCGGAGTTGAGACAATTGTGGAGAAAAGTCCAGGAACTGAGAAAAACCATCAAAAAAACAAGCTTCATAAGTGTTCCCCGAACAAACCTTCACATTCAGAAGGCAGACGCGCTTGTCAACGAGGCATTAGACCAAGAACTTATCTAAAACTCCACTGTGAAAAGCATCCAACTGTAACTGCAATAATAAATTGTAACTTAATAACAACAATACACTCTCATAATACAACAGGTGATGATGACTAATGTTTGTTCACGCCAGCATCCGAACAAGCAACATGGACCGCTCAGTCGACTTCTATACAAGATTCCTAGGTCTCACTCTTCTCAGCCGACGAGAAATACCGCAAAACAACGCTGAAATCGCTTTTCTCCAAGACCCCCAAGCCGAAGGTGCCCGGCTTGAATTGACTTTCTACTCCAACCAGAAAAAGTTTAGTCAACCAGACTATGAAGATCGCGTGTTCGATCATATTGCTTTCGAAGTTAAGGACATGAGTCAAGCAATTGACACAATGAGAAAAGGCAAGGTGACAATAACTGATGAGCCTTTCAAGCTTAGCTCTACGGGTTCATTGATAGCTTTTGTGGAAGACCCTGATGGGACTCTTATTGAACTGATTGAGCGAAAAAAGCCTTAGCTCCATGTAAAACTTGATCTGGAAGAATCGGATAGTCTTGCATGGAAAGCATTCAAGTTATCGAGTCCGCTTCAGACATTTATCATCTGAATTGGCGACGTTAAATTGTTGGTGCATGTTCACTTCTTTCTTTTGACAATTAGGAACGATAGCACAACCACGACCAGCACTACTGCCCCAATCACAGACGCGTAAAAAACAGCAGGGTCCGACCCTAACAATTGAGACTGCCAAATGTTTGTCTTGTCCACTATTGTGTTCATTGTGTACTTTGGCAACTGCGATTTTCCTTCAATGAGAATGCCTGTGGCTTTATCCCAATAGTACGTGGTTTCCGTCGTGACTGCATGAGCAACGGTCCGTGTGGTTCCTGAGTACGTTCTCTCTTCAATACTACTTATGGTTATGTTGCCTACGTTTTTGTCGAAGAAAGTATCGCCGCTGTTCAGGTTTGCGGGAATGATGAAATCGTCTCCGAGTTGCCCTGTCTCCAAGTTCAAGGTTACGGTCATTTCTTCCAGTGTTCCATTGGAATGCTCCACTGTGATGTCAACGCTTATACTTTTTCCTTGAACATCCCTAATTTCCATCCTAGCCCAAATAACATCGTGCCCCACAGTAGGAGTTCCAGTGTAAGTTACTTCATATTCTATCCAATCGCCTTTTTTGACACCTACCGAAATCTCAGCTAAGACATTACCCGCGCCTATGAGAAAGACGAACAAGAACATCATTAAGCCTATTTTTCTATTCATAGCCCATCAACCTATGATTTAATTCTTTAATAATTACTCAAGAGACTTTAAGTTACTAGACTCTAACTACGCAATTGCTTTTGTTCGTGTCATATTAGGGAAAAAATTAAGAAAAGCGTAAATAAAGAGGGAAATTGTTACCACAGTATTATTAAGCGCCTTCATATTGTTGAAGTTCTGCCTTCTATTAGTTCCCCAACAGTCACCATTTGTATATCAATTCCATAATTGAGTTTAGCTCGTATTCTCCCTCTAATCGCATCATTATTGAAACTGAAAGCAACAAGTGTCCCACTCTTAGATTTGTGCCTTCCCATTGCAGCTGCAAAGTTTTCAATTACGTTTCTGTCAACATTATCTGCCTGTTTTATCGAAACGGGCTGGCCGTCGAGCGTGTATCCATCTATTCCCATGCGAGCATCGCTTGTTGAAGCAGGTTTGCCATTCAATCTTTTCAGAACCCAATTTTGAAAATCGGTGGGCGTAAGTTTCTTAAGGTCTTCTTCCTTCACAGTTCTTTTCTTCAATACGACAAACGCCGCTATGGCAACCCCTGCAATTACAGCAACTGCTGCCACACCATACGTAGTTCCGCTAATATCAAGTTCCTCATCTTGTCCTGTTGTAGTTGAACTGCATGTGGGGCAGTCTATCCATCCAGTTCCACCACATCTTGAACAATCTACTTGAAGGGAACTCAACCCGGTTCCATCGCAATATGGACAATCGATATCTTCAACTTCAGACAACGAGATCTGTGGTGTTACCCGTAGTTTTTCTGCTGTCGAGGGCGGGTCGCCACCGCCAATAATCACTGTCTCCACTAGCTTGTCATAGTCAGCACTAGAAATACCTGTTATGGTGACACTTACAGCAATTGTCTCCTGTGGCGGGAAATTAGTTCTCGGTGATGTAGCTGAATATGTTACGCTATCAGCTTGTACCTCTGCGGTAACCTTTCCAAATGCCGCTGCAGTTTCCTCGTTTACTAATCTGATCTGAACAGGTATTTCCCCATTGCTTGGTTGGGTGGTTACACTCCCTATACTGATAGTCGGTGTTAAGGTTCCATATCCCGAGCAACGCTCACAAGCTCCCCCTTCATCTAACAGTACTTTACCAGTGCCATCGCACACAGGGCAAGGTATTTCTCCTCTTCCGTTACAAGTAGGACATAACGCATTCGTTAGCGATACGCAAAAGGCTGAACAAACAAGGACAACAATGAATGTAACTATTAGTAATTTACTCTTCATTAGTCCTCACCTCCCCTGAGACCTGTTAAATGAAACTGTTTTGGTTGCATAGACATTGACCTCAATCGCTGAGCCTTCTCCAATCTTTTTTTCAACGAAATGAGTATCTAGTGTTTCTTGACTTAAAAAACTTCGTGAAAAACGCCTTGAACAACTGTCGCTGCAGGGAGAATCAAAGCAAACTAAGCTTCGCGATTCTTAAATTGATACATTTACTCAGACTTCAATAAGTAAAAGTAGGCTGTTTATCTGCAAGCTCTGAAAGACTCTTCTATACAGCTAAAGATGAGATGTTATTCAATAGAATAGTTTTTGGCTTTCCTTTTCTTGTTCTGCCCCTACTTTGTCGTTTATCTTCTCCCCGTTGTCAAGTGCCATTACCCTAATAAATTCCTCTTCTTCTTGGGCTTCTTCTTCAGAAGCAACCCTTGTCTCTTTCATGAATTCTCGTCTCTCAGCAGTTTCACTTTTAGTCGTATCTTCTTTTTTCAAGACGCCACTTGTTAATAACTTCTCCAATCGTGTTTCCAACAACCCAATTTTAGACTCCAGCTGACCTATTATCTCTTTTTTTGCAATGTTTTCGTTTTTTAACTGCTGAATCGCCACTCTCTCGCCAAGTATTTTCCAGCGCATCTCAAGTTGTTTTATCTCCTCGTCCAAAGACCGTGATTCCTCTTCTAGGCGCATCTTTTCATTTTGTAATTGTTCAATTTCACCAGTTGCACTCATTTCATATCACTGACTATAAACGTAATAGGTGCAGGATAATTTGTTTATGAAAAGAGAATATGTATTTACTGTTCAACGGTTGATAACAGTTTGCTTATAGTATCTGCGCCGCTTTTTTCGAGGCGACAGTAGTTTGCGGGGAGTGTGAACATGAGCCAGTAGGACGCGGTGAGTTTGGGAAGAGGCTTGCTGATTATTTTATAGTGAAATTTTTGTTGCTAGTTTTGTTGTCTCTGTGACATTCGTCACGAGTATATCCAATCGGGACAGTTCATCCAAAAAGCGCGTGAGAACAATATGCACTTGCTGCACAAAAAGGGTATAGGCAAAAGATTGCAACAGAATATACAAACGCTTTACTCAACTGTTCCTAAGAGATAAGTTGAAAAGCCTTTCGCAACCTTAACCCTCACTGTTTCACCAAGCAGGTTTGTAAGTTTTTTTAACGTTACAGGTTTGTAAGCGAAGTTCCTGCCTATCCACGAACCAGGCGCTTTTCCCTTCTCGTCCACCAGGACTTCACCGCTCCAGCCAACCCAACGCTGGTTCCTCTTCAAAGACACCTTCTTAACTAACTTAGCCAATTCACTGCTTCTCCGTTTAATCTCAGCTGGCTCCACAACACCGGTGTGCATCTCAGCTGCTACAGTTCCCGGTCTAGCAAAAAACTTTGAAATATTAACAACATCCGGAATCACTTTTCTGATCAGCTTCAGAGTGTTCGCAAAGGCTTCTCTTGTTTCGCCTGGAAAACCGCAAATAACATCCGTGGCAACTGTAATCTCGGGGAAAACACTACGAAACGCATCCACAACCGCCACGAAATCTTGAACCGAGTAAAAACGACGCATACCCCGCAAAACCGTGTCATCACCACTCTGCACAGGCAAATGCACAAACTTGAAAACTTTCTCGCTCTTGAAAGCCTCAAGCAAATCAGACAACATATCTTTCACCAAGTTCGGTGTCATCATGCCAACTCGAACTCGGAAATCGCCTTCCACATCACATACAGCCTTAAGTAACGCTGCAAGGTTTGTGCCAATGTCTCTTCCGTAACACGCTGTGTCTTGGGAAGTGACCCATAACTCTTTTGCGCCAGCAGCCAAATCCTTCCGCACGCGTTCAGAAACTTCTTTTATCGTGTAACTGCGCAAGCGACCTCTGGCAGATACCACGCAGCAATAAGCGCAAGAACCCAAGCAACCGTAACTCACAGGGACCACGCTTACCACAGGATTCGACCTCAAACGCGGCAAACTCAACGCTGGCTTCGCCGACAATGCACCTTCCAAGGCAACAACTTTCTCACCTTCCACCACACGCTTCACAACGTCAACTATTTCAGTGCCAGCAGCTGGTCCAACAGCAGCGTCAAAACGCACTTCTCGGTTTAACCTTTCAAAATTTATGAGCGGCAAGCAACCGGCAACAATCAGCTTCTTTCCTTTCGGAACACGCTTCAAAACTGCTATTGCACGGTTTTCGGTTGGACCCTTGACAGCGCAAGTATTGTAGACCGCAATGTCTGCTTCTGAAACGGAAACAGCCAGTTTATACCCAGCTTTGGCTAAGCAACCTGAGAGAACTTCGCCGTCAGCAAAATTTGCTGAGCAGCCGTAACTTTTCACGAAAACATGCATTTCTTCATCGCTTTATGTTAGATGCTTTAACAAGAAATAAAAACATAGGGGTTGTTACATGCGCTATAATTTACAAGAATTTGCAACACTGTTTATGCAATACTTATAAAGCAAAGGACGAACATGTTTGAAACATATTTATATCATAACATATAGAAGTATAACCTACAACCATCAATCTCGTACCTCACCGAGGGAGAAGACAAACATGAAATTAATCACATTATACCTTCCTGAAACGTACATAAAAGCTTTAGACCAGCTTGTGGATGAAAGGTTCTATCCTAACAGGGCAGAAGCTATTCGTGTGGCTATCCGCGATATGATCAGCGTTGAGGTGTGGCGGAGGAAAGGCATTGACTAAGCAATCTGACGAAACCGCGCTCAAATATGACTTAACCGTGGAAGAACCTAAAAACCTCGTCGAGGACAACGTGCTTGCAGTTTGCGATTCCCAAGCTATCCCCGAATTGAAAACCAATCTTGGAATCACTTCAATCAAGACTGGAATTAAATCGAAAAAGATATGGCTGAAAAAAATGATGCCT
This sequence comes from miscellaneous Crenarchaeota group-1 archaeon SG8-32-3, assembly GCA_001273335.1. Taxonomy (GTDB): domain Archaea; phylum Thermoproteota; class Bathyarchaeia; order Bathyarchaeales; family Bathycorpusculaceae; genus SG8-32-3. Next base: position 664 of record LFWV01000036.1, on the reverse strand, counting down.
GACCTCTATAATCTTGAAGATGACTTTGATTCAGATAAACCAGTGAAAATCGAGTTAGACTTGGATCTTTACCAGATGGAACAAGTCTAGCTTTTCCTTCCTCGGTTTCTATTTTTCAGAAAATCTTTTCTAAATAATTTAAAGCGTGTGCTGATCTAGTTTATTTTATAAACAAAAAATTTAATGGGAATTAATTGGTAAACTACATGTGAAAAAGTGCGTGTGATTAATTAGGGTAACTGGCGCATTTGGAGATCTTGAAATGAGACATGGTTTGGGTTCTGAGCATCCGCTTTGCGACAGAATTCAGCTTTTCATGCTGATTTTGTTTTTTATTGTATGGGGCGTTGATACACTAGGTTTTTTTGTATTGGGGTATTCAACTGTCGTTGTTCAAGCATTTACGTATCCCTTTCTTTTCGCGGGAACTATTATCTTCCTATGTATAAGTTTCTATCTCGTATCAAAATCTCATAAGGCAGTGTTAGAACAAGTTCAAGATCCGCCTGAACTAGTTGATTCAGGCGTTTACGCTTGGGTACGGCATCCAATGTACCTTGGTATTCTGCTTTTCTGTTTAGCATTTATATTCGTCAGTATCTCACTTGTTTCAATTGGAATCTGGATAACTTTCTTCATTTTCTATGACAGAATGGCAGCATAC
>LFWV01000035.1 GCA_001273335.1 miscellaneous Crenarchaeota group-1 archaeon SG8-32-3 | reverse complement strand
TATGAAGGTATAGATATTGTTGGAAGTTGAAAATGCCAAAATAGTATTGGAAGAAAGCGCTGTTGATAGAACCAAACCATTTGTTGTAGTTGGTATTCCAGCGTTTAATGAAGCATCAATGATTTCACATATGGTCTTTGAAGCTCAAAAATATGCTGATGCAGTAGTGGTTTGTGACGACGGTTCTTACGATGAAACTGGATGGATTGCAAAGGATTCAGGGGCTTATGTAGTCTATCACCAACAAAATTTGGGCTATGGCGCCTCAATTAAGAGCCTTTTCAAACGTGCTCGTGAGTTGAATGCTGACGTTTTGGTTACAATAGACGCTGATGGGCAGCACAATCCTGATGAAATTCCTATTATCTTAAATCCTATTATCCAAGATGGGGCGGACGTAGTAATCGGTAGTCGTTTTATTGAAAAAGAAGGAACTAAAGAGATGCCTTTTTACAGGAAACTAGGCGCTCAACTAATAACAAAGCTGGTTAATGGTTCATCGAAGCACAACATCAGCGATGCCCAGAGTGGCTTCAGGGCATATAACCGGCAAGCGTTAAAGAGGCTTTCCCCCCATGAAAACGGTATGGGCGCAAGCGTCGAAATACTTCTAAAAGCAAAAAAACATGATATGAAAATACGGGAAGTTCCCAGCTCATGTAAATACAATAATGTTGACGTCGCCACCTCCACAGAGCATCCTGTCACACACGGCATTGGCGTAATCATGTCTATCGTTAGATTTGTTGTGGAGGAAAAGCCGTTGGCAGTGTTGGGGATACCTGCGCTGTTGTGTTTGTTTATGGGTTTGGGCTTTGGGATTTGGATGCTGCAAATATACGCAATCGAGCATTTCATAGTGACGAATATTGCATTGGCTTCTGTGGCGTTCATTCTCATCGGATTTTTCATGCTATCAACAGCTATAACACTGTACGCCATAACTCGAGTAGCCCAAAAAATAAATGGCAAAGAATAGTCTGTCAAAATGCATATCGCTCGGATTCGACATTTATTTTATCCTTATCTGCCGCGTGATTATTTTTATGAGTTGTCTGCTCGTCAAGTTAAAAGAGGACACGATGTTGATGTGCTTACGTGGAACAAGAATGAAACTTGCTCAGAGGAGATGGTCGCTGAAGGTTTTCAGGTTCATAGGTTATATGGTTTAAACCTGAATTTGGTCGGTGTGGTTCAAGACTATCCCTATTTGCCAAGCATGCCTGCAAAACTTGAAAAACTACGACCTGATATTGTTCATGGCGAGTCACATCTTTTTTTGCCTACGGTTCAAGCGATAAGAAAGGCTAAGAAGATGGGTTTACCTTGTGTTGTTACAGTACACGGAGTATTTGCCGATAGAGACATTGCTTTTAATTTCTTTCAAAACTTATATCTTCGTACTTTAGGTTTGGACGTTTTCAGGAAGGCTGATAGAATTATCTGTTTGACCCGTAGTGATGCTAAAGAGGTTGCCAGTTTTGGTTGTCACTCTGAAAAAATTCGGTTAATTCCTAATGCTGTAGATATAGAACTTTTTAAGCCTGAAGACGAGCGAGAAGATAATCTAATAGTTTGGGTTGGAAGATTTGTACCAGAAAAAGGAATACGTTATTTGATTGAAGCAGCAGCAACTGTTGTGAACAAATTCAAGGATGCAAAATTCTTGCTCATAGGTTATGGCCCTTTGAAAGCGAAGCTTATGAAAATGGCGTATGATCGCGGATTACTTGGTGGATCTGTTCATTTCCTAGGAACTTTGAGCAGAAATGAAATTGCAAATACTTTGAGAAGAGCAACAGTTTTTGTCATTCCCTCCTTGAAGGAAGGCATGCCTATTTCACTATTGGAAGCTATGGCAAGTGGTCTAGCAGTGGTCGGTTCGGATATTCCAGGGATTAACGACCCTGTTATTGATGAAGAAAACGGGCTCCTTGTTTCACCTAAAAATCCAGAAATATTAGCTAACGCTATTTTATCACTATTGGGCGATTCACGACTGAGAACGAAACTAAGCCAAAACGCTAGAAAGCATATTGTTGAAAACCATCGCTGGGAAATTATAATTAAACGAATAGAAAAAATTTACAATGAAGCACTTGAAGTAGCACTTTAGTCTTCAGAGTTTTTGGTGGGCTTCAAAGCTAATGTTTGAGTATAGGTCTTTTTCCGGTTCTTGAAGTAATAATGAATGCACAATTCTATGATGTGAAATCTTTAACTGAAAATTATAGCTGAGGCAATCAATTTGGTTTATCCCTCTTCGATTTTGGTGCTTTTAGAGCCAGCGTTTGACGATTCTACTTATGAGAGTAAGTATTTGCCGTTGATGGCGAAATATTTGAATTCGGATTCGTTCAAAATTAATGTCGTTGGTAGCGGTAACTCGGTAAATGTACTTAAACAAAGGTATAAAAATGTGTATTCAATTCCTGTGTATCCGAAATTCTCCAGTGGTGCTGGGATGTTTTTGGGCTATATCTCTTATTTGTTTCTTTCTTTTTTTATGTTGATTCATTTTTCTCAAAAGAGCCGTTGCTCTGTTATAATGAGTTTAGGTGGGCATCCATATACTGGACTTGTTGTAGCAATTATTGCCAAAATATCTGGGAAGAAATCAATCGTGCGCATCTCTGAGCCTACGAGGATAATAATTAGTGGTAGATATACATTGGGTTGGTTGATTTTTTCTTTTGTTAGATGTGCCGAATCTATTTCTTTCAAGTTTTCTGACTTGATTATCACTAACAGAGACATGTGTTGGTACCATCCCTCGGTAAGTCCAAAACAGGTTATTTTGAGTCAAGGTGTCGATGTTAGTCGTTTTAACAGGAACGCTGGTGTAGCAATTAATATGGATATGTTTCCAATAATAATCACGGTTTCACGGCTTGATAAACAAAAGAATATTAAGAGTGTGATTGAGGCTGTAAGTTTGCTCAGAACAAAGCATCCTAAGATCTACTACTTAATTGTTGGTTCTGGTCCTGATGAAGATGAACTCCGAGATCGAGTGGAGCAATTAGGTATTAGCGAATGTGTTAATTTCTACTCTTATGTAAGTCCTGAAAAAATACCTTGCCTACTTAACAGCGCTGATTTTTTTGTCTTGCCCAGCCTTGTCGAGGGTTTACCCTCCGCTGCTTTAGAAGCAATGTCTTGTGGATTGCCCGTTATCCTTGCTTCAACCACTTATAGTTGTCAGCAATCGTTCAAAAACGAAGAGAATGCTCTTCTAGTGTCTGGGCACACTGAAGCAATAGCTGGCGCAATTGATAGATTGGTTTCAGATGAACAACTTAGGAACACCCTCATTTACAATGGTCAGAAATATGTACGGGATCAGCATGATTGTTCTAAGACGAAAGAACGTTTTGCCGAAATAGTCAAACGATTGCTTAGAAATGCATAACGTGTTAAGTGAAGCCTCCTTGACGGTTATAAAAACAAAGCAATGCTGTCCACATGTTCTTCAGAAGTTTTTAAAATGCCTTTATGAGGCATTGAGTCATTATTATCCATTTTGGAGGATGATGCATTTATGATGGCAGCGAGAAGGATTGTCTTGGTAGAATAAGTATGGGGAATTCAAGCCTAACCACATATCCGCTTATATCAGTAATCATTGTTAATTTCAATGGCGAGCGTTTCATAGAAGATTGTTTAGCCTCTGTACTTAAAACAAATTATCCCAATTTTGAAATCGTAGTTGTTGATAACAATTCAAAAGATAAAAGTACTAAAATTCTAAAGGGCTTTAGTGTCAATCCCAGAGTGAAAATAGTATCGCTGAATCAAAATCTACACTTTGCTGGAGGCAACAATGTAGGAATTAATTGTTCTAAGGGGAAATATCTCGTTTTTCTTAACAATGACACCATTGTTAGTCCAAATTGGCTTGTGGAGTTGCGTCGGTCTTTTGATTTGAGTGATGATATATATGCGGTCCAATGTCTTTTGCTTAAGCCGAATGGGAAGGGAATTGATTCTATTGGAGGGACCATTGATTATTGCGGTAAACCTATACCCGTAAATTATCTCTGGTCTCAAAATGAGACTTCTGCTCGAGAGCACCGACTTTTTTATGGCTGTGGGGCGGCGCTCGCTGTTCGCAAAACTGTTCTAAACGATGTTGGATTTTTTGACCCTGACTTGCCTACAGATGAGATTGATTTTTGTTGGAGAATTAACCTGAGTGGAGGCAAAATTATCGTGGCGCCTAGAGCGGTTGTTTATCATTTTAGGTCTGGAGCTTTTGGGAGAAAGATAGATAAAAAACGGGTTTTTTTTGGTGATATCGGAGCTACTTCAGCAATTTTGCAAAACTTTGAGTTGTGGAATATTTTTGCGGCGCTTCCGTATGTAGTGGCCATTTTTGTTACGGCGGTTGGATATGATCTTTTTGTTCGTCGCAGATTAGACTTAACGGTTTTTAGGCTGAAGGCCTGCATCCATGTTTTGAAGAATTTGCGTAAGATATTTAGGAAGCGTTCTAACGCTCAGCGGTACATTCGCAGGGTATCTGACTCTGAACTTCGCAAACTTATGGTGCGCCCAAACATTTCTTACTATTTTGGCTCCAAATAATTGAATGGGGGCAAGAACATAAGAGAACTAATTGCACGAAAAAATGTGGGCACGTTGCTTGTACTTGAGTGGGTTCTTTTCTCTTATGTTGTTATTGGTTTAATGATTAGTCATTTTTTGCCAATACCTGAAATAGTGAACTCTTTTCTGTCGCTCCCTTCCTGGCTGATAATTCCATATTTCTTCGGTTCCTGCTTCAGAATTGCTTTGCGACGTTTTCGTGTTTTTTCTTTTGAGGTACAAGGGACGGGAGTTTTTTCTTTGTTGTTCGGAATGTATCTGTTAATCGTTGCAATTTTTCTTCTTGACTTGTTGGGTTTGTCTGCTATTCTTGCAAATTTATACTTGTTAGTTTTGGTTGTGGCTTTGATCTATTTAGTTCACAAAACTTATAGAAGAACTACTGCTGAATTTTCAATTCCTGCTGGAATGTTTAGAAAGTATGTGCCGATTGTTGTGTTCTGTATTCTTGTTAGCATGATTCCTGCGCTTATGAAAGTGTCTGTTTCTCCTTTTCCATACGGGACCATTGAGACGATTTCGATACCTTTTGAACAATATCAGCCGGCACTGAGATTCATGGAATTTGGTTACTTGCAGCACTATAGAGTTTATGACTATGTTTCCTTAGGTTTTTCCAGCCATTTATTCAATATCGACCCTTTGTCGTTTATCTGGAGTGCATCCTTCTTGATGATGGCTATCTACTCTTTTGGACTGTACTTTCTTTCATATAGTATTAGTAAAAGCAAAAGCTTCGCGCTCTTAACCGTTTTCATTGGCTCATTCTTGAATATGCACTTGTTTAGAGATATCCCTTTGCTGTTCAAGGCTAATGTTTTCCTTTATGTTTTTTTGCCGTACATTCTTTATATTTCTTACAAAAACATCTCGAGAAAAGAATACCGAGTTAAAGATGTAATTTTAACTTTGGTCTTATTCATTGCTATTGCGGTTTTTTACGTTTATCTAATTGAAAGTAATATCTGGTCAATGTTCGCTCCAAATAATATTGCATACCCTGCAGAATGGCGATCACATGTGTGGTTGCCAACAATTATTGTGTCGACAACACCTCTGTTATTTGCTACCGCGTATTTTTCGAGAGTTTTCTTTAAAAAGAATAATTTCTTGTCAGATAATGTGATACCTTTACTGTTCCTACCCTTTTTCTGTTTGGTGTTTCTGAATTCGGAAGCAATCGCATTCATTATTTTCATTTTCTTTTTTATTTTGTTGTTTTTTATGGTCAGAAATAAGAAAACTCATTTGCTGCTATACGTTTTTGTAGCCTTTGTTTTAGTTTTTGTTCTTTTCCAACATTATGTGGTGGCGATAGATGTTGTAAATCCCATTTCGTCGATTATACTTCCAAAATTTGCGGCATCAATAGATTCAATACCTTTCTCGGCGCGATTTAGTTGGCTCTTTGATGTCAATTTAACAACAATTATGACTGCCTTACTAATACTTGGAACCGCCGTATCGCTACTTTCTAAAAGAAAAGAGGATCTCTTTATAATTTCAGCTTTCTCAACGGCTTTGTTCCTGTACCTGTTCCCTGAAGAGTTTGCCTATCGTTTTTACAGAGAAGTTACGATACTCATGGGGTTTGTAATAGCCATTGGGATATGGCGTATTTTCAATGTTATAGGCAAATTAAGGAAGAAATATGTCGCTCCAATTTTCTCAGCATTAATTATACTATTATTGATTCCCAGCCTTATGACTCCAATATATCAACGTTACTATCAATCCCCACTTGGGCAACCTATAGTCAACGAATTTGAATACTCTGCCTCCCAATGGGTGAAAGATAACGTACCTGAAAATACGCTTCTAATAAGTGACTACATAACTATGCAACTTTTGTCACCCCTCTCAAACACTATGTTAACGACCTCAAGAAGCTATCGGGTTCAAGCTTTAAATCAAGAAGAAATCCAAACTGTATGGAAAATAAAAGACATGCTATCACAGTTTATAAGCGTAATATACAATACCACACAAAACCAATTTTGGAGATCATACAAATACGGAATAGGAACAATCGAAGTCCAAATAGAACCTGCTGTTGAAAACTCACGAAACAACGGTACAGCAATTAAGGTAATAGAAGGAAACACGTCTGTAGTGGGCGTCATCCACAAGTTTGAAAAAGTGCAAAACTGGGACAATGCAACTTCACTTTATATAAACTGGCGCGGCGAAAACTCCAACATAAAATGGCAGGTCTTAATTGCGGCTCCAAATGACGCAAACTGGTTTGCGTTTGACTTCAGCGATAACTTCAGCGGATGGAAAAGAATCGAAATTCAATTGAACGCCTTCAAGAAAGTGGGTTCTCCTAACTGGGAAAACGTATCATACATCGCTGTAAGGAGTTCCAATGCACATCCTGGTGAGTGGATTCTTGGGGAAATTGGTTTGATTTATGCGGAACCGTTTAACCTCAACAAGGATGATTTTCAGTATCTCGTTGCCAACATCGACTCCACAGACAAACGATATGGTGAACAAACCAACATACCATGGGAAAACAGCAACATTCTAATCGTTATAACTCAGCGAACAGCCCAATGGGTCAGACAAGCGGGCATATCCGAAATATGGTCTCCCCACCAAGGGGCGGTTGATCCTTCCTATCTCAAGTTCTTTACAGAGAGCAGCATTCTCGAACTAGCTTATTCGTACAAAGACACAATTTATGTTTTCAAGGTGAAATAAAATGGGTAACGCAAAGAAAGCCTATTACGACGAAGCTTACACAATAAAAGGAATAAGAAAGAGCCCCTTGCCCATGTTAACCAACATTTCCCGAAGGCTCAAGCGATTTGATATTTCAGGGCAACAGCGCATATTTCACCTTTTAACTCCTAACGAGAAAATTTTGGATATCGGCTGCGGAGCAGGGTCCTTTGTTTTTAAAGCTAAGAAGAAATTCAAGGAAGTGTATGGTGCAGACATATCCGAAGTAGCAATAAAAAAGGCCGCAGAAGCAGCACGCAAGAGGGATGACAAATATGCCTTCCATTTCTCAGCATATGACGTAGACGAAGGTTTACCATTTGCTGATTCCTTTTTCGATGCCGTAACCTGTATGGCTGTTTTAGAACATGTCATCCACCCTCCCTCGTTGCTAAAAGAAATAAAAAGAATTTCAAAAAAAGGCGCTGAATTGATTATATTGATACCTAACGACGCATGGCTTCCCTACAGGTTCCAGTCGCTCGTTGGAAAAATACCCCAAAGTGGCGGTGTGAATGAACTAGGCGTGGATTGGGGCCACCTTCACAAGTTTAACAAGAGCCTTTCTATCAAACTTCTACAATCAATTGGCTTTCATGTTACAGCTGTTACTTGCTCAGGAATTTTTGCAAACTATCGAAAGAAATGGCTCTCCCTACTATCAGGCGATATCATCATAAAAGCAATAAAACGTTAACCATCTGAGGCATAGGACAGGACGAAAATGACAAGTAAAATTAACCTCATCGAATTGGCCATTTCACTCGTCGTTCTAGCAATAGGAGCAATTTACTTATGGACTGTGCTTCCAGAGATTGATACCCCCTTACGTATAATGATACTTATTATTGCTCTAATTCTAATTGTAATCTTAGCCAATTACCTAAAACAGAATATAGCCAAGACAAATATGCATAACCAATTATTAACAACGCCTTCTGTGATGGAACTAAACATTAACCAATAACGATTTCTTCCATGTCGAAGCTTGATGGAATTTTATTAAACCAATCAGAAATTCGGAGAATAAATAATAAAAAGTTTTTTGTGAATTTATGTTACTTTGCGAAGGCTAATTTTGGATCTAACGATTTCTTCAATTGACTCTTTTGGGCTTTTGAGCCTGTCAATTTCCAAGAAGTTTAATGCTTTACTTACGTCAACTTTAATCAACATCTTGTCATTTTCGTTGAACATACTCGGTTGACCACTATCCACCACAGTTATTTCGGGATGTATCTCACCTTTAGAATATTTGGCTATGGCCTCTCTCACTATTTCAGCTAACTCGATTATCGTTATGGGTTCTGGGTAATACACATTGAATATGTTTGCTAAGCTGTTTCCATCTTTCTTAATGTTGTTTTCCAGAATTTTTCTTACAAACTTTTCGTAGGCATTACAAATATCAGAGATATCCACATACAGCATCGATCTAAACATGCTGTGTTTGTACGGAGTCAACGGCTTTCCTTTAAGACCGTTTTCAACAAAAATGTTTGCGGCGGTCTTTTCTGGCATTCCTTCTCCAAGAACAGTACCCATCCTTATGACGCCAAAATTCTTCTCTGACATCTCATCATAAAATCTCACAATTGACTCCTGAGCAATTTTTGATAGAGCATATAGTCTTGCACGATTTTCGACTTTGTCGGGTCTAAAACCAAATTCCTCATCAATAACTCCTTTTAATCCTCTTTCACCAATCGTATGCCAAGAACCTGCTAAAATCAAACCTTTAATTCTAGGGCTTTCATCGACAACCCTGCAAATATTTTGAGTCCCCAAAAGATTAACGGTATAACCGAGCCTCTTTTGTTCAGTAATCAATGGAATCTGCACAATTGATGTATGGATAACTAAATCTACATCTTCTAAAGCCGCTTTAACCTCCTCATAATTCCTAACATCACATAACTGGAAACTTGCGTTTCTTTCAAACTTCTGTTTAGGGCTTTTAATATCTAACAACTTAATGTCAAAGGCTTTAACGAGATGTTTCGCTAAGGAAGAGCCAATATAGCCGGCTCCACCTGTAATCCCTATGACCCGTTTATTCAAATCAATTCCCCACGATTATCGCAACACTATTTACACATTGATTTTTATCATTTGTGGTGAGCTAAAAAAGAATCATGTCTTTAACAGGATAATCGCACAAGTCTTAATATTAACTGGTCATTAAAGGATTCAGTGGTAAGAATGAAGGCACTTGTACTTAGCGGTGGTAAAGGTACTAGGTTGCGGCCTTTAACTTTCACGTGTGCCAAGCAGCTTATTCCAGTGGCTAATAAGCCTATTTTGGGTTATGTGCTTGATCAGGTGGCAGCAACTGGCATAAAGCAGGTTGGTGTTATTACTGCTCCTGAAACTGGTCAGTACGTTAAGGATTATGTCAATGACGGTTCAAAGTGGAATCTGAGTGTTGACTATATTCCTCAGGAGCCTCTTGGTTTGGCGCATGCGGTTAAAACTGCGCGACCATTTCTTGCTCAGGATTCTTTTGTTATGTGTTTGGGCGATAACGTAACTGGTAAAGGCTTGAACACTTTCGTTCAAAAGTTCCAAAAAGAGCATCTTGACGCCCTTATTATCTTGAAGGAAGTAGGCAATCCCTCAAGCTTCGGTATAGCTCAATTAGATGTTGAGGGTAATATTGTTAGGTTGGTGGAGAAGCCTAAAACGTCGATGGGTAATCTTGCTATAATTGGGACGTACCTTTTCTCGAGCAAGGTGCACGAGGCTATCGCGAAGATTAAGCCTTCGTGGCGGGGTGAACTTGAAATAACTGATGCCATCCAAGAAATGATTAACATGGGCTTCAAGGTAAAAGCTGAAATTCTCAATTC
>LFWV01000001.1 GCA_001273335.1 miscellaneous Crenarchaeota group-1 archaeon SG8-32-3 | reverse complement strand
ATACAAGTAGTGGTTTCTAAGGGTAAAAGAGCAGAAAACAAAAAGTAAGAGAAAAAATGTGTTTGGTTATTGGACTGCTTCGACGCTTTGGATTTCTGGGACTTTCTGTTTTATGGCGCGTTCGACACCTGCCTTTAGCGTTAATGCTGACATGGGGCAACCTACACATGCTCCTCGCAAGCGGACTTTGACGATGTTGTTTTCGATGGCTACGAGGTCTATGTCTCCGCCGTCAGCTTGAATTTGCGGCTTAATTTCGGCAAGAGCAGCTTCGACTCGTTTCTCAAGTGATTCACTCATACTGTTTCTTCACCACACTCAAAGTTTAGATCTTAAACCATTACACTCGAATAGTCATAAAAGCGTTACCGTTTGTGGCGTGGTTGGTGTTTATGTTTTTGTCTGAGCAGTCTCCTTCAAGTTTGCGGGTCATTGATTTCTTTTTATTGTATCGGTGTTTTTTATGTCTCTTGTTTTATGGTTAGGTATGCGCCGATTGCAGTGAGCCATGAGAGCGCTGGGTATACTATCATGCGTTCCATTCCGCCCGGGCCTAATCCTATGTAGAAGGCACTGTCGTGGGCGGTCGTGCTGGTTAATGAGCCGCTTGTCAGCATGCCTGCGGAGAAAAAGGTTAGTGCTGTGAGTGTCATGGCTCCGAGCATTATGCTTATCTTGGAGAGATTTTTGGGTAGGATTTTGTGTGAGGTTATGGAGGATAGCGCTGCGAAAAAGAAAGCTGCTGAGGATATGGCGCCGTGGGGGAGGGGGTAGTTTTTAGTGAAGATGCCGACGCCCATTGCGCTTATAGCCATTAACAGTAGCAAAGTGTTTAAGGTTTTGATGTTCGGTTTGTGTCTTTGAAGGATTGTTCCTGCAAGTACTAGTAATCCTAAAATGAAGACGGAGACGTTGAAGATTATGGCGGAGGGCCCTACGCCGAGGTCGCTTATATAATTGGCGGATATGCTGTAGCCGGGGTATGTTGCTTCTGCGATGATAAGGCATAAGGTGAATTGGATAGCTGCCATGAGAAAGAGTGCTCCTGCCGTTATTTTTGGGTGGGGCATGTATTGCATTATCGCTTGGTTGAGAAGATAAAGCTTTTCGCGTTTGCTACGTATCGGATTGTGACCATTTAACGCTTATATTTGTAATTTCAGAGGAAAATTCTGGTGACGTTTTAGTGAGTTTTTTTGTGTTTGGAAACTGGACTGAGCAGGAAATCAAGAATGTCACTGAGGCTTCCAAACGAATCAAGGATACGAGGGGCATGATTGATAAAACTGACTGAAAAATTGAGCTTTTACATTGCTGGAAAACAGCATTTCTTAATGATCGGGAAATTACCCAAAGACGAAGACTTAGTGGCAATCCTCATATTCATAGGCAGCATAGGCAATATCTGCACCACCAATGAAGAATGGACCGAAGTCGAAGGAGCTATAATGTTAATTGTCACTCAACCATAAAGCACCAACACCAACGCTACCCTCCACAATTTCAGCCCTTTTCTCCACTTCAAATGGAATAAAATAGTTCTCCCTATTTAGACAACAAGCAAAAAAAGCGCGCGTATAAAGGGCCGTCTTCTTTTCCCGAGAGCTAGCGCACACTCAAAACAAATTTCCTATCTGAGTAACCACTAACCATAATAGGTAGAAAACACAATCTTCCTCGAGAGGTTAAGACCTACGAAAACGTATAGAGACCCAGTTTGCGGCACGGTTCTAGATGAAAACACAGCCAAGTATAAAATTACGTATGAAGGCGAAACCTATCATTTTTGTAGCGTGACATGCAAGAAAAAATTCAAGAAACGGAAAACCAAATTCATAAAGTAACACGCACAAAAAACAAAAAGCATGAATGCAAATGCCAAGAACTACTCCCAATTTTTGCTGCTATACCTTCCAAAAGTGACTGCTAGAAAGCTACCGATTACAGGAGCAATCCATAAAAACTTAAGCTGTTTAAGCACAGTAACACCTAATCTTATTGTGAGACCTAGACTTCTGGTAGGTGAGATTTTAGTTTTTCGAGAAAAAGAGTAGATAGGACAGATTAGAGCATTTCTTCTGGGGAAATGTCCATCATTGTTAAGCCAGAAACTGGTTTCGGGTAAAAATCCGTAGATTTTTCCGGTAATCTCCAATTTTTCTGTGCTATTTGCCAAACGGTCTCAGGATTCACTGGGTTAACTAAAAAAGCTAATTTAGCTTGTCCACTGTCAACTTTCTCCAAGGCGCTCCTTGTTGATTCCGCGTAGAGGATGTGCTCATCCATTTTTAGCTCGCCAACCTTCAACACTTGTCTGAAAACTACATCCCGTAATATCACGACATCTACAAGGCACGCTTCTCTTGGACAATCTGCGTCTATGAGTTCAGAAACGGTTTTCTCATCTTTCAAAAGTAAACCGTAGGCATGTGAGCCATCGTAAATGCAGAAGGCACGCTCTTCTTTATGGCTTTTCAAAAAACTTTCTAAAGCTTCAACTGTTGGGGTGACTTCGGAAATCGTGAAGAAACATTCAAGCGCCTTCAAAGTATCCTCGGTCAGTTCGGATGCTGTTAGCAATCTGTGAGTGGGCAAAACAACAAGCCCTTCCTCTTGAACAGGAACCATGTAACACATGTGAAAATTGAAAGCGTTATCTTCCAGCCAGTTGTTCTTTTCACGCATTTCATCTCTGTAAGCTAAGGCGCTTTCGTACCTGTGATGACCGTCAGTAATTACAAGCTTTTTATCTTTCATAACTTTCCGCATGAACTTCAGCTTTTTCGGGTCAATTACGCTCCAAATAGCGTGTTTCACCCCGAAGGAGTCTTCAATTTCCACAGCAGGTTTTGTCTTTGTGATTTCAGCTAGAAAGTCGACAGTAACATTCTCAGGGTCTGAGTATATTAGAAAAACGGGTTCAAGGTCTTTCTGAACCGCACGCAAAATATTCAATCGGTCGGTTTTCGGTTTTTTATAAGTAACTTCGTGTGGAAAAACCATGTTTTCGCCGTAGGAATAAAGGCGCAGAGCGGCAATTAACCCAATACGAGTGCAGTTTTTTCCAGATACTTTGAATTCTTGTTTGGAAACGAAAATTACTGGTTCTTCGTCCTTGGAGAGTATTCCTTCGTTTAGCCATATTTGTATACGCTGTTGCGCTGCTTCGTACTTGTTGTTCTCTATCGGGAGAATCAAGCGGCAGTAGTTGTAAACTGATTTGCTGTAGTAATCTATCTGCAGCTCAGGGGTGATTTTGTCGTAAGGCTGAGTTATCAGATTTGCCGGGTCGCCAGCTTTTTCAGTGTAATGTATGGCTCTAAAAGGTCTGATGTCAACCAAACAGTTTCAGCTCGCAGTTTTCTCTTGTTTTTTGATTTCGCTCCCTTTTTATGACCATAAGTTCGTGCCTCCGTCTGGGGTTTTGTTACATACTTGAACTTTGAATGTCAAGTCTCCAGTCTCCAAATTTCGTCGATTATAGCAAGAACTTGCTTGATAGCAGCTGTGTTCCATTCGCCCATGTGTCCAATGCGGAAGGTTTTTTCTTTTAGTTTTCCATAGCCGTTTCCTATAGTGAAGCCTTGTTCCTCAAGTTTCTCGTTTAGTCGCTTCACTTTTTTTCCGAGGGTGTTTTTGATGCAGCTTACCGTGATGGATTCGTAGCCTTGTTCAGGGAACATTTCAAAATGTTTCTTTGCCCACTGTTGCGTGTATTCTGCCATGTCCTTGTGTCGATGATAGACTTTGTTGTAGGTTTCCTCCAGCAGTAGGTCCATGCGCTTGTCTAGTGCGTAAAACAGCGGAATGTTCGGTGTTGATTGCGTTTGATGTTTTTTTTCGAACTTGAAGATATCCACGAGGTCTGTGTATGCACCTCTATTTGGAACCTGTTTAGCTCTTTCCAATGCTCTGTCGCTTACAAGCGAAATGGCTAATCCTGGTGGCAGTGCGAAGCATTTCTGGGTTGAGGCGAAGATTACGTCGCAACCGATTTCTGCGGGTAATATCTTATCTCCTGCCATAGATGAAACGCTGTCGATTGCCAGCATCACTTCTGGATAGTCTTTGCGGATGATTTTGCCGATTTCGTGGATTGGGCTTCGTGTGCCTGTTGAGGATTCGTTATGGCAGATTGTTACGGTGTCGTATTCTCCTGTTTCCAGTTCTTCTGCGATTGCGTCGGGTTTGACTGCTTCGCCCCATGCAAATTCGAGGAAGTTGGCATTTTTGCCGCATGCCTTGATGGCGTTGCCAAAGCGTTCAGAGAACGCGCCGTTGATGCAGACTAATGCTTTATTTTGGACGATGCTTCTACCGACTATGTCGAACCATAATGCGCCTGAAGCCGTGGTGACTGTTGGTTTGCAGTTTGCTGGCAGCTCGAAGAATCGGGTGAGTTTTTTTATGATTCCAGCGTAGAGTTGTGAGAACTCTTTGCTTCTGTGTCCTATGAGAGGGTGTGTTTGCTCGTGTAGGATTTCTTGGCTTACTTCGGTAGGACCAGGAATCAATAGTTTCTTGTGCATTTCTCTAAATCCCTTTTACTATTGAATATTTATATATGCCATATTGAGGCGTTGAATCTTCGTTTTGTTCATCCAGTTTTCCCTTTCACTGTTATGTTCAGATCAACAACAAACAATAAACGAAATAACGACAGATTAAAGGTTAACTGTCATCTAATTTCGGTTATGTCCGCGGCTGCAGCCCAAGCAGCATTATCCAGCGTTTTCAAAAGAGACAAACTTTGAGGCAATCATGGTTAATCACAAGAACAAGAAGTCTCCGACCGTATGGATATAAAGTTTATGTTGACAGAGGCGCAATCTCTAATTTAATGTTTATTTATTAAGCTCATAGCGCACAATTAGCACCAGCGGTCGCGCTTCCTCATCTACTTAAGTTGCAATCACCTCTCGATTTTATTGTCACCATGCTAGTTTATTGAAGTTAGCGGGCGCCGAAGATCCATCGCGGCAGCTTAATTCTCCATAAAAATTGATTCAACGCTGCCCGAGCCATGATTTGGCTGTAAAAATCCCTTTTTATCCATTGCCTCAGAATATATGCTGGGGAATAAAAATGGTTGTAAAACTGACGCCTCATCTCCCGGAAATTCAGAGTTAGAGATGGATTTTCGAAAACCTGCATCTGCATATCGCAGCGACTCCAGTCATCACACACTTTAAATCCCATATCTTTCACGATATCATAGAGCTCAATGCCTGGATATGGCGTCGCCAGACTCATGTGGACATCATCTGGTTTCGTTCTTCTGATGAAGTCCAGAGTTTGTCGCAGTGTGTCTTTCGTTTCGCCTGGGTACCCAATAATCACTGATATAGTAACGGATATCCCAGCTTCTTTTGTCCACTTGATTGCTTTTTCGTTTTGTTCGACTGTTGTCCCCTTTTTCATAGCATTTAATATTTTTTGGCTGCCTGACTCAACGCCGAAAGAAATAAGCTGACAATTAGCACTTCTCATTTTAGCCAAAATATCTGGGAATATTCGGTCAGATCTCGTTGAACAATCCCATGGAACGTTAATATTCCTATTTTTGATCTTATTGCAAATCTCTAATACTCTTTTTCGGTCATACGTAAATGTCTCATCATGAAAAGTGAAAGCATCAGGGTTATGTTCATCTCTTAACCACTCCAGTTCGTCAACGATGTTTTTTGGGCTTCTAGGGCGAAACCCTTTTCCGGCCATTCGTGGTGCCAGACAAAATGAACAATTGAAGGCACAACCTCTACTAGTTATGATGGGGAGAATAAGCTTTCCGTAAAGTTTGTACTTATTCAGCGGGAAGTATTTGTATGCTGGATGAGGTAACTCGTCTAGGTTTTGAATGAAGTCGCGGTCCTTGGTGCGGATTATGTCACCGTTCTTTCTGAAGGTTATGCCGTCGACGCGCTGAAGGTTCTTCAGATTATGTGTGAACACTATATCAGCGAGTTCAAGCATGGTTTGTTCGCCCTCACCCCTCACTACAACATCAACTTCAGGATGATCTTTGAGGACTTGCTCGTCTAAAACCGTGACGTGTGGTCCACCCACCACCACGAGAGCATGCCGATAAGATTCTTTTATTGCACGGGCAGCTTGCACAGCAGAAGAAAAAGTGACTGTTACAGAGGTGATGCCGACGATATCTGGCTTGAAGTGAGCTATTTTTCTCTTTAAATCATCGTAAGTTAGATTGAGAGGAGGACAATCTATCACTGTAACATGGCATCCGCTTTTCTCGAGAACAGCGGCAATATATGCAATACCTATAAGCGGACTTTGGTAATGCACAAACGCCCCAAGAGGAGGGGGTGGATTAACCAATGCTACTTTGACAGACTTTTCCACCATGAGATTACCAACCGAGGAATCGTCATCTATACAGATAGCTGAAAAGGGATTAATAAAGTTGCAAATAGTTTGGGTCATAATCGCAGCCATTTTCAGAATCAGAAAAAACGCTCAAAGAAGCCATAGACAGCTGCATCTTTTAACAAATTAACATAAAAACAAAAGTATCTTCAGCGCGGGTTCCAAATAAACCAAATAGCCTTTTGCTCACAAGCCAACATTCAGGGCGCCTTCCCGCTTTCAGGCTTACAGGGAGAACAAGCATAGCGATTGGCTTTGAGCTTTCACTACTCGAGTATTGTATTCTCTGAGAATCTGCATGTGGTCTTCATCTGATGGATAGTTTTCCGTGTCAGGATAAGGAAAACCACTCATATTTTGCGGGGCAATGAATCCATCGCAAAATCATAACCCCAATTACCAGGTGGATCGTTAAACCAGCAAGCTACAAAAAGTGAAACAAAAAAATTGATACTTGGACTGCAAGTCGTTCTTGCAGTTGTGCATAAAATAAATACATGTCATTCAGTCGAATACTAATTAGTGAAAACGAAGAGTAATAAGCGAATATTTTTATAATTGGGTTCCAATCCCTCATTGGCATGAGGCTTCAAGATGCCCTTAGATAAGAAGACGTTGTTAGATGCTGTTAAAGAGGCAAAGGCGAAATCTGGAGAAAAAAAGTTTATCCAGTCAGTAGAGTTAATCTTGGATATTAAAGAGATTGACATGAAATCTCCAGAAGGAAAAATCCAACAGGTCATTGAGCTTCCTCATGTCACAGGGAAACCGAACAAGATTCTGGTTGTTGCCTCTGGCGAGTTAGCGTTAAAAGCCAGAAAAGCAAAAGTGGATAAGGTTATGGAGAAAGCGGACCTTGAAGGGGTAACTGGAAAAAAGAAGGAATTGCGGAAATTAGCGAATAATTACGATGTGTTCCTTTCTGAGGCTCCGTTGATGCCGCTTGTCGGCAGGACTTTTGGTCCCGTTTTGGGTCCACGGGGAAAACTACCTGTGCCTGTTCCACCCAACGCGGACATAACAGGTTTGATAATGAAGTACCGTAAAACGGTTGTTGTGAGAATGCGTAACCAACCAATTATCCAGTGTTCTGTAGGAACAGTAGACATGAGTGAGAAAGATTTGGTTGATAACATTCAGGCTGTTCTAAGAGTTTTAGAGGGGAAACTTAAACGAGGCTTTAAAAACATCAAATTTGCTTTTATCAAGACATCAATGGGCAAGCCCGTGAAAATTAAACCGTAACGGAAGATTTGAAATGCCGTCTCAACAAGTATTGGAAGAAAAAATTGGCGAAGTTGAAGAAATAAAGGAGTTACTGAAAGGATACAAGTCTATAGGTCTTGCCAGCCTGCAGAAAGTTCGCGCTGCTCAACTTCAGGAGCTGAAGAAAAGCCTTGCTGGTAAAGTTTACATGAGAGTTTTGAAGAATACGCTGACGAAGCTTGCAATTCAAACCATGGAAGAAGACAACATGAGAAAGTTAGAAGAACACTTGGAGGGCGCAAACCTTTTCCTCTTCACCGATCTCAACCCGTTCAAATTAGCGCTTCTTCTGGAACGTGGCAAGGTTAAGACAACCGCAAAATCAGGCGACATCGCTTATATGGACGTTGTTATTCCAGAAGGAAGCACAGGACAACCACCTGGTCCGATAATAAGTCAGCTGAACGCTGTTGGTTTACCCACTAGGATCGAGTCTGGAAGCGTCTGGGTAAGCAAAGACACGTTGGTTGTTAGAAAAGGAGAAGTTATTTCCGAGAGGCTTGCAGCTCTTTTGTCAAAGCTTGGAATTAAAGCGGTTGAAGCAGGGCTTTCTATGAAAGCGGTTTTGGATGAGGGGTTAATTATAAGTGGAGACTTGCTTAAAATTGATGTTGAAGCCACACGTAAAAGCATTGGGGAAAGTAGCAGTGAAGCTTTCGCCTTATCTTTGAGCATAGCCTACCCAACACCCGACAACATAAATCCTCTACTGCAAACTGCTCATCAGAAGGCTTTTTCGCTTTCGTTGAATGCTCCAGTTCCAACAAGAGAAACGATGGCTGATTTGGTCAGAAAAGCGCACACGGAAATGCTTAGCCTAAACAGCGTGGTAGAGAAAGCGAAGCCTACAGCATAAACGATGTAATCTTTGCAGTTTTCTGTTGGAGGGACGGCTAGGACCCAAATAAGCTGATTGATCTCTTTTGTGCTTGGAGGCTATACCTCCTTATTTATAAGCTGAAATGCTTGTGGAATTTCAGGTTTTTGTTAAGAGAACTTGCTTCCTTAGATATTTTTTAGTGTTTTTTGCGGAAAAATAACTTTAATAAGTGTTTGATGATCAGTTTTGGTGACGGTTGGTTGTGTGAGTTTTGGGTGTTTTTATAACTAAGGCAGATGGCAGTCGGCAGTTGTTTGATAGTGAGAAAGTTGTTAGGACTTGTTTGAGGATGGGCGTGAACAGGAAGATTGCTGATGAGGTTGTTGGGAGAGTTGAAAAAAGGCTGTATGATGGTATACCGACCAGTAAGATTTTGGAGATTACGTTTAGATTGCTGCGGAGCTACAAGCCAGCGATTAGGCATCTTCTTGACTTGAGGAGAGGCTTAAGTCTTATGGATTCGAAGCCAGAGTTTGAAATTTTTGTTCGGATTTTGCTGGCGAATAGCGGTTTTGAGGTGTCTACTAACAGGCTTTTGGCGGGAAAATGTGTAGAACATGAAGTTGATGCCATCGCGAGAAAAGGTGGTGTGACCTATTTTGTTGAGACAAAACATCACGTGAATTATCATACTCCAACGGGGCTAGATGAGAGCAGAATAGCCAGAGCCATTTTGGAAGACGTCTCGGAGGGCTTTCAATGTGGTAGCTGTAACTTGAAAATTGACAGGGCAATGATAGTCACCAACACCAGATACTCAGAACACGCGAGACGCTATGGAAAATGCAGAAACATTCTCCTAGTCGGCTGGAGTTCACCAGCCAACCTTAGTTTGCAAAGCATGATTGAAGAAGAAAACTTGTACCCGTTGAGCTGTCTCAGAGGCTTGAAACACAAAACAAAAACAAAACTAATCAACTCAGGAATAGTTGTAATTAAACAACTATTCGAGGAGAAACCGTCAACGCTTGCCAGAAAAACAGGAGTCCCAAAAGAAACAATAAAACAAATCACAGAAAAAGCGATAAACACCGGAATGGCTATAAAAAGATTTTAGCTCATCTTAAGCAAAATATAGCGCGCGTAATTTAGACCCTTTCCAAACGCAGTACTTCATGGAAATCCTTAAAACTAAGCCATGCGTTTCATGAGGGCGTTAATAGCTTCGCCTCGGTAGCCTGCCTCGCCGCCTGCACTGAAGCTTTTCTTGGTTTTTCCTTTAAAACCCTTCTTTGGGGGATGCAGTTTGAACACTGGCTGCACGTTTGGCAGCTTCTGGAACTCCACCTTGCAACTTTCGATGGCGCCAGCGAGCGCGTCTATCGACTTGTAACCCAACTTCTCCACCGCCTCGTCCGTCAACTTCTTGCCGCCGGCTAGCCTTCCGCGCTTTTTCAGCATAAACGCGATTGCCTCTTTTGATGCTTCTCCCCAAGTAACGTAGTTTTGCACGCGGTACAGCATACCCATGTACGAAGGGCGGTTATCAATAAGCACAGCATGGTTAGTTCGGGATAAACGGAGTAACTCAAGGGTTTCTCTGGCTTCACGCTGAGCCCTGATTGTTCCTCGAACTTTTATTACAGCAAAACATTTCCGTTCAGCAGCTTTCTTAGTCAATTACCTCACCCAATCCGCCTGGGTAACAAGTCCATAAGTCTTCTTTAACCCATCAAAAATCGCGTAAGCGTAAGACGGTACAGTCCTCGTGGAACCGCGACTTCTAATCCAAAGATCCTTCACACCAGCCAACCCAAAAATCACCTTTGCAACTTCACTTGCCACAAGCCCTAAACCTCTCGGTCCAGGAACAATAACCACGCGCACACCACCGCATTTGCCCTCAACCTGGAAGGGCACCGAATGAGGCTTGCCGCAACCGCACTCCCAGCTTCCACAGCCACGCTTAACAGGAACAATGTTCAACCTAGCGGCAGCAGCAGCCTTCTCTATAGCGGTTCGCACCTGATTAGCTTTACCAGCGCCTAAACCTATGTAGCCGTCCCTGTTGCCCACAGCCACAATAGCCTTGAAACGTGACTTTTCACCCGCGTCAGTCTGCTTCTGAACCAAATTAACGTTAATTACCTCCTCTTGCAGGTCAGGTATCAGAGCATCAACAATTTGAGATTCAGATATCTTTAAACCACTCAGGAAAACCTCGTCGATAGAAGTTATCTTGCCTTCCTGAATCATTTTGCCTAAACGTGTTTTTGGCACCCATTCCTCTAAACGGTCTTCCCCTCTATCCCTACGACTCATGCTTTCTTTCCACTCTTCTTTTCACTTTTCTTTTCAAATGATTTAATGATGTCAGCTTTAACCTTCGAGAAATGCTCAGGAAGCTCTGTAGGAGAAAATTTCTGCGCCACGTACTTCGCGAACTTGGCGGAGTAAACTTTAGAGTCACCTTCCAAACTTTTCCCGTACTCGGCGATGTGCTTTCCCTCTATGCGTTCCTTAACCATTTTCTCTTCACTATGAGGAACATCGACACCAG
The DNA here is from genome assembly GCA_001273335.1 of miscellaneous Crenarchaeota group-1 archaeon SG8-32-3. Lineage (GTDB taxonomy): Archaea > Thermoproteota > Bathyarchaeia > Bathyarchaeales > Bathycorpusculaceae > SG8-32-3. The sequence goes on along the minus strand of LFWV01000001.1, from coordinate 21,706 downwards.
CATCCAAAACACCGCTTAACGTGGCGAAAATCTTGGCGCCTTTCGTGGGCGCAATTAAACCTATGTCCAAAATAGCCTCTTCAACACCTTTAGTTTGTGCCTTTAACCCGCACAACAAACCCGTAAGGTAGGCTGCGGGAATATTTCCCGTAGGCGCTTTCCACCTCTGCTTCTTTAATTCTCTGCTATGTGCAGTAACCAAGACCTCGTCACCGTACGGCTTTGCAACAACCATTTGGGCAATAACGTTCTTAACCGTGTTGCGCACGACAAGTCGCGGTTTTCCAGAAAGCACCAACGCTTTCCGCGCTTGATAATCAGTTTTTCCTTCTCTTCTCCGCCTAAGCGGAACCCGATAACTAGAACCTCGTGCCATCAACGTTTCCTCCAGAGGTCGTGAGCTTTCAAGTAACGCTCCAACTCTGCAACAGACTCAAATTTTCCACTGCCAGCTATACTATACAATTTTCTGTAAGTATGTTCCGTAATAACTCTGCTTGCCTTCAACTCGCGAAGCCTTTTCCTCAAGCAACGAATCTTACTCATCCACATCTCTTTCTTGGAAATCTTCGCGTGGCCAGATCCAGTTCGACTACCCGCGCCTTTACGTCGACCCGCTCGCTTCTTTTCCCGAACCGCCTTTGCACGAGACCTGCTTACGCCCTTCTCAGGCAAGGATACAATGATTTTTTCATGAATCAACTTCTTAACTTCTTCCCGAGTTATAGCCCCTTCAACATCATCCATTCGTTCAGGGTCAATCCACACCCTATTTTGGCCCACTTTCAATATTTGTGCTGCCAAACGCCTTTGACTACTCAGATTGGTCATTGTCTCTCAGCTCCTTTCTCAGACTTAGCTTTCTTGCGGGTTACTTTCAGCTTCTCAGCTTTTTTAACCGGTGATTTTTGTTCCGTCTGAGAGGGCTTCTTTCGACGAATAGACCTGTGTTTCGGTTTCTCCTCTTTTTCCACAGATTTATTCTCTGCCTTGGTTGGTTTTTCCGATTTTTCTGTTTCTTCCTCAGCTTCCTCTACTTCTTCTGGTTCCGCTTCTTCTGTTTCGACTAGTTCTTCGACTGAGGCAAAGTTCAAAATGAAGATTTCACGCTTCTTAGCTTCAGCGATAATCTGAACCCGTTTTTTCTTACCAACCGTGTGAGCTATTCGGGCAGCTTCAGATTTCGGATCAACTTTAGAGATTTCCTTAGTGTTATGAACTAAAACTTCCCTGTATCCAGAGGGGTGAAGTCCTCTGGCATCTTTTGGTCCCTTATAGCCAACGCTGACTGTTGGCGGCCATCCCTTGATCTTCCGCCGCATCTTGTGGTCTAAGCCGCGGGGTTTACGCCAACTTTCCTTCAACTTCACGTATCGCCAGCTTTCTGACCTGAGAAAGTCTGGTTTGTTCTTCTTGACGCGTTTCCTAGTTTTCAGTTCCTTCTGGTGTAGAGATGCCTTTTTTTCAGCCATCACTCGATTCCTTCCTTTCGTTCATACACGTATATACCATCCAAGAAAACGCGTGGGTCCTTCTTCTTCACTTTCGTAGCTTGTTCAATGTTTGCGGCGGTTTGGCTTACGTCCTCCAAGTTTATGCCTTCAACAGTTATGTCTTCGCTTTCGACTTTGACCTTAACATCGCCGACTATCTTGGCTTTCCGTGACCGTCTCTCGCCAGTGAAGTTTTCAATCAAAACTATTTTATCCTGAACCTTAACTGAAATCGGGAAATGAGAGAAAACAATCTTGAGCTTGTATAAAAAGCCCTTCTCAACTCCAGTAATCATGTTTTGAATATGAGAGTTTACAGTGCCAACAAGAGAAGCTTCCTTCTTGCGAGGCCACTCAGCCCAGATACGAACTGTCTTGTCACCGCCAGCTTCAAGTGATACTGGAACGTAAGAAAAGTCGCGTGTTAGAGTTCCCTTCACACCCTTAACTGTGACTCTTCGTTTTTCCACGTTTACTTCTACACCATCTGGAACTTGAATTGTCTTCGAAATTTCTGGCAGCCTCATCAAAAACACCTCTCACTAGTAAACGAAAGCTAACAACCTTCCTCCCATGTTCTTTTCTTCAGCTTCGCGGTGGGCTATAACACCTTTAGAAGTTGAGACAACCATTATACCAACATCTCTTGAAGGCAAAAATTTCCGCTCCCAATCCTCGAACTCACCAACTTTAACGGAGAACCTCGGCTTAATAGCACCACACTTGTTTATTCTGCCCAAAAGCTGCACTTTGAACTTGCCTGAGCGACCGTCATCAATGAACTCGAATTCTCCGATGTAACCATTAAGCTGCATTATCCTTAATACGCGACCTAAAATCTTGGAGGCAGGGCTAATTATGCACTCGCGTTTATTGCGCATCTCATTGTTTATGACCGTTATCAAGCCATTTGTTAATGTATCCATCTTGCTACCTCGCTACTCATATTTTTTAAACCCAAGCTTGGGCGCTGCCTCCCTAAAACAGTGCCTGCATAAATATAAATTGTAACGTCTGATAACGGGACCGTAAGAACCGCATCTAACGCAAGGTCTTGCTCCTTTGCCATATTTCCGTTCTTTCTTCATTTGCTGTTTTCCCATACATTCACGCTCAGTCTAAACGATTTCAACTCCCAAAGCTTGCTTTACGAAAATAATCGACTCTTCAGGCGATAACAAGTGCTTGGAACCTATGCGCTTTTTCTGTCTTCTTCTAGTCTTCACTCTATGCCCTGGTCGATTCACTGAGACACAAACATCCATGCCGAAGATGCCCACATCTGGTTCATACTTGACACCCGCGATTTCAATATGTTCCTTTATGCCAAAAGCAAAGTTGCCTTGTCTATCAAAAGACGAGCGGGAAATTTTGTTGTCAATAACAGGCAGAACTTTCTTCAGGAAATCAATTGCAGACTCTTTTCTCAGCGTCACGACGCATGCAATTGACTCCCCTTTCCTTAATCCGAAGTCTCTTATTGTTTTCTTGGCTTGCCTTTTAACAGGTTTCTGACCCGTCAATTCCTTCAACACCTTAGAAGCTTTCTCCAGCGGTTCGCCTGATTTTCCAATGTTAAGGTTCACTACAACTTTGTCAATCCTGGGTTTGAGCATTGGTTGCCCTTCCCACTGCTTAAACATATCATCTTCAGACAACGGAATTAACCTCCGGTAAAGATATGAGGGATTTGTCGCCGCCTATTGAAAAGACGAAGTCTAAAATTGTTTGATAACGACCGCCCTCCTCGTCCTCGACTACTACAAGGGCGTTTCTACGTTTCTTCGCTACGGTTTTTTCTATCTCAACAATTTTGCCCGTTTTACCGATATTCTTTCCGCCTGTGATGATGGCTTTGTTGCCTTTTTTGGTTTTGAGTTGGACGAGAACTTGCTTTTCTGGAAGCCCCACTTTTAAGGTGGCGAAAGTTTCGTAAACAACTTCCGCGTTTTCAGGGTCCTCTGCTTTTACGAGCATGTTTGTTCCGTCGTGAAGAGCAATCTGCGAGTGTTCATTCTTGACTAGGTTTTTATCTTCGATCCGTAAGAGTTTGAAACTTGCTTCTTCTTTGCTAATAGGATTAAGAAATAAGCCTTTATGCGAAGGCAGCACCCTGTAGAACTTGTTCAGGTCAGGCATTGAAATAACATCCATCAAGCCCACTGGAAAATCGTCTTTAATCCGGACTTTTCTGTCAACGCAGACTTTACCCTGCGCGATTATTTTTTTGGCTTCTTTTCTAGTCTCAGCCAATTTGAGAATATCACGGAGAACAATTGAAAGAGGTAAACACTTCTCAAGAGAATGAGGCCCAGATGAAGGTCGAACTATCCAAACGGCTTCTTTTCTGTGAATTGGCCAGAACCTCGGAGCGGGGTTCCGTTTCAATCTCCCTACTTTTCCTTTTTTACCCAAATCTATGTTCCTCCTTTAGTTTTTGGAGGCGCTTTGGGCTTGGCTTTCGTTTTCTTTACTGTCTTTGGCTTTTTTTCTTTTTTAATTGGTTTGTCTTTTTTCTTTTTTACGGCGACAGGTTTCTTCCGCGCCTTTTTCTCGGTGGCCTTAGGCGTTTTTTTCACGGTTTTCTCCTGAACCACAGCTTTCTCCTCTTTAGCTTTCTTCGCTACTCTCTCCGCTACTTTAGCTACTTTCTTTGGCAGTCCCAGCTCCTTCTTTCTTTCAACAATTGCTTTTCGCCATTTGTCGTCTAGCTTCAAGTTTTTTATCATAATCTTCGAAGGATGCACTGAAACAAATATGTTTGTTCCGTCAACTTTCTCGCGTGTTAAGCCCTCGAGAAATATGCGATATCTCTTCATGTCTACTCGGCTAATTTTGCCTTCGAAACCTAGATGGTCTCCACGTACCACGCGAACAGTGTCACCTTTTTTAACTGGAAGGGTTTTAACGCCCTTTGACCTTATAAGTTCAGGTGCGAGAGGGGCAGCCATCAACTTGTGTCGTATATGAGCAGGAGCGTTATAGAGACGTTTTCGCTGTTTTCGCGGGTCTTTTACGGTTTTTGTTGTTTGCACACAATTTCACCTACACTATCATGCTTGAGGCACTTGCTATTCTCGGCCATCTTTCAGCAGCTTCTCTTGCCACGGGACCGCGAATTTCAGAGCCTTTCATTTCACCATCAGGAGTTATTATAACCGCAGCGTTATCTTCAAACTGAACCCAGACGCCGTCAATTCGCTTGTAAGGCTTCCTCTGTCTAACAATCACTGCTTGAAAAATCTTTTTTCGCATATCTGGTGCTCCTTGCCTAACAGAAACAGTAACTTTGTCACCCACAGTAGCGGAAGGATAGCGTCTTAATCGACCTTTATAGCCCATGACTTGGATTAAGCGTAGTACACGTGCGCCAGTGTTATCAGTACATCTCAGGCTAGAGCCCGCTAGAAGGCCTCGCGTAACTTTCTGTCCGTGAGAAAGCATGCCTTTCGCGATAAGCGCACGTTGTTTTGCCTTCGCCGCCATGTCACTTCGCCTCCACTTTCTCTACAACAACAAATGACACAGTCTTGCTGATGGGACGGCACTCCGCAATCCTCACTCGATCACCCTCTTTCGCATCAATACATGGGGGATTATGAGATGGAATGTGACCGCGTCTACGCTCATATCTCACGAATTTAGGTGAGAATTGAAGGTACTCACGTTCCACAACAACTGTTTTATCCATTTTTGCGTTGGCGACGACACCTTCGAAAACGTGTCCTCTAACAGACAATGTTCCATGGAAAGGACAGTTTCTGTCGTCGCATGATTTTTTGGGTTTCTTGAAAGTTAGAGACATTACCATAACCTCTTCAAGGTTTTTTTAAGACGGTCTTCAGGTCTTCCAACCAAAAGTTTGCCGTCGATTTCAACGATGGTTCCGCCGGAAAATTTGAAGTCGAAAATCGCTGACTTTTTCACTACACTTTTTGCCTTACCTTTATGCAGAATAGTGAAAGTGTTTTTTGTTTCGTCAATTACCTCGCCGCATATTCCAACATAACTTTGATGTGGACTTTCAGCTATTTTTCCTTTGACTCCTATGAACTCGTGACGTATGATATCTGGGGTTACTTTCACTTAGTTTTTGTCTCCTTTCCAAATTTTTTCCTCTTAGGTTTTTCTTCCTTTTTTCTAATCCCCAGTTTGTCTTCTTTCTCTACTGTAAGAATCTTAGCGATTGTTTTACGTAGTTCTCTTATCTGAGCAGGATTCTCAACGGCACCGCCAGCCCTGACCATCGTTTTCAGCCTAGCCAACTCCGCTCGAAGATCAGAGACCTTCTTATCACGGTCCTCAGCAGACATGCCTCTGATATCTTTCAGTCGAAGGATAGGCACTTACTCCTTTACCTCCGCTTTCGTAGCTGGCTTTTCCAGGTTTTCTGCCTGCGTTTCCCCAACGGGTTCGGCAGCCGTCTCTTCAAATGCTTCCTCCGTCGCTTCCGCTGAGACTTCAACTTTCTCTTCTACAGTTGGCTCTTCAACAGGTGCTTCTTTTTTCACTGCTACTTCAGCCTCAGCTTTTTCTTCAGTTGATTTTGTGGTTTCTTCAGGTAGTTCTTCCACTTTCACTTCTTGCTCTGGAGTTTCTTCTGGAACTTCTATTTCTTCTTCGATTTCTTCAGGCGGTAGTTCTTGGGTAACTTGGATTTTGTCGGGAAACTGAGCGTCTGGAGGCATGATCTTTACTCTTACGCCAATGATTCCTGGTTTGAGTTGGACATGGGCTTCGGCTTTTTTCATGTATTTCAATGCGGCGTCACCACATCTCGGGAAGTAGCCTGCTCGAAACTTTTCGAACCTTGCGCGTTCGGTGCGGAGTTTGCCGCTTATCACTATTTCTGCGCCTAACGCTCCTGCTTCCATAACTTGGTTTAAAGCCCAGAAACCAGCGCGTCTAAAGTGGACGCCTCTCTGGAGGGCGGAAGCTACACGTGACGCAATCACAAAAGCGTTAAATTCGGGAACCTCAATCTCAGAGACGGAGATTTGTGGGTTTGCAAGATTAAACTCTTCTTCCAAGATTATAGCAAGATCTTTTATTGTTTCTCCGCCGCGACCGATTACTATACCTGGGCGCATGGCGTATATTACAACATGTGTTCCCAGTGGGGTTTTAGAAAGATCAACGCCACCATAGCCAGCGCGTTCAAGTTTTTTCTGCAGAAACTCGTCTATTTCGGTTTTTTTGATTGATTCTGTTATGAAGCGTTTGACGATGGACATTAGATTCCTTCCTCTTGTCCGAGCTTTTCTTGCAAGACGATTTCTATGTGTGTGGTAGTTTCGTATTTTGGTGAAGCCCTTCCGTGTGCTCTTGGGGTGTAGCGTTTGATTTTAATGCCTGGGTAGGCTGCTGCATGGAGTATTCGGAGCTGGTCTACGTCTAACCCCTTGTTTTCAGCATTTGCTTCTGCGGCTTCGATTACGCGCAGGATTTTCTGTGATGCTTTCACGGGGTATCTTCCTGCAAAAGTTTTTTCGAGTCCGCTGCGGTGTCCAACTTTCTTTTTGTATCTTCTGAAGGGAACCGCTTTCTTCTTATCGATAACGTCTCGGAGGTAAGTTTTAGCTTTGGAGAGAGTCATGCCCTTGACTGTCCGGCAGACTTCTCTTGCTGCCTTATGGGACACTCTGATTTCTCGGCCGCTGGCTTTCGCTGTTTTTTCAGGGTCCAGCTCTTCCGCGATTATGGAGTATCCCCATTTTGGCATTTCACGTATCGTCTCCAATTGTGCAATTCAACAGCGTTATTGTGATTTATATGGCTTTCCGTATCAAAACTAGGTTAGCTAGTTCGAAATCGAGTAAAGTCCTGCAGGTAGGACGTTCGTAAAGACGTGAGGTGTATAAGCTCTAGCAGCATCTTGACTTTTATATTTTTTCAGAAAACCTGTGTTGATGGCAACCGTCCGTAGTTAACTGTATTGTATTTTTTCTGTAGCCCCATAAACAGAAATTTATGAAGAAAAATATCTTTGGCCGAAAAAGCAAGCGCATACGGATAGTTTGCAACTGTTTCGACGATGTGTTTATTTTTCACCATTAAGGTTAGTTATCTCAATCTCAAAGGTAACTAAGATGACAGAAAAAAAGGAGGTAATTACCATGTTGCATGGTGCTGGTGGCACTGTGATGCATGATTTGGTAAAGAATTACGTGGTGAAGTATTTTGGGGGGATAGGCAAAGCTGAGGTGCCTCTGGAAGCTATGGATGACGCTGCTGTTGTAGGCGAAATAGTTCTGAAAAGCGATTCCCACGCGGTTAAGCCCATTTTCTTTCCTGGTGGAGACATAGGGCGCATAGCAGTCTCAGGCACAGTTAATGATATTGCATGTTTGGGTGCTGAACCCTATGCTTTGGCTTGCGGCTTGGTTCTGGAGGAAGGCTTACCGCTTTCTGACCTTGAGAGGATCTTGGTGAGCATGCGCCAAACCTGCATTGAAGCTTGCGTTGGTATAGTTACGGGTGACACGAAGGTTGTTGAGAAAGGTAGTTTAGGCGGCTGCGTCATGAACATGTCGGGAATCGGCAGAAGACCCCCAGAGTTGGAGAGCAACCTTGAAGTAGTCAGGCATCACCGAAACGGCTTTGTGGCGCGTTGGCTCTTGGACTCCAACATTAGCGTTGGCGATAAGATAATCGTTTCTGGTACGTTGGGAGACCACGGTTTAGCAGTGCTCTCAGCCCAGCAGGGTTTGACCTTCGGAAGCGAGATAAGAAGTGACGTTAAACCCCTCAACAAGTTGATTCAAAGCATGCTCGGCGAAGTCGGCGGAGTAGTCACCATAAAAGACGCCACGCGAGGCGGATTAGCTGATGCTTTAAACGAGCTTAGCGAAAAATCCAAAGTAGGCATACTCATCCACGAAGACAAAGTTCCCATAAGAGAAGACGTGCGTACCGCGTCTGAAATGCTGGGCTTAGATCCACTTGAAGTGGGCAACGAAGGAAAAATCGTTATCGGCGTCTTACCAGCCAAGGCTGAACAGTTGCTGAACTGGCTGAAGCAGACGGATGAAGGCAAAGAAGCCCAAGTAATAGGCGAAGCCACAAACGACTTCAAAGGCGTAGCCATGCAAACAGCGATAGGCGGCAAACGAATAATCGCCCGTCCTGTAGGCGATCCAGTTCCGAGAATCTGCTAACAATACGTTAAGACACCACTAAAATTATCATTTTTAACTGTAGTGTTGTTTACAAAAAAGAAGAAAAGCTAATCCTACTTTTCACCTTTCTTCTTGTAGACTATTAGAATAGCGCTGACAATGGTTGCCGCACCCACAGCGGCTACAATCCATACCAACGGAAAGCTATCGGTATCAGACAATTCCACAGGGTTGGAAGGAGAAGGCTCAGGCATAGGCGACGGAGATGGAGAAGGAGCAGGTGATGGAGAGGGCGATGGAGAAAGCTCAGGCATAGGCGACGGAGATGGAGAAGGAGCAAGGGTAGGCGCAGGATTCATCTCAGTTGTAGGCACTGTAACAAGTACGTACGATGTTGCTTGTATATGATTGATCAAGGTTATCCAGACGGCCCCGTTTTCTCCTGGAACAACTAAACGCAGCTCAGGTAAAGGTTGATCATCTATTGCGTAGGCAATGATCACATCTTCTTCCATAGCTTTTTCAATCGTGAGACGGGTGGTATATCCATCATCAGCGAAGAATTTCAATGATGCTGTGTTGTTGTTTAATTCAGCCATTTCCAGCAAAAGACTAAGCTGAGGTCCTTCCCAGACGCCCGCCCCTACTAAAGTGTTATAACAGAAGAGAGCTGCGGGAACTTTAATTGCTGGCATTTGAATGAGTTCTTGAATAGTTATATTAATAGGATTATTAACCAATCCGTCTATTCGTATTGTCCTTGAAGAGTTTTCCAAGATATCAATATATGGAGGATTCTGTGCAAAACTGCTGCTCAAAGCCCCAGATAACATAAGTGCAAAGGTTAGTATCAGCATAGTTATTTGGATGGTTTTCATTTTCAAACAAATAACCTCCTTTTTCACCCACACCAAATATGACACGTGTCATATTATTAAGGTTTTTGCAGAAAAAACTGGCTTCTAATAATCCAAAAAACACTATTTTTCGTCTGAAAGACAATAAACGCATAGTCGTACCCGAATTGTCTTGTTGAAAGAGGTACGAAAAACCAAAATTAAAAGAAACTTGAAAACGCGTCACAATCTACATAACTCAGAGTGAGAGTTTAAATAAGCAAAAGCGGCCAGTGATAGCTATGATTTCGAACAAAGCAGGTAAACGTAAAACCTTCAAGGCTAAACGTCGCCAAAGCAAAAAGCTGCCGCTCGCGATAGGTTTATTGGCAATCATAATAGTAGTGATTGCTGCGATCTACATGTTCAGCACTAACAATCAACCTTCAGGAAACAAGGTCCTTTTGAAAACCAGCATGGGCGACATAACTATCCAATTGAGGGACGACAAACCCGTAACTACAGGCAACTTCAAGAGCCTTGTCCAGCAAGGCTTTTACGACGGGGTAATTTTCCATAGGGTAATTGCTGGTTTCATGATTCAAGGTGGCTTTAACTCTCACGTTCAAGTTGCCACCATAGCCGACGAGATAGGCATGGAAAATCACAATTACAGAGGCACCATTGCCATGGCAAAAACAAGCCAGCCTAACTCAGCGACCAGCCAATTCTTCATCAATGTTGTAAACAATAACGAGAAAGTGTACCAAGACGGCACGAAATTCGATGAAACCTACACGGTTTTTGGCGCTGTAGTTTCAGGCATGGATGTTGTGGACGATATATCAAATGTGGAAACAGACTCTGGCGACAAGCCAATTGCTGATGTAACGATAATCAAGGCTGAAATCGTCAGTTAATAGGTTGAGACGCAGTTGTTTTTGCCCACACCCGGCAGGTTCCCTCGTTGCTGACCATGCAAGCGCCAACAGGCTTAGCAGGCGTACAAGCTTTCATGAACATGGGACACTCGTTAGGCTTAATTTTGCCGATAATCACCAAGTGGCACTCGCAGCCCAGCAAAATATCCTTGCCCTGCTCAATGTGCACATCATATTTTTCTCGGGTGTCATAAGCCACAAGTTGATTGCGCAACTTCAAAGCTGAATTGGGCAGCCTGCCAATGCCGCGCCAATTACCCCCTGTAACCGCGAACGCTTGATCCATAACTTCCAGCGCTTTCGGGTTTCCTTCCCACTTCACCACGCGTGAGTACTCGTTTTCCAGCAGAGCTGTTCCTTGAGTATGCTGCTTCAGAAGCATGTAAATGCCCATCAGAACGTCTATGGGCTCGAAGCCCGCCACTACCGTGGGCATACGGTAAACCCGAGGAAAAAGCTCATAAGGCTTCATGCCGATGATAGCGCTCACGTGCCCTGGCGCAAGGAAACCACTGATGTTCAAGTCACCCACACCCAGCAACAATTCCATGGCAGGCGGGATCAACCTGTGTGAAACCAAAAAACTAAAGTTTTCTGGAGGATTTCCAAGCGCTTCAATAGCTGTGGACGGCGCAGTAGTTTCAAAACCTACTGCTGAAAACACGAACTCCTTATCTTGCTCGCGCTTTGCTATTTCAACCGCATCAGAAACCCCATAGACAACGCGGACATCCGCGCCCTCCGCTTTCGCCTCCAACAGGCTCATCTGACTACCGGGCACCCGCAAAACATCGCCGAAGCAGGTTATTACTACGCCTTTCTGAGCCAACTGCACCGCCTCATCAATCTCAGCGGCGGGAACTATACAGACTGGGCAACCGGGACCAGCGATCACCTCAACGTTCCGTGGCAAGAGGCTACGCAAACCGTAATGTGTAATTGTCCACTCGTGGGTGCCACAAACATGACAGAACTTCACGTGTTCGCCCTTGGGCGTTATCTTCCGCATTTTCTGTACAATTTCTTTTGCTAGTTCTGGGTCGCGGAACCTAAGTTTTTCACTCATTCAAGTCAGCTTCCCGGGTCTTTTTCAGTCGCGAGAATCTCCTTCCACAGGGCTAACGTCTCAAGAGCATCTTCTTCGTCCACGGTTTGAATGGCGTATCCGGCATGCACCAAAACATAGTCACCCGCCTTAGCGTCTACAAGTGATACGTTAACGTCTCTTAGGACGCCTTCTCCGAAATCAACTCGGGCTTTGCTGCCGTCTAAACTCTTGACAAGCGCTGGAATCGCCAAACACATTCCTACATCAACATAAACACGGGAGTAAACAGCGATAAAAACAGTATGGTCTAAACTCTAAAGAAACCGCCAACAACGGTCTGACCAAAAGAAACCCCGCCGTCACCCGCAGGGAAAACTTCATGAACCAGAAACCGCAAACCAGCGGCCTCCACCACCTGCCGCATAACCTCCGCCAAAATCTGGTTACAAGCTGCCCCACCCGAAAAACCAACAGCCCCAACGCCGTGCTCTAAAGCTTTCTCCACAGCCAAAGAAGCCAAACCTTTTGCCAAGTAGGCGTGAGCAGAATAAGCCAAATCCGCTACCGACGCCTTGCCCAGATGTTCAAAAATCAAGTGAAGCAACTGCGACGTACCTAACACATCACCCTCAATCACAGGCGGCACTTTCAACAAGTCTTTGCCGTTATTCGCAGCGGATTCCAACTTGATGGCGGGTTCACCCTCATATGTTCGCTCGTAGCACACGCCAAGAACAGCAGCAACAGCATCCAAGACCCTGCCGCAACTCGTAGTTTCAGTAAAACCTATGCCCTTCTGAAGCTGCTGAAGTATCAATTTTGCCTCGGATTCGCCGTGAAGCAAACGCTGGCTGTGCTCAAAGAGCCAGGGTTCCACGTTTACATTTTTGCTGAGTATTCCAGCAGCTATACGCAGGGGATAACGAGTAGCCATGTCTCCACCGAGCAACGGTTGCGGTTCCAAATGCGCCAGTCGCTTGAACCCTGCAGTTTCTCGCGCACAGAACAGGATTTCGCCGCCCCACGCGCCGCCGTCAACACCGTAGCCGTAGCCGTCGCATGTTATGCCCACTAACTCGTCCACAGCATGCTCCATCATCAACGCCGCAACGTGGGCCTGGTGGTGCTGCACTTGAATGAACTTCCAACCGTTCGTTTCTGCCAGTTCCCTCGCCAAGCTTGTAGTGGTAAATTTCGGGTGTAGATCACAGGCTACAATGTCTATGCTGCTGTTAGTCAAGCGAATGAGATGGCTTGTTGCTTCTTGAAGGAATGCCCGCGTTTCAACATTTTCCACGTCGCCAATATGCTGACTGATAAACGCTTTGTTCGCTAATAGAACGCAGGCAGTGTTGTTCAGTTCGCCGCCTAAGCCTACAACACAGCGTCCGACTTTTTCTTTTAGTATGATAGGTGCGGGCGCGTAGCCTCTGCTTCGGCGGATGAACGAGGGGCTAGTGCCGTGAACTCGCAGGACTGAGTCATCGCAGCGGTAGGCTATTTTGCGGTTGTGAAACAGGAAATAGTCTACTGTTCCGCCTAAGGTTTTTAGTGCTTCGTAGTTGTCTTTGACGATGGGCTGGTTAGGAGGGTTAGCGCTGGTCATCACGAACGCAGCATCGTCAACTTGGTCGAAGAGCATGTAATGCAACCCACTGTAGGGCAACATCACACCTACTTTGTGCAGGTTAGGCGCAACCAGCGGTGAAAGATTGTAAGTAGTGCTTTTGTTAAGCAGCACTATCGGGCGCGCGTAAGAAGAAAGCAGTGCTACCTCCTTCGAAGTTACTTCGGCGAAACCTTTTATGGCTTCCAAGCTCCGTGCCATTATGGCGAAGGGCTTGGCTCTTCTATGCTTCGTTCTTCGAAGCCTCCGTAACGGTTCATCGCTGGTTGTAGATGAGGCTACATGGAAACCTCCATAGCCTTTCACGGCGAGAACTGCGCCTTCACTAAGCAGTCTTCCAGCTTCACGCACTGGGTCCGTGTGTTGAATGTGCTCGCCGCTGCTTGTTGTCAAGTAAGCTTTTGGACCGCATTTTGGGCAAGCCACGGTTTGTGCGTGAAAGCGCCTGTTCAGCGGATCCATATATTCCCGTTGGCAGAAGCTGCACAGTGGGAACTCACATATGGTAGTGTTTTCGCGGTCGTACGGCAAACGCTCAATTACAGTGAAGCGTGGTCCGCAGTTGGTGCAAGTGATGAAGAAGTAGTCGTGCCGCGGGTCTTTTGGATCTCTGAGTTCTTGCAGACAATCATTGCAGATGGCGATGTCGGGCGGGATAACTGAGCCTGAAATATTTGTTTCTTTAGAGCTTTTGTATATGGTGAATTTTTCATGTTGAATTTTACCCTTGAGTGGTGTCTTAATAATGTCGTGGATTTGAGCTAGTGGTGGTTTCTTCTCTTTCAGGTCGCGCAGAAAAACCTGGATATTTTGTTCTTCGCCTTCAAGTAGGATTTCTACGCCTGCGTCGCCACGGTTGCGCACATAACCTGTCAAGCCGTTTTGCACCGCTACGCGGTAAACAAAGGGGCGGAAGCCAACGCCCTGAACGATGCCTATAACGCTGATTTTAATTCGCAATGGTAAGCGCCATCTCAAACAGAGAACACGGAATTCTCTTATACGTTTCTACAGTGTTTACATGTTTTTTCTCTTCTCTTCTTCCTGTAGCGTGCGCTTGAGCACTTTGCCTGCGGCGCTTATGGGCAGTTGTTGCCTGAACTCCACTTCGCGCAAAGCCTTGTATGGAGCAACTTTCTCCTTGACGAAAGCTATTATCTCCGCTTCAACGGCTTGGATGCCGTCTTTAAGCATTATGAAGGCTTTCGGAATTTCGCCGACGATTGGGGCGGGGTTGCCGACTACGGCACAGAGCTTCACGGCGGGGTGTTCGTAAAGCACATCTTCGAGTTCGCGGGGGTACACGCTGTAATCCTTGTACTTTATTAGGTCTTTCTTGCGATCTGTTATATAGAAGTAGCCGTCTCTATCCATACGTGCGATGTCTCCAGTTAAGAGCCACCCACCTCGGAGGATAAGTCCAGTTTCTTCTAGGTTCCGCCAGTAGCCTCGCATCACTTGGGGTCCTTTTACAGCAAGTTCTCCTATTTCGTCTGGCGCAAGCGTTTTTGCACCTGTTTCCGCATCAACTATTCGGGCGTCGGTATCTGGAAGGGGCAAGCCGATTGAGCCTACTCGTATAGTGTGCATAGCTTTGTCCACGGGGTTGCAATGTGTAACTGGTGAAGCTTCGGTTAACCCGTAGCCTTCCGCGAGGAAACCACCAGTTATTTGCATAAACTCTTTCTGAACTTGCGGCGGAAGTGGCGACGCGCCTGAAATACACACGCGGATACTTGTCAAGTTGAATTTGCCCAGTTCAGGGTAAGCTAGTAAAACGGAGTACATAGTGGGAACACCGCAGAACACCGTAACTTTGTGCCGCTGGATAGTCTCTAAGGCTACTGCTGGTTTGAAGAGGGGGAGCAGCACCATCTTGGCTGCTAAGCTCACGGGCGCATTCATGCTTGTAGTCATGCCGTAAATATGGAACAGTGGCAAAGCAGCAAGAAAAGTGTCTTCTGCAGTCCCCTTGATCCACGCCGCAAAAGCAATAGCGTTAGAGATCAAGTTCAGGTGTGTTAGCATGGCGCCTTTGGATGTACCTGTGGTTCCGCCCGTATACTGTAGCGCTGCCAAATCCTCTCGGGGGTTTATGTCCAAGTTGGAAGTTTTCACTGGTTTTTTCATAAGTTCTTGGAAGGAGCGGACGTTTGGAGCTTGCGGGGTTTTGCTGACGACGGGTTTTTTGAAGGCGTACTCTTCCTTGCTGGTTATTACAGCGTTTTTTAGCTTGGTTTTCCGGCAAACATTCTCCAAGATTGGATAAAGCGATTCTGAAGCAATCACGGTTTCAGATTCAGAGTCGTTCAACTGATACTCAACTTCGCGCTCCTTATGCAACGGGCTTATAGCAGTTAAAACGGCGCCTGCCTTGAGAACACCGAAGTAAGCTATCAGGAACTGGGGAATGTTGGGAAGAAAAATCGCGACTCTGTCGCTTTTTTTCACGCCTAAAGCTGCAAGCCCCGCGGCGAACTGGCTGACTAACGAATCCAGCTCAGCATAAGTGATTTCCCTTTTGAAATAGGCTATGGCTACTTTTTCAGGATTCTCTTTCGCTGTCTCTTCTAGAATTGCATGTAGTGGCACATTTGGATATTCGAGGTTTTTCGGTACATTCTTTGGCCATGAGCTGAACCAAGGTTTATTCTCCGGTTGCACAGGTAACACGAACCTTTACGGATAAATCACAAGATAATAGTAATAACACTTATTGAAAAGCGCTGAGTTGCGAAATTCAGAAGAAAAACAGTTTTATCAAAAAAATCAACGCTAGATGCAGCGGATAAAAAATGTAAAAAGTGTATTTTCTCAAAGAGTAAGCGAGAGAATTCTCTTGAATAAGTATTTCTTTTGTTAACTTGTTTTTTATGTGAAGAAAGATCAGCGGTATCGCAAAGAGCGACAGTATTTGGATTTGGGTATGAAGGTCTGAAGAGAGTAGCAGGAATTGGATGTTAAGAGCGAATAAGATGAGAGTGCCGATTTTCGGAGTGTCCTTTAGAAGCTTCATACCTACCGCGGTTAATACAACATAGTAGCTTCCTTCGGTCGGCAAAATTACTGAAAGCAACAGGGGAACAAAAGCTATGGAACTTCGCTTGTTGTAAAAGTATATAGTTATGGCGCTTAGCAACAGCGAGAACAGTACGTCTAGTCGTTCAAAAGGCTGGATTCCAAAAGCGAGAAAATAGGGAACCTGGGAAATTAGAGCAAAAAGGAGAAGCGTCACCATGTACTTAATAGGTTTCTTCGTGCTTTCTACGCCTAACACTACAAGATACGCAAATATTGGAAAGGAAAGCCTGCCGATAATTTGAAGAAACAAGAGGTCAGGGTAAAGTATGTTTCCAATATGATCTATCAGCATAGTTACGATTGCTATTATCTTGAGTATGTCTCTTCCGAAATCAAATCTTCTCGTCGGTGAAAGCAATTTCATATCGCTCACAATGTTGCCGAAATTGGCTTATCATATTTTCGCAGAAAAGCAGATTAAAAGAATTCTACTCCCAAAAAACAGAGACTAAACAGAAAGCCAAAGCAGAGTCATAAGCGCTGAGCCAACATATTTGCTTTCTATTAGGATCCTAATAGAAATTCGTTGCAGAAACATATAGGGGGTCTATATCCTACTACGGTTTCTGTGTATAGTAGGTCATGCCTATCCCCTGCGATTTTGGCTTTGCTTGTCTATTCTCTCCAGCGCTTCAGCGCTACTTCGAGCTCCTTGTGAGTTTCAGCGTATGCCTCCAATGTTTTTCCTTGCATTATGGCTTCGACTGCTTGTCGCATGGCTGTAGCTCCAGCAAAAGTTCCATCTGTGTGTCCGTGGATGCCTCCGCCCGCTTGTATGACGAAGTCTTTCCCAAAGTATTCCATCAAAGCGGGTATCAACTGGGGGTGTAGTCCTCCTGAAGCGACTGGCAAAACAGGTTTCAACCCCGCCATATCCATCTTCAAGGCATCAATGTTTTCGAGTACTTCGTCTTTGGTTTCAGACATTTTTCCCACAATAGTGCCCACGTGAAGCTGATCTACACCTATTACGCGTGCGACTTTAGCTATGACTCTCATGGCTATGCCGTGCTTAGGGTTTTTGGTGAACGAAGCGTGACCTGCTCTGTGTGCGTGAATCACCAGTTTGAAGTCTTGGTCGCGAAGAGTTTGCAGCGCAGACCATCCGCAGGTTAAAATGTCAACCATGACGTATCTTCCGCCGTGATCCAGCACGCACTTGGCTCTTTTCAGCATTTTTTCGGTTTCCCCAGTGATGTTTGCCATGTAAACTTTGCGTTCGCCAGTTTCCTCTTCAGCTTTGTCTCTGCCATCCAGCGTCTCCACGATACGCTCTTCAAAAGGGTTAAACCGTTGACTGCTAAGGTTCTCGTCGTCTTTGACAATGTCGCATCCGCCAGCCCACGCTTCGTAAGCCACTTTGGCATGATCTTTGGTTTTTAAGCCCAGCTTAGGTTTGATTATGGTTCCTACAAGTGGGCGCTCAGGCACCTTCAGTAGGCTGCGGATTTTTTGTATGCCGAATTTGGGTCCTTTGAAGCTTTTCACAAGTTCAGCGGGCAACTTGATGTCTGTGAGCCGCAGGTTTTTCAGTGCTTTTAAGCCGAAAACGTTTCCTGCTAAGCTGCTTAGTATGTTGGGCATGTTTCCCTGCTCGAAAAGTTCTATGGGATAAGCTATATTCGCCGTGTTGCCTACAATGGCGAAGACGCGAGCTGCAAGCTTTGCCATGTACGGTTCTGTCGTGGTGAGTTCGGTCCATGTACCGATGGAGCTTTCAGCGGCTACTCCGCCTGTGGCTTCTTTGAGGCTGATGTCTTCTGGCTCCACATAGAAAGCGCAAATTAAGTCTGTTTCCGCTGGCTCGTATTTTAAATCGACGAAGTCTGTGTACTTCAAAACTGGCTTCCTCACCGCTATTGTGAGTACTTTTTCCTTAAAATCTTTAACTATTTCCTCACATATTCTAGCCTTGTGAATATTTCATGGAGCTTATAGCTGAAGTTTTGAATATCACGGCTGGCGGAAGAAGAATCGCGATTCTAGACGAGGAAACCGCACGGTTGCTGGGGGTGCACTCTTCAGACAGGATATGCATCACATACTGCGAACAGCAGTTAATTGCCATAGCCAACGTTGCCACACATTTTCTGAAGGACCACATAGGGCTTTACGAAGAAATCTCAGAGACGCTTGGATTAAGAACTGACGAGACAGTGGACGTGAACTTGGCTGAGCTTCCTGAGTCCCTCCAGCATGTCCGGGCGAAACTGCGCGGCGAAAGATTGCGGGGACGCGACATGGTAATCATAGTTAAAGACGTGGTTGAAAGGCATCTGAGTGAAGCTGAAATTGCCGCTTTCTTGACTGCGCTTAACATTTACGGTTTAAACATGGGTGAGAACGAAGCTTTATCCCGAGCCATGGTGGAGACTGGTGATATGCTTGACTTCGGCGAAGCACCCATACTGGATAAGCACAGCATAGGCGGTATACCCGGCGATAAAACTTCGCTGCTTGTGGTGCCAATAGTGGCGGCTGCCGGGTTCACGATACCTAAGACGTCTTCGCGGGCGGTTACTTCTCCTGCGGGAACCGCTGATCGTGTTGAAACCCTTTGTCCAGTGGACCTTGCTATCAGTGAGATAAAGGCTGTGGTGGAGAAGACAAATGGCTGTCTCGTTTGGGGCGGCGCCTTAGATTTAGCGCCAGCCGACGACCTGTTCATTCAAATCGAGTATCCTTTAGGAATTGACCCCCTGCTTTTGCCTTCGATTATGAGCAAGAAAAAAGCTATAGGCGCCACACATGTTGCAATAGACATTCCAACGGGTAACGGCGCTAAAATCAAAAACATGACAGAAGCGTACAGTTTAGCTTCTGACTTCGTAGACTTAGGCATGCGTTTGGATCTGAAAATCCAGTGCGCTTTGACTTTCGGAGAACAACCTATAGGCTACGCTGTTGGACCCGTCCTCGAAGCGCAAGAAGCGTTGATGGCTCTCAAGGGTGGCGGTCCAGCAGACCTAAAAGAAAAGGCAGTCAGCCTCGCGGGCATGCTTTTCGAAATGGTCGGCGTTGAGGACGGACGGAAGAAAGCCGAACATATGCTGCAATCTGGACGAGCCGAACAGAAACTGCGCGAAATCATAGAGGCCCAAGGCGGAAACCCCCATGTGAAATCTGATGAACTACCTGTGGGCACCCATAAAGCCGAATTGACTACTGAGCAAGCAGGCAGAGTCCTTTGGATAAGCACTGCTAACATAGCTAACATCGCAAAAATGGCGGGTGCACCAAGAGCAAAAGGCGCTGGCGTAGTGCTCAAGGCAAAGCTGGGGGAAGCCGTGAAGAAAGATGGAGCCCTCTTGGAAATATACGCTGAGCGAAGCAGCAAACTGCAGTCAGCGTTGGACCTCGCCAAGAAACTTCAACCCATAGTGCTTAGCAAAAAACACGAAGAACAAATGCTGCTAGACAGAGTTCCAGAAAAAGTCACTGTTGATAGCACTTTCACTCTCGAAAGATGAAGCCTGTACTTTTCGATTCAAGAAGGTTTAACACAAAAACTAAAAAATGAAAAATTGGGGTTTAGCGGGCTCTTGATCGCACTCTCGGTTCTAGTAGCGTCCAAAGCCATTCTACGAACTCGCGTAAGTTCTTGGTTTGTATGTGAACTTCTCCTGGACCCGTGATTTGGGTTACTAATCCTTCTCCGCTTAGCAGTGTTTCTTTCAATCCGCCGAACCTTGTGACTTTGTAGCTGCATGAGGCACTGAATCCGACTAAGTGGAAGTTGTCAACTATCAATGTTTGTCCTGCCTCCAGCTTGTGCGTGTCAATGGCGCCGAAAGTGTTGATAAATAACTGTCCGTTGCCCGTTGCCTTCAGCATGAACAGTCCCTGCCCGAACAATCCTTTGGTAAAGCCTTCCCACTTCACGTCTAAGTCTATGCCCTGCGTTGACGCTATGTATGCTGATTTCTGTATTATGAAACCTTGGTCTAGCGTGATCTCCAGCTTTTCAATGTCTCCCACAGGCGCCGCAACTAGAGCCACCTCCCCGGGACCTCTTTCCGCCACGTAATCGTTCACCCAAAAAGATTGCCCACCAAATAGGGTAAGCCCTATGCTTCCCAGCAGACTTTTCTCTCTCTTGCGAGTATGTGCCTCTATCGTTGGATCCATATAGGTTAAGGCACCTGATTCCCCCGTTATTGCTTCGCCTTTATCCAAGTTCACTACAAGCATCGAGTAAGCCGGTTTGTATTTAATCTCATACTTCACATCCTATTCCTCTAGCTCACACATTAAGGCGCTAGTACCAAATAAGCTTAAACCCTCAACTCCCACGGAGCCACTATAACAGCGCCCATTTCAACCTAAAGACCACTCACTACTAGTTGAAAACAGTTACAACACCCCCTCTCCGAATAATTCATAAACCGCCCCGCCCCAATTATTCCGTTTGAAGAGGTGTTTGAGCATGGAAAGCTGGGAGTTAATAGTTATTGGCGCTGGTGCAGCTGGTTTAGCCGCGGGAATCTATGGCGCAAGAAGCGGACTAAAAACCCTTGTTATTGACGAAAAAATGGCTGGGGGAACAGCAGCTGATGCTCCAATTGTGGAAAACTATCCTGGTTTCCCACATATAACCGGTGGCGAACTGGCGCAAAAGATGGCACTTCACTGCAAAAAAGCTGGCGCAAACATACATGAAATCGAAACTGTAACTGCTTTGGACCTTACAAGCGAACAGAAAATCGTGAAAACCACCAGAAGAGAATACGAAGCCAAATCCTTAATCATTGCTACCGGCTCGCATTACCGTGAAATTGGCGTTAAAGGCGAGAAAGAGTTCCGCGGAAGAGGCGTAAGCTACTGCGGTGTCTGCGATGGCCCATTTTTCAAGGGCAAGCGTGTGCTTGTGATCGGCGGCGGCAACTCGGCAGCCACTACTACTCTTTACCTTTCAGGTATTGCTGCTGAGGTTTTGATGGTTCATCGCAGAGGCGCTTTCCGCGCTGAAGACGCTCTCGTGAAAGATGTGGATTCCAAAGAAAACGTGCAGATTTTCTTGAACACTGAAGTGCGAGAAATTAAGGGTAACAAACTTGTAAGTGCGGTCGTATTATACGATAACAAGGCAAACGCAACGAAAGAAATTGCGGTTGACGCGGTTTTCGTGCAAATCGGTGAGGCACCGAACAGCCAAATCGCATGTGAAGCAGGCTTGGAAGTCAACGAGCACGGCTACATAAAAGCAGATGTTTTCCAGCGAACCAGTGTAGCAGGAGTTTATGCGGCTGGTGATGTGACGAGTCATCCTGCTAAGCAGGTTGGCACCGCTGTGGGTCAAGGTATCACTGCAGCCCTTGAAGCGTACGGGTATATTCGAAGACCTTATTACAGGAGATAAAGGGAAAACATTATATCGTTCAAAAACCCTTTTCCTGTTTCCATAAGCAAAAGCGGGTATGCTGAAGCTTTGAAGAACACGAAGCGAAATAGCAGAAAGAGGTCATAGCATGAGTGAAAAATGTCTCGCTGCAATTGAAATAAATCAAGATTTATGTAGCAGATGTCGTGTTTGCTATTCAGTTTGTCCCTATGAAGCTATAA
>LFWV01000034.1 GCA_001273335.1 miscellaneous Crenarchaeota group-1 archaeon SG8-32-3 | reverse complement strand
TACTCGCGTGGGCTTCCAGACACCTTTCACTAACCTGACCCTAGATTTGACCGTGCCAGACTTCATGAAAGACGAGAGCGTGCTTTTCAACGGAAAAGTCACCGAAGACACGTACGGCGCCATGGGTAAGGAAATGGAAATTTTCAATTTGGCTTTTGCCGCGATTATGCAGCAAGGTGACTCCAAAGGACGGGTTTTCACTTTTCCCATTCCCACATACAACGTGACTAACGATTTCGCTTGGGATTCGCCCGTGGCAAAAGCAGTTTTCGAAGTCACTGCCAAGTACGGCGTGCCTTACTTTTCCAACTTTATGAACAGTGATTTGCGCCCTGAGGACGTGCGAAGTATGTGCTGCCGATTGAGAATAGACAACCGCGAGTTACGAAAACGCGGCGGGGGCTTCTTCGGCGCTAACCCGCTAACAGGCTCCATAGGAGTTGTAACATTGAACATGCCGCGGATAGGCTACTTGTCAAAGGATGAGGATGAGTTCTTCCAGCGCTTGGAAGCCACCATGGAAACAGCTAGAAGCAGCTTGGAGATTAAGCGGAAAGCGCTTGAAGCGTTCACTGAGAGCGGCTTGTATCCGTACTCTCGGCGTTACTTGCGTCATGTGAAAGAGGGCTACGGCAAATACTGGAAGAACCACTTTTCAACCATAGGTTTAATAGGCGTAAACGAGGCAGTTTTGAACCTTTTAGGAGTGAACATCACGACGCCAGAAGGAAAAGGCTTCGCCGTCAAAACGCTCAGCTTCATGCGTGAGCGGCTTGCAGACTTCCAAGAGGAAACAGGCAACATCTACAACTTAGAGGCTACACCCGCGGAAGGGACATCCTACAGGCTTGCCCGCATCGACAAACGCCGTCACCCAAACATTATGGCGGCTAACGAATGGCTTGTTCAGACGCAGCATGTTGAACCGTTCTATACGAACTCCTCTCAGTTGCCGGTTGATTATGAGGGCGACCTTTTCGAAGCTTTGGAGCATCAAGAGAGCCTGCAGACACTTTACACAGGTGGAACAGTCTTCCACATTTTCTTGGGTGAGAGGCTTCATTCTTGGAAGTCAGCCGCGGAACTCATACGAAAAGTGGCTTCAAACTCGCGTTTGCCCTACTTCACTTTGACTCCCACGTTTAGTATTTGCCCGGAGCACGGCTACACAAGCGGCGAGCACAAGCAATGCCCGGTCTGCGGTATGCCATCCGAAGTTTACTCACGTGTCGTCGGCTATCTGCGACCAGTTGACCAGTGGAACGACGGGAAACAAGCGGAATTTACAATTCGCAAAACCTTTGACAAATCTACAATGCTGGCTTCAGCACCGTTGACCGTGTAAAAAGAGGAAAAAACATGAAATTTAGCGGTCTCCAGAAAGTAAGCCTAATCGACTACCCAAACAAAGTAGCCTCAGTACTCTTCACGCCAGGCTGTAACCTTCGATGCCCATTCTGCCACAACTGGCGCATAGCCGTGGACCCGAAGCCACCTTTCCTGCAGGAAGCCATGGCACTTAAAATTCTGGAAAACCGCAAAAAATACGTGGATGCGGTAGTAGTAACTGGCGGAGAGCCCACAATGCATAGGGAACTGCCAAAATTTTTAGCGAAGCTTAAGAAGCGAGGTTTTCATGTTAAGCTGGACACAAACGGGTTTTACCCTGAAGTGCTGGAAGAATGCTTAGGCTGTGTGGATTATGTGGCTTTAGACTTGAAAACTTCTTTAGAAAAATACGGGATTTTAGGAGCTGAAAGCACCAGCGGACTGCTACGCACTATTGAAATGCTAAAAATGGGCAAAGTAGCCTACGAGTTCAGGACCACAATGGTTCCAGAAATCATCACAGTTGAAGATGTAAACAAGATTTGCGAACTTACTAAAGGCTCGAAAACCCATGCACTTCAACAGTTTGTACCAGAGGACACTTTGGAGAAGCGGTTTGAAGGCTTAAAGCCTTACGCGCCTGAAATGATAAAAGAATTCGCAGGGATCATGAAAGGCTACGCGGAAAACGTGGTGCTCCGCATATAAAACAGCAGCAGAAAGGCATTCAATCAAACCCCATCATTTGTTTAAAAGGACGCTGTCTCTTCTAAACGCTGGTGTAAGCATCAGTTAGATCTTCAAGTAAGGAGGCTGCAAGCACAAATCGTAGTAGGATAAAAGAAGCGGTTTTTAGGTCGGTTTTTGTCTAGAGACCTTCAAGTTTAAGGCGGTCGCAGATAAATGCGCAGTTGTCCTAGTGCAACTTGAAGGTTTATTCCATCTTTGGCCATGGCTTTGGATGATGGACCAACTGCTGAAATTGCTAAAACGTTTTTGACTGTGGATTTTACGCCTAGTATCTCGAAAGCTGCTTCTTTTTTAAGTTCGATTTCAAAATGCGTGATTTTCCACTTTTCTTCATCTACAATGATATTGGTTATTTTGCCTATTTTCATGTTTTCGCAGTACAATTCTCTTCCAATTAGCTCGCTAAACCTCAAGATGTTTCACCTTTTACGATTTCCTTTCTATTTGCCCATTTGCTACAATATGAGTAATTATCCATATGTCTTAATATTTTTGTTATGTTCCGCGGGGTCTTCTATCCCTCTGCTATCCTCAATAACTTGCAACATTATAAAATAGTGAAATTCATGAAGGAATTAGGGGCAGTCTCACACATGACAAACAAGCTTGATGACCTGATAGATAACTTTAGCGCGCGCTTTTCCTATTGGAACAAAAATTGTACGTTCTTTTTTTAAAATCAAAATCTGGCACTGGATGGTATATAATGTGAAATGAATGAGTGTTATTAACAATTACGGCGAAAGGAAATTGGTGGATTAAAAGAGATAGATACCTGTTTTCAATGCGGCGAAAAACTAAGCTAATAACGAACGGAAAAAGGGGATTTCGCGGGAGATATCGCCGAAAAAAGAGGGAAAAGTTTAAGGGTTGAAGTTTTGTTAGGTTTCGCGTATTCGGTTGTCTAGGAGTTTGTGGTTTGAAGTTCAAAGGAGAAAGCATAGAAGAACGCAAAGCTGAGGTTCTAATAAAACTCAGAAAATACAAGCTAATTAAAAAAGAAGTGGAAGAAGACGCAATAGGCTACATTGTCAACATTCCCAAATATAAAGAGAAAGCCTTAGTCTGGTGTATTCTTAACGAGGCAACTGTGGGCATTGCCATGATGAACGCTCTTTACAAACTGTTGGAAGAGAAGGGACTGGACCGCGCCATCGTGATCACTGAAGGTCGATTCACGCACGCAGCTAAGCAGGGCGCTAAAAAGAGAAAAGTCGAGCTTCTACCAAAGTCTTTCCCCGTATTCGAAATTTTTGACCACCATCTGGTTCCAAAACACGAGATTCTAACTGAAAAAGAAAAAAGCGAGATTCTAGCACAGTTCAAGATTAAGCCTTACCAGATACCGCAGATAAAATCTAATGACCCTGCAGTTAAAGCTATAGGTGCAAGGCCAGGTGACATGCTAAAAATAATAAGGAGAAGCGCAACCGCAGGCGAACACATCGCTTACCGCTATGTAGTGGATTGAAAAAGGAAAATCAGTAATCTCATTTGGCTATCATTACTTCCGTCGATTTGACGACGGCGTTTACTTCATCGCCTACTTTTATACCTAAATCTTCAACCGCTTCTTTCGTTATCACCGCAGTGACCACTGCAGGAGCTTTAATCTCAACTTTTACCTTCGCGGTTACCCCATCTTTTTCGATAGAGACAACTTTTCCTTCTAATTGGTTTCGGGCGCTTATTTTCAGTCTTAACACCTCCCAATACTCTTGGTCTGCGAGCACCTCACTCATACGACCCTCTACGTGCTGATACTCCTCTATCAAACTCTGCCCCAACTCGGTTAGTCTGGCGCCGCCGCCTCCGAATTTGCCGCCCTTGAAAGTTACCGCGACTGGGGCTTCAATAGCTTTCTGAATTTTCTGCAAGTAGTTCCAAACGTAACGGTAGGACATCCCAAGCTTTTCAGCAGCTTTAGAAATGGACTGCTCCGTTGCTATTCCTTTAAGAATTTCAGCGCCGCCCTTGCCAAGTACAGGTGTACCATTGTACTCTATCCATACTTTACAGGAGGGCTTATGCTTTTTGTGAGGAAGCATTACAGCTAGAGTTAATCATGAGAAAGTTTATAAGTGTAGTGATATGAATGATGAAACATAACGGGGTTAAAACATGCAAGCATGGCAAAAAATGTTAATAGTCGCAGTACTAGCCACCATAATTGTGGTCGCAGGCACACTAGTATACTTCAACTACTTCTCGAAACGCAGACTTTTCATCTCAACAACCACAAGCCTATACGACACTGGTTTGCTAGATGTAATAGAGACAGACTACGAAGCAACACACAATGTTGACCTACAAATAACAGCAGTAGGAACCGGCGTAGCCATCCAGCAAGCAGAAAACGGTGACGCTGATATAGTACTTGTCCATGCGCCCTCAACGGAACTAAAGTTTCTTGAAGGCGGTTACGGCGTGAACAGGAAAATCATAGCGTACAACTTCTTCACCATCGTTGGACCAGCAGACGATCCCGCGCAAATCTCCGGTCTCACCGTAGAGGAGGCTCTATTCAATATAGTGGAGTATGGACGAAACATGCCTGACCAGTCAGGGCAAACGCAAATCTGGACCTCTAGAGGAGACAACTCGGGCACAAACTCCAAAGAGAAAAGCCTTTGGACCGCATCAGGCTATGACTACGAAGAACTTTCAGATGAAGTCTGGTTCGCAAGCACAGGTCAAGGTATGGGCGCAACCTTAACTATAGCTGACCAAAAGAGCGCTTACACACTCGCGGACATTGGCACATACCTGAAATTCCACGCAGACGGCTCCATAGAAATAGAAGCCCTCGTAACAGAAGAACAAGCGTTGCTTAACGTTTACGCCGTAATGGCAGTAAACAAAAACACAGTAGCAGCAAACCCATCAATACACGACCAAATTAACTTCGGCGACGCAATGAACTTCATTGAATATCTAATTGCATCCGAAACCCAGCAGCTAATAGATGACTACGGCGTTGGCACATACGGACAAAGTCTCTTCCACAAGGCAGTGCAACCCTTAAAGGATAACGCGCCGCAACCCATAGTCAGCTGGATACAAGACTATGCATTCTTTGACGGTTCCGAATGCCCACCACAATACAGAAATGACGCTGGCGACCTTTACAGTTAGAGGATCACAGTCTTGGCGGATATACTCGGCGACACAATACACGCATTACAGCTGATACTTTCTGGCGACCCGGCTGTATTCGAGATTGTTTCCCGATCCCTCTTTTTTTCTGGAACAGCCATCATTTTAGCTATTCTCTGGGGCACACCATTAGCCATGTTGATTGCTATGAAAGAATTTCGAGGAAAAACCGTAATCAAAACTTTCTTTAACACTTTAATAGGCTTACCAACAGTGGTTCTGGGTTTAATCCTTTTTCTCAGCTTTTCAAGAGGCGGACCCTTAGGCTTTCTGGGGTTGCTTTACACGCCAGGAGGTATAATCATTGGACAAGCCGTACTTGTAACGCCAATTCTTGTCAGCATTGGGGTTTCAGCTATTGAATCAGTTGACCCTGAAATAATGAGCTTAGCCCAAACATTGGGTGCTTCAGAGTCTCAGGCACAAATAGCTGTTTTGAAGGAAGCAATCAACGGCATAATTCTATCCGACCTTGCTAGCTTTAATCGTGCAATAGGCGAGTTGGGAGTAGTGTTAATGGTTGGCGGCAACATTGAAGGCGGCGGTAACCAGACCAGCGTGATGACCACGTCTATTGCACGTGATGTTCAGATAAACGAATTCGGTCTTGCCATAGCGCTAGGAATATTATTAGTGATAGTACTTTTCACCATAAACATGATAGTGGTTATATTAAAAAGAGCAAACTACCTGGTCGAATTGGCTAAAGGTCCATATGCCAAACTGAAACGGTCAAGAGAGGCTAAAAGATAATGACAGTGACTGCTGAACTAAAAGATGTAACAAAAGCCTACGACAGCAAAATAGTGTTAGATACAGTGAACCTGCAAATTCACAAAGGCGAAATACTAGCCCTTTTGGGACCTAACGGCTCAGGAAAATCAACAATGCTGAAAATTCTCGCGTTTATCGAAAACCCTGCAGAAGGCGAAGTGACTTTTCAAGGTGAAAAAGTCAACTTCAAAAACACTGAAAAAGTACGGTTGGAAAGCACTCTTGTGTTCCAAAAAACAACCGTGTTTGGTACTTCAGTCTACAACAATATTGCTTATGGCTTGAAATTAAGGAAAGTGCCGAAGGAAATACGCGATATGGAAGTGAAAAAATCGTTAGAACTGGTGAAGTTAGCGGGTTTTGAGAAGCGCAATGCACGAAAGCTTTCTGGCGGAGAACAACAACGTGTGGCGATAGCCAGAGCCTTGGTGCTGAAAACGAAACTGCTGCTTCTAGATGAGCCAACGGCGAACTTGGACCCTAAAAATGTTGGCATACTCGAAGAAGTCATCGAAACCGTGAACCGCGAAAACAAAACTACCATTGTAATGGCAACCCACAACATGTTCCAAGCTAGAAAACTACCTCACCGCATCGCGTTAATGGACGAGGGAAAAATAACCGAAGTTGGTGCGCCAGCAGAGGTTTTCGGCAAACTCTCAAAAAACTTGGCTCGCTTCGCCGCTGTCGACAACACTTTCACAGGAACTGCCAAGGTAATTGCGTCTGGAACATCAAAAGTTGATGTTGGTAACGGAGTGCAAATCGAAGTAACAGCCCAAAAACAAGGCGCTACCGCCGTTTTTATAAATCCACGAGACATAATCTTATCCAAGGTCCCTGTGGAGTCCAGTGCAAGAAACACCTTCAAGGGCAAAATCATCCAGATCTCAGATTTAGATTCGCTTGTAAAACTCAAGGTTGACGTCGGCAAACCCTTCACGGTTCAGGTAACCAAGCAGTCTTTTAACGATTTGGGACTTTGCTTGAACGCGGAGGTTTTCATTACCTTTAAAGCTTCAAGCGTTCAAGTGTTTTAAGCTGGGCTTTTTCTTTCTTCTTCCAGCTCGTGTAGAATCACTAAGGCTTCGCCAAGTGACATGTTCAACCTGTTAGCCAGTTCCGAAGCGGTTATATCAGATTTTTCCTGCAGTATCGTCTCTCGAGTGTATGCTTTGTGGTTTGGGTACATCACTGAAGCGTGAACTGTTTTGACAAGTATGGGCCAGAGTTTTTCCTTCAGGTACTCTTGCAAGCTCATGTTGCATCATAGATTCATTGTATTAAGTGGTTATTCAGCCTACCGCAAAAATCTATATGACTTTTCGAAAAACGAGCAGGCAACTTTGCTTATTCATCTCCTGCTGTTGTTGACGGCGCAATCTCCATTGCCTCAGACGATGGCAACCTTTATTCTTTTAATGGTTCAAATATACCCCTTCCGTCGCCAACCCCCTCGCCTTCACCATCCCCTTCTCCTGAACCAGAACCGTTCCCAACAATAATGGCAGCAGTTTTAATAGTACCTATAATAGTAATCGGAATAGGAGTTCTCTTTAATTCAAAAAACACAAAAAGTGATATCTAAACCAACAGGATGGGAGTTGAACCCCAAATAAATGGAGATATCTCTTGCGATCCGATCTTTTTTTTATATAAATCCCCAAAATCCAAAGTCAAGAATGCAATAAGCTAAGATGAGGTCTATGTTTTCAGAAGGGCTTTAAAAGTTTCGTGTTCGCTTTGTTTCGCTTCAGACCGGTCCTACTAAGATTTGGTATAGACTAAAAAATTGAAGTTCAAGAAACAATCATTTATACCTTATAGGGGTGAATCAGTATGCTATCCGTAGCAGCTATTTTGACCTGAGGATTAATTTCCTAATCCATTTTGGTATTTTTCCAGCTGAATTTCTCGACTTGAACAATGCTTTTCTAGCCATTCTTAGTTTTATTGCGTCTGGGTGAGGGCAGCTCTCAACGCAACGCGCGCACAATATACACTGTGAACTGGATATTCTTCCATTCTTTTGTTCATACAATTCGCTGACTTGCATCGGACAAGCAATTTTGCAAACTTCACAATCCTTGCATTTCTCTTCATTCTTTTCGATATAGAGTAGGGGCGCCCACTTGAAACCCTTTAACCTGTTTAAAATGGCTAAGGATGAACCTGTTGGGCAAAATCGGCACCAAGGACGTCTAAAGAGAAGCGAACTTATCAGCGTTAAACCAACAAAGAAAACAGCGATTGCTAGACCAAAATCTCCGCTGACGTAGGTAACTATGTTCTGAGCATATGGATAGTTGAAGTAAATCGAGTTTAATGAAAACGGACTGGTCCATGGCACTACAAGTGGCATTATTGGGTCAATCAAAA
This sequence comes from miscellaneous Crenarchaeota group-1 archaeon SG8-32-3, assembly GCA_001273335.1. Taxonomy (GTDB): domain Archaea; phylum Thermoproteota; class Bathyarchaeia; order Bathyarchaeales; family Bathycorpusculaceae; genus SG8-32-3. The sequence goes on along the minus strand of LFWV01000034.1, from coordinate 14,960 downwards.
CTGTGTACGGTTGGAAAGGACCGATAAGATATTGTAGCTTGACAACAGCCAAATCAGGATTTGGTGGCGGATCCATGATCCATAATAATATTGGCAGAAGCAGGAAAAACAATAATAAAAGGTATCTCAATTTGTGCAGGCTCTTATTAAGCCTGTCAGGGAGAATTCGGTAAGTCTTTCTAAAAATTCTTTTTAGTTGAGAAATTAAATCCATGAGAAAACCGAATGGGCAAAGCCAACCGCAATACAGGCGGCCAAAAAAGAGTGTCAATGGAAATAATAATAGATAGTAGGAAAGCGGAATCGGTTTAGAAAATAGGTAAAATAATGCTGCAGAAGCAACTGCTTGAACAACTAGCCTGATATAAGTCACTCTTGTCCTCAAGTTTTGCTTCCATATCAAAATGGTCAGAATGCCTGCTATTCCAAATCCTGCAAGCGCCGATATTCTTAGTGCATCACCTATTATTTCCCAAATCATTTAAACGCATGGTTCCTGCGAGAGTCTTTAAAGCAAATAGTGAGGGTAAAACTTTTAAATTTTGCATATATTTTGCCTTTGTTGCTGTTGTTCATGTCTGCTTTTTCACCGATTGGTTTTCTTAGGCTATGGTGGGGTTATTACTCTTGTGTTGTATTCTTCGAGGTACGCTAGATGCTCTGGATCGTAGGGGTAGCTTTCAGTGCTAGGATAGGGATAACCACTCATACCTTGGAATGGCAATGGGTCAACATCGAAGGTGTCCCATCCGAAACCCCAATAGCCAGGTTCATCTTTAAAGAAACATGCTGTGACTAAGAAGTAGTCTCTCTCCATGCCTACTGCGGGTGCCGCTAGGTCAGCGGTTGGAAAATGAAGTGAAATTTGGTCACCTTGTCTTCCAATCACGAACGTTTCATTAGCATTTTGCAATAGCGCTGTTATGTCACCATATTTTGTGAAAGCCCCATAAGAATTGGAGAAGGTTTCCCATCCAATTTGATAGAGAAGTGCTTGATCAGGGATGATTTTTTGCACTGTTATGTTCTCTTGTGTTGAAAGATCGATTCCAATGTAGTCCCAGGTTATGTTATAAAAATTGTTGATTCTAATCTCAAAATCGGTTGTTCCCGGTGGAAATAGATCTGTAATATCCACCACGAAGGTTCTAGGGATGTAGTCTGCTGCATATCCACTTTGTCGGTCCTTGGGTACCTTAACCCAGTTACCATTTGCGTCTTTAATTTCAATGTATGGAGCTGGATTTAACTCTGTGCCGTCTGCTACTAGTCCTTGGGCAGCTGCTATTTGGAAGCTTTCTATCCATGCGTAGTAGGGTTCAGGTTCCCCCCAAACAACCATGCCGTTAAGTACAAGTTTTATTTGTTCGGCATCAGACAAATTGCCTAGATCTATGGTTAACTGGTTTAGGCTCATGTTGTTCCATGCCTGACTGTAAAGTCCACAGTTTCCAGGCGTGAAAACTCCGTCAAGTTGTGAAATCTGGGATAAAACATTTTCCCCTGGTTCGGTTGTTTCCTTTGGTGCCCAAATATAAGTTGCGTTTGCAGGTGAAATTAAGTCTGCTTTGTTTATTGTGTAGATTTGATCGTTAAAGACTGAATTGATATAAGTGCTATAAGTTGTGTATACATCTACGCTCGCCGGGTGGTCAACCACCATCATGTAAGTTGAGTCAAGATAGAAAATTTCGTCCCATTGCTGAGTAAGGATCATGTCAAAATAACCGTCTGCTCTGGGTATCACGTTCTCCTCAATTTTAATGTAGTCCCATTTGTTGCTTCCAGCAAACACGATTTCACCGTTGATGTAATCGATGTTTCCTAGCCACCCAGAGTTTGAAATTTCAGCAATATAAACGTAATCTGTTCCATTCCAAACGTACAATGAGGGGCAAGATGCGAATCCGCTGACCAAGTTGTATGTCACAACCAATATCACGCTTTCATCCAAAGTAATGGTTCTCGTAGTAGTTGTAACTCCATCACTCCAATATGCAAATTCCATCACTCCGGTCCCAATATCGAAAGGATCAGGTACGGTAATGGTGTATTCTCCCACTGGTAAAATCTGGTCAAATGGGGTAAGGTATTCTACTCCGTTTAGAGTGAAAGGCAACCCTGCGGATCCGCCACCGGATCTGCCAATCCTAAGCCTGTGGTAACCTGTCTTGACTACCATATATGAAGCCCTTAGAGTGTTCAGTCTAACTTCGTGAAGTCCCTCTGATGCGGATGCATTGACAGTAAATTTTACGGTTTTAGACGTTCCAGCCTCTACTTCAATGATTTTGTATTCTAAAATCACATCGTCCATTGTTATTTTGATGGTAAGCGTGTCTCTTTCTGCGGTAGGATTTTGCGCGGTGGCAGTTAAAGTGATTGGCTCATATGCCCAAACTTCATAAGGAGCTAACTTAAGATTCGATAATATTATTTTGCTTGTTTCAGGCGGTGCAGGCTTGACAATGAATGTCCCAACCAAATCGCCGACTTTAACGGTGTAATTACCCATCACCGTTTCTATATAAGTGAACTCAATAATTTGAGATCCTCCACCTGCAAGCGTAATATTTTCTGTGTCTTTTACAACATCGTTAATCTCAAGGTTTAGGGTTTCGTTGCCCTCAAGGTCACCAACATTTGTTGCATTGAGTGATATTTGTATAGCTTCACCAGGATAGATTTCAGCTGGGTCAACAGTTAGATCCGAAAACGCAAACGTTGCTGGCTTTAATCCAACAACAATTAAGCCTTGATCTTGGAAGTAAAAGTAAGTTGAGACGACTGCGCCTAGGAAGACTAGATCGATAATGAGAAAAGCTTTCAGCTTAGACATATCAAACCGCGAGGGCATTATTATAGAACCTTCGTAATAGCTACACGAACTATTATACAATTATTTATTACTTATGCCATTCAAGACTATCTGCATGAAGCTTGATCTGCCAAACGCTTCCCCCTTTTGCTCTAATGCTGAATTGAAAAATAAGCGGGGTATGAGAATTGCATCCACATAGTGTGGAGATATCCCTCAAAATTCTCCTTTTTTGCTTAGATATCTTTCAATTGCTTCCACAGTTCTCTCTTTTTCTGTATTTCATTTTTTGTATTGGCTTTGCAGACTATTATGGTCTCAAAGAACGTGAGGCACTTAGATTAGTGGAGATTTAGAGGGTCCACTGGAATTTGAACTTAGGGTCTTTTCCTCCGCAGGGAGGTGCAATAATCCGTACTATAGCGCACTAACTACCTTCAACACCTTTTTATTGTAGTTTTGATTAATCAAGCGGAGGCACATCAAGAACCGATGAATGTAATACTGAAAAAGTAAGTGTTTGCTTACAAAAAGTATATTATTCCTTGAGCAAGTGGTGTACCTGCTTCGATTCAGCAAGAAAATAGAGTGTGACTGCAATAAACATCAAAGCCGTGATATTCGATCTCGATGGAACTATCGTGAGTTTCAACTTAGACTACAAGTCACTACGAGGCGACGTTAGAAGCTACCTGCTGCGAGTCGGCGTTCCCGCTTCGGTGTTATCCGTGAAAGAAAACATCTTTGATATGCTCAAGAAAACAACGATATACCTGAAGAACAACGGGAAATCCGTTGAAGCAATGGATGAGATCCGCAACGAAGCCTTAGATATCGCAGAGAAATATGAGTTAGAAGCCGCTACAACCACAGACTTGATGTCTGGAGCATATGAAACTCTGAAGTCTTTGAGACAGATGAACTTGAAAATTGGCTTGTTCACTCTGAACAGCAATAAAGCCGCAAACTATATTCTACAGCGTTTCAACATTAGCAGCTTCTTCAGTGTGACGGTTCCTAGAGACAAAGTTAATTTTGTGAAGCCGAATCCTGAGCACCTTGAAATGGCGCTAAGGGTTTTAGGCGTAGCGCCTGAGGTAACTGTGGTTATTGGAGACAGCAGCATGGACATGGAAAGCGCTAAGGATTTGAAAGCCATTGCTGTTGGCTTGCCAGCAGACGACTCCAAGGTAGAGCCGCTGATGCGTCACGGCGCCAACTACATTATAACTTCAATAACTGACCTGCCTGTTCTAATAGAGAAAATAAACAAAGAACAAACAACACAATAGTTTGCAAAGCTGGTTTGGGACAGTATCCGGGTTAGTTCATATTTTCATGTGATTTCTCTTTTTGTTTTCTTTTTCCGAAGCGGGATCAGGATTGTGTATAATTATTCGAGAGTTATGTATTGAATAACATCATGAAAACCGTAAAGCTTATATATTAAATCTGTTCATCTGCTTAGTTTGCGCGGATCCGAATGTACTGTTTTCTCAACTCACAAAGGGATATGGTGACGGTTCTACGCAAATAATACATGGAGAGTACAAAATTGAGCATAAAAGAGGCTAGAACACGTCAACGCTTAGCTGACAAATGTCCTGAGTGTGGTAGCGATAACCTCGTTCACGATTATGACACAGGCGAAACCGTTTGCGGCGACTGTGGTCTTGTCCTTTATGAGCAGATGATGGATAAAGGACCTGAATGGCGAGCTTTCACGCAAGAAGAAAAAGCTTCTAGAAGTCGTGTGGGAGTTCCAACATCCTATTCCGTTCACGACAAAGGCTTATCAACAGCCATAAGTCAAGTAGACCGTGATGCTTTCGGAAGAAAATTACCCCTTTCGACTAGGTTGCAAATGTGGCGATTGAGGAAGTGGCAAATTCGTTCTCGAGTGCACTCTTCAATAGACAGAAACCTTGCTCAAGCAATGGCGGAGCTTGATCGTCTTTCCGATAAGGTATATATTCCTCCACCAATCAAGGAGAAAGCAGCGGTTATTTACCGCAAAGCTCTCGACAAAGGCTTAGTGCGGGGCAGGTCAATTGCTGCTATTGCTGCTGCCGCGTTATATGCAGCTTGCCGTGGTAGCGGAACGCCTAGAACTCTTCGCGAGATTTCTGAGGCAAGTCTTGTTGACAAGAAGGATGTTGCTCGTTGTTACAGGCTTTTGTTGCGTGAGCTTGAGGTGCATATGCCGATTGCTGATCCGTTGACTTACGTGTCGAAGATTGCTGAGCGCACGGGGATTTCGGGTAAGACTCAGGGTGCCGCGATTCAGATATTGCGCGATGCTAAGAAGAAGCGCGCTGCTGCTGGTAAGGATCCTATGGGATTGGCCGCTGCTGCATTGTATATTGCCTGTTTGCAAAATAACGAGAAGAAGACGCAAAAGGATATCGCAGAGGCTGCTGGCGTGACTGAAGTTACGGTGCGTAACCGCTACAAGACCTTGAAGAAACAACTGAATCTGGAGCTACCAGACTAAACTTTTAATCAGCTGCTTTCCTCTTCTTTTTCTACGTCTATTTCCATGATTATTTGACCTGTGTAGCCACAGGCTTCGCAGATGTATTTTTTAGGTGTCAGCCAGAAGTCAAGACCACTGTGCAACCTGATTTTTGGGCTGCAGCATTTGGGGCAGTAGATTTGGGATGGCTTCCTATGTTTCAGAGACTTAAGTACCTCTTGAACGTTTTGTAGCAGTTTCATCTTTCCACCACAAGCACAAAAAGATTTTAGTTTTTGAGCTAGATTCGCGAGATTTGAGTTTTTGTCATCCATGCCGTCAACGATTGTGTTTGCTCTGCCAAATTTTCTTGTTTCAAGTCTGATACGGATACGTTGTTGCTCTTTTTCGATTTCGCCACAAACGCATAAGTCCTTCGGAAGCCCGCATGTCGAACAAACTTCAGCCATGACGCTCAAGCATAGCATTGTCACAGACGTATATAAAAGTTTCAAAGCATGAATACTGATTAAGGTAGGTTTACAGAAGCAAATCGATAACGTTGAATTACGGCAAGTTTCGGTTGTGCTGTTGCAGGGCTGAACTATTGCACGATTTTTACCTGTCTCCCTTCTTACATATAAAATTTAGCTCTGAAGGCAAGCGTTTACCAATTGTCCAAAATAAAACAGTAGTAGCCTGCTTCTGCACCTACTGCTGTTAAAAAGGCAATCATAAAATTGAATATTTTCCTTCTTTCCCTTTTCTTAAGGGAATACCTGCAAAATAAGCAGAAGCACACTTGTTATGCTGTTATCTTTCATTTGCTCCGACGAAAAGATCAACAAGCATATATTTTTTTGATTTGAGTTCTGCGTTATGGTTATATGCTGCCAGCGTAAAACAGAAGGAGAGAAAGACTATGTCAGACACTGGAGTAACGCTAAAGAAAAACGAAGACTTCTCGGAATGGTACACCGAAGTCGTATTGAAATCTGAAATGGCTGAGTACGCGCCTATAAAGGGCTGTATGATTCTCCGAGAACAGTCTTACGCTATTTGGGAGAAAATTCAGGAAGTTTTTAATCGGAAAATAAAGGAAACTGGTCACAAAAACGTGTATTTCCCAATCTTTATTCCTGAAAGTTTTCTGAAAAAAGAGGCTGAGCACTTTGAAGGCTTCGTTCCAGAGGTTGCTTGGGTAACTGAAGGTGGAAACACCAAACTGGAAGAAAAGCTCGCGATCAGACCAACATCTGAAACGATAATCTACGCCACTTTCGCCAAGTGGATCAGAAGCTGGCGTGACCTGCCTATAAAAATTAATCAGTGGTGCAACATCATCAGGTGGGAAACCAAAGCCACCAAACCTTTCCTTAGAACCCGAGAGTTTCTATGGCAGGAAGGACACACAGCCCACGTAACAAGCGAAGAAGCCGAAAAAGAAGTCATGGACATCCTCGGCGAATACAAGGACGTGATGGAAAACTACTTGGCAATTCCAGTGCTTGTCGGAGTGAAAACTGACAAGGAAAAGTTCGCTGGAGCCCTCTACACAACCACGCTGGAGGCTATGATGCCCGACGGGAAAGCGCTACAGATGGGAACCAGCCACAACCTCGGACAAAACTTCGCAAGAGTTTTCGACATAAACTTCATCGGAGAAGACGAAAAGGAGCACAAAGTTTGGCAAACCTCGTGGGGCATATCTACACGGTTGATAGGCGCGTTAGTCATGGTCCATGGCGACGACAGAGGACTAGTCATGCCGCCTAGAGTCGCTCCAGTACAAGTAGTTATAGTTCCCATAACCTACAAGGTTGCAGACTCCGCCGCAATACTAGCGAAAGCAAAAGAAATATTGGACAAGCTCAAAGTGAAACACATCACAACCGTCTTAGACAACAGAACAGAATACACACCCGGATGGAAATTCAACGAGTGGGAGCTGAAAGGTGTACCCGTACGAATAGAGATAGGTCCCCGTGATCTCAAACAGGATCAGGTAACCTTGGCTAGACGCGACACCTACCAGAAAACTACTGCAAAAATGGACGAGGCAGTGCAAGCCACAGAAAAGCTTCTTGAAGAAATCCAAAAAAACCTTTACGCTAAAGCCAAAACAGCCTTAGATGAAAAAACAACAACAGTGCAAAACTACGACGACTTCCAAAAAACACTCAAAAATAAAGGCGGCTTCATCAAAGCAGCCTGGTGCGGCAACTCGAAATGCGAAGAAAAAATAAAAGAAGAAACCGGAGCATCAATCAGGCTGAAACCTTTCGAAAAAGAGAAAAACACAGCCAACTGCGTCTGCTGCGGAAAGAAAGACGGGGAAATTGTGTACTTTGCCAAATCCTACTAAACGCTTGGTTACTAATCGGACATGGTCACGTAGTTTTCAAGTTGTTTAGCTACATCCGGCAAACTAAGTTTCTGCAAAGTTGACCTCCTAGGTATTCCTCTCTCATCCCAACCCCTCTTCGCATAATACTTCTTCAACATACCATCAAATTTCGCTAAGTCAAGCATAGCACCTTTCAATGGTCCTGTGGTTAAAGGCTTCTTAAACCACTTCATGGGAGGAATTTCCATTTCCCTTCTCCAGCTGTTACCGTACTCGCGTATCCAAAAGGCACGAATCAAGTTCAACGTTTTATCAGCTACGTATATCAGAGCGTTGAACGGCATTTCTTTACCTGTTGCTGCTTGCAGGTACTTCGTGTACCAATCAAGTTCAAAGCCAAGCGAAGTATTAGGAAAACGGCAGACAGCGAGAGATTCAAAAATGCCGCCGCGAATGCGCTGCATCTCTATGACCTTGTTAATTTTCTCCTCACTGTAGCTTTTGCGTCCAAACTTGACCTCCCAAGAGATCACCCACGCTTCCTTATGATGCGCGCCAACCGAGCTTGTAGCATAAGCCAACGCCATAGCAGGTGCCGCGTGGCAGTCGTAAGCAGATACCTCTAAACCTTTAATTTGCATCGCCCAATCGGCTGACTCATGACCTATATTAGCAGCAGTGGCTTTCACGCCTTCACCGAGAAGCTTTCCGAACCCACGCCTGTAAGCTATATCATTAATCAAGTCCCGGGTTTCCTTGTATTTTCCCCACTGTAACTCTTCGGGAATACTCTTTTTCTGGGAAGTTTCTATGGCGAAGCCTATTACGTTTCCAAGCGAAATCGTGTCCAAACCAAGTTCATCTGCAAGACGGTTTAAAGCCGCAACCTGCCGAAGATTGCCCAAACCAACATTCGAACCCAACATTGCCACATTTTCGTAATCAATCTCTGACTCATTTCTGTTAGAGTTTTTAACCACGTTACCGCACATCATGTTGCAATTTGGGCAGCCGCGATTGCCGACTTTTATTTTTTCCATAGCAAACCCGCCTATCTTGTCAGCTTTTTCGAAAACGCCCTCACTGAAATTAAAAGTTGGCAGCGCACTGTTTTCTTGACACCACTCTACCGTAGACATGGTTCCCTGCTGTTTCCAAAAAGCATAACTTGGCTTCGTCATGATTTCCCTGTAACCAGCAGCGTTAAGTTCCTTCAGGTCCTCTGGATAAGCAACAGGAACATCATCGAAGCCTTCGAAAACTACGGCTTTCAAGTTCTTGGAGCCCATTACAGCACCCATTCCTGCTCTTCCGCCAGCGCGTCCCTCTTGAGAACTAATTATAGCAAACTTCACGAGGTTTTCTCCTGCAGGACCAATAGAGACGACGCCTGCGCTACGTCCATATATGGCTTTTAGATGATTTTCAGTGTCAAACGTGTTTAAGCCCCAGAAATCTTTAGCATCTACAAACTCAGCGACCTTGTTTTTAATGTGGAGAACAACAGGCTTTTCCGCTTTACCCTTTATAATAACGGCGTCGTAACCAGCCTTGCGCATTTCAATTCCAGCGGAAGTTCCCAAGTTCCCGTCGCCATAGCCACCAGTCAAGGGGCTCTTGGCAGCTATAACTAGTTTACCGCTGTTTGGCACACCTAACCCAGTTAAGGGTCCAGCAGCGAAAACAAGCTTGTTTTCAGGTGACAGAGGATCTATTCCAGGAGTTAGTTTGTCCCAGAGGATTTTTGCTGCAAAGCCTCTGCCGCCGATTAAGCTTAGAGCTAAGTGTGAATCGTACGGTTCTGCAACTGCTTTGTTTCTGGTTAAGTCAACTTGTAGGAAGTTACCAGTCCAACCAAACATTAATGTTCACCTGACCTAGCAGGTATACATATCTTATGGCAACGTAGAACTAAAATGTTACTGAACAATTACGATTCAAGACATTTCTGAAAGAATAGGATCCACGGCAACGCGTGCTCAAACGTGCTGTTCTTCGGAAGCTTTATGTTTCTGAACTGCGCAACTCTGCATTAATACAGGGGCTTAACAGTGGTGAACGTTAAAGTTACTGAGCGGTCAAAAGCCATCGAGTACGCCATACGCGACGTCATAGTCAACGCAGGCCAAATCACTAAAACGGGAAAAAAAATGTTTTATCTAAACATCGGAGATCCTGTGGCATTTGACTTCCCCACACCACAGCACATCAGGCAAGCACTGATTGAGGCAGTTCAGTCAGGAAATAACAATTACTCACCTTCAGAAGGAGTCCTAGAACTGAGACAAGCTATAGTTGAAAAAGAAAAACGAGTTAATGGCGTACATGTATTTGCGGATAACGTCTTAATCACTTCCGGTGTCTCCGAAGGAATCAGAATGTTGATATCCTCCCTAATAGAAAAGGGAGACCAAATCCTCGTTCCAGGACCCCCCTATTCACCGTACATGTCATACTCGAAGGTGTATGATGGCACTCCAGTTTCTTATGAAACCGTTGAAGAAGAAAACTGGCAGCCAAACATTGACGACTTACGAAGCAAAATCTCCGAAACAACTCGTGCCATTGTGATAAACAACCCAAATAATCCTACAGGCGCGCTTTACAGAACTAAAACGGTCAAGCAAATGCTGGACGTAGCAGGTGAACACGACCTCCTCGTTTTGTCGGATGAAATTTATGACCAGATAAGATACGTTGAAGACTACGTCAGCACAGCCCACTTAGCCAAAGACTTGCCCGTAGTAGGATTAAATGGGTTCTCGAAAGTCTATCTGATGACTGGCTGGAGACTCGGTTACATGTACTTCTACGATCCAAACGGTGAACTGCAGGAGCTTAAGAAAGCCGTAGAAAAAGAGCAGCGTATAAGAATCTGCGCTAGCACTCCAGCTCAGATGGCGGGCATCGCTGCGTTGAGAGGTCCGCAAGATCATGTGAAAGAACTGGTGGAAAAGCTCCGGGTTAGAAGAGACTACGCGTGGAAGAGGCTCAACGAGATTGAAGGAGTAAATTGCGCAAAACCTGAAGGCGCGTTCTACGTTTTCCCCAAAATTTGCGATGTAGGCTCAAAGTGGAAGACAGACATGGAATTCGCTGTGGAACTTCTAAAAGAAACCGGCGTGCTTCTGGTGCACGGTTCAGGCTTTGACCCAGTTTACGGTGCAGGGCACGTTAGAGCAGTGTTCCTGCCGCCTATTGAAATACTGGAGCAAGCATTGAATGAAATAGAAAGGTTCATAAAAAAGAAGTAACTGCGAAGCCGCTTGTTGCCGCTTCGATTTTACGGGTAGATCGGCACTCCGAACGCTCGGTCAGAAGTTGCTTTTTCGAAAGCCGCCATCAACTTCTTTGTGACGGGACCTGGTTTTCCATTGCCTATTTGACGCTTGTTCACTTCCCTGATAGGCACGACTTCTGCGGCTGTTCCAGTGAAAAACGCTTCATCGGCAGTAAACAACTGAAACGGGGTTATGTTGGCTTCAGCGACGTCGTACCCTAAGTTTTTCGCGAACTCTATTGCAAGCTTGGCTGTGATGCCTGCTAAAGCGCCAGTGCTGCTTGGCGGAGTGAACACCTTGCCGTCCTTAACTATGAACAAGTTCTCGCCCACTCCCTCAGATATGGCGCCTGTTTTATCCAAGCCTATGGCTTCGTCAGCGCCGTATGCGGTTGCTTCCATCTTGGCTAACACACTGTTAAGGTAGTTTAGAGATTTTATCTCGTGTGTCGTCGTGTCCACAGGATGTCGTCTAACCCAACTGATAACAGTTGAAATGCCTTTCTCTTTAGCTTCACTGGACATTATCGAAATAGTGTCGGTTATTATGATAACTGAGGGTTTAGGACATTTGCGCGGGTCCAGTCCGAGGTCTCCAACGCCTCGAGTAACCACCAAGCGGATGTAAGCGTCCCGCAGGCTGTTTTTCCGCAGGGTTTCCAAAACTGCCTCTGTTATCTCTTCTTCGGTTAAGGGTATCTTCAACATCAGTGTGTGCGCAGAACGATAAAGCCTACTTATATGCTCTTTGAGTTTGAAGACTATCCCGTTGTAGGCGCGGATTCCCTCGAAAACGCCGTCACCGTAAAGGAGACCATGATCGTAAACAGGGACTTTAGCCTGTGATTTCGGATAGTAAATTCCATCTATGTAGACCTGTAGTTCTTTCTCCATTGATTTCACTTCTGTGTTGGCGTTTCTTATTAGGCTGAGTGTTGATATATTTTTTGTTAATGATTCATATGATTCGCCATTTTCTCATTAAGTCTGACTTTCTAAGGTTGCAGTTCGAAGTTTGTTTTTTATTTGTGCTTAGAACTGTTATGTTGGGCAAACTCAACCACTCGTATAAAGTTGTTTTTGAGAGATGTGTACTATTGGTTTATACATCGAAATGCCATTAAGGGCCAAAGATATTTGATTAGATGAAAGGTGTAGAACATTAATTTTCATTAATTTGGCTGAGAAACATTTTTTTCACATAGTCGACTACAGATGTCTTCTGTTTCTTCGCTATCTTCTTAAGCGCATTGTTTATCCCTGTAGCGTACTGGACAGCCTTTTTGGGTTTCTCCGTTATTGATGAGGGTAAACCCATGTTTTCTGCGGCCTTCCTCAAAACCAGTTTTCTAAGTGTATCTGCATGCTTTTCAATTTTCAATCCAAAAGGCAGGGTCATTGTGAACTCGGCGAGTTGATACGACGCAAAGGGTAAACGTAGTTCTACGTTATGGAAACTGCAGATTTTCATGTCTCGTTCAAGGTTGCTTTCATGAATCCTAACAACGTCTTCAAACATGGTTTTTCTAACTTTTTCCTCTCCATCAGATAGGTACTCTTTGATGTAGCGTTGGTAACCGCCGAAAAGCTCATCAGCACCCTGTCCAGCCAGTAGCGCCTTGTATCCTGACTCAGCAGTTTTCTCCGCCGTCCAATAAAAAGGTACACCAATACTTGCTTTGACGGGATTAGGCTCCTCGATAAGCTCCACGACTTTAGGAAAAATGTTTTCAACATCCTCTTCCCTGAACAGGTGAACCTGCATTGGCAGATGCAACGTGTCAGCCGCTTTTTTAGCCTCTTCAGTTTCAGGCTGATTCTCTAAACTCACATGAACCAAGTGAACGTTAACTTGGCACTTCTTAGCCAGAAACGCTATGACACTGCTGTCTAGACCCCCGGAAAAAGCCACCGCAACATCCTTAGCTCCCGAAACACGCCTGCGAACAGCTTGTTCCAACATTTTCTGTAGGGTTTCCGCTGCCTTTTTCATGGTTACCTGTTTTGGCTCTGAAAAAACAAGCATCTTGACAGGCTTAAATTTGAAGTTGTCTCGACTGACAAACATTACGTGCCCGGGAGGAAACGACATCACAACGTCTATCCCAAGGTTCCATAACGCTTTGCGGTTTGAAGCAAGAGCCGTCACGGTCTTGTTTTCCCCATAATATAGGGGTTGAACGCCTATGGGGTCTCTTCCTGCGATGATTCGTTCGGGTTCGGCTATTATGAATATATAGTCACCTTCAACCTCCTTAAGAAAATCTTCGCTTGCCTTGATCCGGTCTGCTTGCTGAAGCTTCTGGGCAATTATTTCTGTACCTGAAGCGCCCGAAATTGGCGAGTAAATTCTGCCATCAAAGAGGACTGTTGTTTTTCCTAAATTCACGCAACACTGTTCATTGTGTGGGCTGACTATTATGTTGCCGTCTCGCTTGTCTATGACTGCTATGTTTGTTTTTGTTCCCAAGTGGCTTTCACGTTCAGTTTATTATTTTACTCTTTGGTAAAACATTAATGTTTAATCTGCATATCCTTTTGTCGAGGGAAAATTGACTTGCCTATATTGCCTATAGATACCGGTCGTTACGGAACCCCCGAGATGCTGCGGGTTTTTGAGGAAGAGGCGCGCGTTCAAAGACTGCTTGATGTTGAAGCTGCGTTGGCTTTGGCTCATGCTGAAGTCGGCAACATCTCTCGGGAGGACGCGGAGAAAATCGCGGCTATGGCTTCCACCAAGCACGTGAAAGTAGAGCGTGTGAAAGCCATCGAGAAGGAGATAAAACATGATATTGCTTCTTTGGTTCGTGCATTGTCCGAAGTTTGTGGTTCAAGTGGCGCGTACGTTCACTTAGGTGCCACAAGCTACGACATCGTAGACACTGCCAACGCCCTGCAACTCAAAGCCGCTATTGGCATCATCGAGAAAAAACTGGTAGCACTGAAGTGCATATTGCAAAAACAGGCTGCGCAGCACAAGGAGACCGTGATGATTGGGAGAACCCACGGTCAACACGCTTTACCAATAACTTTGGGCTTCAAATTTGCAGTCTGGGGCTACGAGATTTCACGGCACATCGAGCGGCTAAACGAATGCAAAACCCGCGTTTTAGTTGGAAAGATGAGTGGCGCCGTCGGCACCCAAGCCAGCCTAGCAGAGCATGCCACACGTATTCAAGATCTCGTAATGAAGCGGCTGGGCATCCGAGCTGCCGAAATTTCCACGCAAATCGTTCAACGCGACCGCTACGCCGAATACGCCTGCACCCTAGCCATTATTGTCTCTTCGCTGGACAAATTCGCCACGGAAATTCGAGAGTTACAGCGACCAGAAATCGGTGAAGTATTCGAATCATTTGAAAAGAAGAAGCAGGTTGGCAGCTCCACAATGCCACACAAAAGGAACCCTGAAACATGCGAAAGAATCTGCGGCTTAGCTCGAATTATCCGAAGCCTATCCATCCCCGCACTGGAAAATGTGGTAACATGGCACGAACGCGACTTAACCCAATCCTCAGCCGAACGCTTCATCCTTCCTGAGTTGTGCATATTAACTGATTACCTGTTGTTCTTGATGAGTGACGTTGTGGATAACTTGGGGGTTGACGAAAAACGCATGCTAAGGAACATTGATTTAATTCAGGGACGCGCCATGTCGGAAGCCATGATGATGGCTTTGGCGAGAAAGGGCTTGAACAGGCAAGAAGCTCACGAGCTACTAAGGCAATTAACCATCAAGAGCGAGGTTGAAAAGCGACACTTCCGCGAAATCCTCCTCGAAGACAAGCTGGTAGGTAGCAGGCTTAGCGAGGAAGAGATTGATGAGGCTTTGAAACCAAAAAACTACTTGGGGACAGCAGTTAAGCAGGCAGAAAAATTCGCAAATTCAGGCTAGTAATCAGCAAGTGACTTCTGTTTCCACTCGTCATCTTTCTCAAGCTTCTTCCATGTTTCTTTTTTGACGAAGCCGCCCACTTGCTCCTTAATTTTCTTAGCTAAGCGTGGTCCAATAAGCGGCAGGTTTGTCAAATCGTCGAGTGGTGCGTGTTTTATGGCTTCG
>LFWV01000033.1 GCA_001273335.1 miscellaneous Crenarchaeota group-1 archaeon SG8-32-3 | reverse complement strand
CGTTGTATAAGAAGGAATTCCACGGTGGAGTGCTCAAAGCAAACTGTGGTATGTACTCTGGGAAAACAGTTCGAGAAGCCAAAGACTTATTGATCAAGGATTTCAAAGGACGCGGCTACGCAGACAGCATGTACGATTTGTCTGAGCCCGTCGTGTGCCGTTGCATGACACCGTGCATCGTGAAGGTCCTGTCGGACCAGTGGTTTTTAAACTACAGTGACGCTGAATGGAAAACCAAAGCCAAAGAAGTCGTGGCTCAGATGCAGATTTACCCTGAAACCGCGCGGCAGTACTTTCTCACGGTCATTGACTGGCTAAAAGAATGGGCCTGTGCGAGGACAACAGGCTTCGGGACACCGCTGCCGTGGGGCAAAGGTTGGATTGTGGAAACCCTAAGCGACTCAACCATCTACATGGCTTTCTACACTATAAACAAACACATCCGCGAATATGGAATAGAACCTGAAACGCTCACACGGGAAGTATTTGATTACATCTTTTACGGTAAAGGCGAAACTAAAAACGTCTGCCAAGCTTCAGATATACCCGCAGATATTCTGGACGCTATGCGCAACGAGTTCCTATACTGGTACCCCTTTGACCTTCGAGTCTCAGCGAAAGAACTTGTACCCAATCACTTATCATTCTGCATTTTTCACCATGCTGCGCTTTTTCCACGTGAACACTGGCCTAGAGCCATAGGTGTAAACGGCATGCTCATGATTGAAGGCAAACAGATGCACAAGTCAAAAGGCAACTTCGTAACCATGAAAAACGCTGTGGACAATTACGGTGCTGACGCAACGAGATGCGCGCTTCTGCTAGGCGCCGAGGGCATGGACGACCCTGACTGGAGAGGAGATAACGCTGCAGACATACGAGGAAAATTAGTATCTCTGCGCAAACTCGCCTTAGACATAATCGAGAAAGCTAAGAACGGGGCGACAGGGCACTTGGAGAAGTGGTTGCTGAGCAAAATGCAGCAGCGCATCGGAGAGGTTACGAGAAACCTTGATGAGTTGAAAACGAGAACAGCATTGGAGATCGCACTATTTGAAGTTTGGAATGATTTCCGATGGTACGCTAACAGGAAAGGCGAAAACGAAGCCGCGGCTGTTAAGGAATCTTTGGAAGTTTGGCTTAGGCTTCTTGCGCCCTTTGCACCGCACATTTGTGAGGAGTTGTGGAGCGTCGCGGGAAAAGAGAGCTTCATTTCTCTGGCTGAGTGGCCAAGTGTTGACGAAGAAAAAGTGGATGTGCTTGCTGAGGAACGAGAAAACCTGCTGAACGAATTGATTGACGACACATCCAATATTTTGAGAGCTACAAAGATTTCGCCTAAGCGCGTGTGCTATTACACGGCTAACAATTGGAAGTGGCGCATTTACCATAGTATTCTCGAAAAGACGGTTCAGGGTGAAGTCAAAGTGAACGAGATTATGAAGGAACTCTCCAAAGACAACAGTTTGAGGGCGAACATGAAGGCCGTCGCCAGTTTCGTACCCAAGGTATTGAAAACGATAAACAGGATGCCTAACGAAAGAAAAGAGCAACTCGCTAGAATTGAAAATGCAGACGAAAAAGAGTTCATCGAAAACGCATTGGATTTTTTGGAGGAAAGGTTTAACGCGAAGGTAAATGTTTACGATGAGGAAGACCAAGAGCGTTTTGACCCTAAACACCGAGCAGCGCTGGCTATGCCCAGTCAACCTGCTATCTACATAGAATAGCAACTTGAGAGGACTGCAATGCCCCAGAAACAACGAAAGCACTCTTTAAAGTCAAAACAAGTTAAGCAAATTCTAAATGAGGTTTCGGAGAAGCTTAAGGTTAACGTGGAAGCCCTTTTTGGTCCAAAACCCAAAGTCGAAATTGTCGAGTCAGATATGGGCAACGTTTACCTAATAAATGATAAACCTTTGTTCTTTAACTTTGAAAAAAAAGTGATACCAACACTGCTTTTCCAAGGTTTCGTTTCAAGGGCTTCGAAAATCGTAGTGGACATGGGAGCGATTCCTTATGTGTGCAATGGCGCTGACATTATGGCGCCTGGAATCGTGCGGGTTGAAGGTGAATTCAGCAAAGGAGACTTGGTTCTGGTTGTTGATGAGAAACATGGGAAACCGATTGCCATGGGCGAAAGCCTTCATGACTCAGCAAACGTTAGAAACGCCAAGCAAGGTGCCGTCGTCAAGAACGTTCACTTTGTAAGTGATAAAATCTGGAATTTCGCCAAAACATTAGCTGAATAAAAACCGTTTCAGAGTAGAGAGGATGCCTCAAGTCAAAGAGCAAACGTTGTTTTTAACATAAAGTTGTAATCTTTATCATGGATTCATAAGGCACTTATTAATATAATTCATATTAGCTATCAGAATTCAGACTTGAAATTAAGAAACGCTTAACTGTTGAAAGGTAATTAAATATTAGGTTGAGAGGAGAAAACTTGCCAGATCTTGGATTATTCCGCAAAGCAAGGAAAGAAGAAGACGAGAAAGCAGTGGTTCCACCTTCAAAAGATAAAGAGGTCTCAGACAAAACTTACTTGAAGGCAATGCCTCTCCGCGAATTATCAGATTTAGAAGAAATCAAGAATGAAATCAAAAAAGGAAATGTCCTGATTCTCCGCGTGACTCCCCTTGCAAGCAAGAGCATAGAAGACGTTAAACGCGCAGTAAACGAACTATACGAGTTCGCCGAATCCATCAGCGGAGACATCGCCCGCCTAGGCGAAGAACGGGTAGTCATTTGCCCGCCAAATATTAGAATCTGGCGAGAAAACAGGCAAGTTTCAAATAAGCCTCTGCCTACAGCAGCCTAAAGGTTTCCAAAATATTTGGAACGACAGCGCTAATGCCGACTTTACGGTCGAGGAAACCTGCCATATTCCTGATTTTGCTTTTTTCTCCGTGGCACACAAAAATTCTTTCAGGCTTGGGCTTAAGATGGGTCAAATAGTTGATTAGTTGTCGTCTATCAGAGTGTCCAGAAAAGCCTCCTATGGAATTCACTTGCATTCTAACTTGGACAACAGCCATTTTGCCCTCGTTATCCATCATGGTAACTTCATTTACTCCTTTCTGAACCCTTTTGCCCATGGTGCCTTCAATTTGATAGCTGACGAAGATTATCGTGTTCTTTTCGTCCTCAGCCCAGTTTTTGAAGTATTCTATTACAGGTCCGCCTTCAAGCATTCCGGAAGTTGCCAGAACGATGCACGGTTCACCTTCGATTATGGTTTGTCTAATACTTGGGTGCTCTACGATTGTGAAATAGTCCGATTGGAACGGGTTAACCTCTTCGTGGAGGATGCTATGACGAACTTCTCTGCTCAAATATTCTGGGTATGCGGTGTGGATTGCTGTAGCTTCTGAGATCATGCCCTCAATGAATACTGGTGCTTCCTTCATCAATCCCCGCTTCATGTAACCGTCAATGATGAGCATTATTTCCTGTGCTCTGCCTACCGCTGGAACAGGAATAAGCACTTTGCCTTTGCGTTCTAATGTCTCATTTATGACGGCGGTTAAGTTTTCCTCAGATTCAACTCTGGAAGGCATGAAGTCTTCTTGTCCTCCGTAAGTGCTTTCGGTGATGACTGTTTCTATGCGCGGAAATTCTGTTGCTGCCGCCTCAAGCAACATGGTTCTTCCGAACTTGTAGTCGCTTGTATAAACGATGTTGTGCAAGCCTTCGCCGATATGCAAGTGTGCCATGGCAGCGCCGAGTATGTGACCAGAATTGTGTAGGGTCAAACGAATATCTGGTGCTATGTCAGTGACGACACCGAATCTAAGAGGAATTGTGTGTAAAACGCACTCGCGGACATCCTTTTGGTCGTAGTACGGTGTTACTCCCTGCTTGTTTGCCACGTCCAAGTAGTCAAGCTGTAGCATCGTCATGAGATTGGAAGTTGGCGCGGAACAGTAGACAGGTCCGTCATATCCATATTTATAAAGGAATGGCGTTAAGCCGCAGTGATCAAGGTGAGCGTGTGTTATAACCACTGCATCTAGCTGGTCTATTTGAAATTCTGGGCAGTCAAAACGTGGAAAAGACTCAAACGGTCTTTGTGAGCCTGGATTGATGCCGCAGTCCAGTAATACGCTGCTTTCTCTGGTTTTAACGAGGAAGGCTGAACGTCCCACTTCTTGGGCTCCTCCGAGCACTGTCATTCTGATGTCGCCAATCTCGTAAGCTTTCGGTCGGAAAATTCTTTCACCTACGGTACGAAGTATGCGTTCGCGTTCTTTGCTTTCTGAGTGAAGGTAATGGCGCATATGCGTGACGATTTTAGACTTTATCGGAGGGCTTCTCAAGACGCGGGGACGCCATTTTGTTTTCTTTATAATTTCTTGCAGGACTGTGCCGTTTCTGCCGATAACTAAGCCAGGTTTCTTTGTTTCGATTATTATTTCACCTAGGCTGGGGTCAAAGTTTATGTCGGTTATCTCTGCTTCTGAGGATATCAGTTCCCGTGCCATCTTCTCGGCTTCTGTTTCTGGAAGCCTAACCGATGGGTCCGGACGGATGACTATTCTTTTCCGTATTACGCCGACAATTTCTGCTACTACACTGCTTTGGTCAACCAGAATTTCTGGTTTCTTGGTGTAAACAGCTAGCATAGGTCCTTCGTATTCTATTCGGGTGACTCCTGCTTCTCTTGGAACTTTCTCAAGTATATACTGGCTTATCTCAATCTTGTCTTTGTCTCTGCCTGAACTTCGAGCCACGTTTCTTAACTTCCTCAGCTTGTCAAAAGCTTATTTTTCTCCTCTTTCGTCAACTCGCGATAACCGTTGTTATCTATTACTGTGATGTTGTAACTATTGCCGCTCGCGATATCGCGTTTCATAGCCGAATTAACGGCTTTAACAATTGTCGGTAGCACCTCTTTAATAAGCATGTTCTCTCGGTACCTATCTTCAAGTACACCGTAGGCTACTGGCGAACCAGAACCTGTTGAGACGAATTTTTCCTCTGTCAGGCTCCCGTACGGGTCTAAATTGAAAACGTGTGGGCCTGTCGTGTCCACCCCGCCTACAAGAACCTGTGTCGCTAGCGGCAAGTATCGGGCGGAAAACAGCAGGTTCGCAACAAGTCTAGCTGCGGCGCTTACGGGTATGGGGCGGTTCATTTTGATTTTGTAAAGTTTGGCGTTGGCGGCGAGTATGTCGACAACGCGTTGTGCATCAGCAACTGTTCCAGCTATGGTCATGCCTAAGTGATCATCTATTTGGTATACTTTTTTTCCGAATTTGTGGGCTACGTAGTAACCCATGGTTACGCGGGTGTCTGAGGCTAATATTACACCGTCTTTGCAAACAACTCCTACTGTTGTCGTTCCCTTAAGGACTAGTTTGTTAGCTGCATTATTCTGTGTCAAATTTTTTGTCTCCCTAAAACTTGGATTGTTCGCAATTTCCACTGCTAGGAAGTAGCATGATGTAATTTCCATGTGGGATTTATTAATATTGTGGTTTGAAAATTTTGAATTAAATGCCACCTCTAAATCGCTGTGAATACAATTCAGAAAAAGGGTCCAGAAGATCTACCACATCAGCGAGCTTCAGAACTATGTGAATTTGCCATACAATATGTGTATACACAAAAAATCGCAGAGTAGACGGCAACGCAACTTCTTTAAAACTCTGCACATAATAATACATGTATGTGAGGAGTTAAGTTATGCCCATCGATAAAACACCTGAAAAAAACGCAATTCTTTTCGTGTGGTTTAACCATTACGCTGGAATACTCGTTAAAACCCCCTCAAAAACGATTGTTGTAGATCCCGTGGACGTAAGAGCACGCAGTTTCCCGTATGTAGACGCTATTCTGATAACCCATGAACACTACGATCACCTAGACCCACGATTAATAACAGAAATACAAAGAGACACCAACTGCACCATCATAGCTGACCCAGCATCCACACAACGTCTGCAACACGCGATTCCCCCAGAGAAACTGCAGCAAATCAGCCCCGCCGAAGAAATCAAAATCGGTGAAGTCTCAATCAAAGCGGCAAAATGTAATCACCCCGCAGCTGCACCTGTAACCTACATAATCACAAGCGAAGACGGCGTGAAAATATTCCACACCGCCGACAGCCTGCCTTTCCCAGAACTTGCAGCTATCGGCGAGAAAGAAAAATTTGACGTTGTCTTCTGCACAGTTGGGATCGCTCCAGGCTCATCACCTGAAACAGGATTTGAAATCGCGAGATTAACAAAACCCCAAGTCGCCGTTCCTTACCATACAAACTCAACGGATTATCAACAGCAGTTCGCTGCAATCTTAAAGGAGGAACTCCCGAGAACCGCATGCTTGATTCCTGAACTTAACAAAATTTATCAAGTTTCAAAAAGGAAGTGAAACCTTCAAAACACAAAAAACCAACCAAAAGACGAAAATCGAAGTAGCCAAAATCCTGCATAAAATAGACGCTTTGAAATTCGGCGTATTCAAGCTTTCAAGTGGAAAAGTCAGCCCCTACTATATAGACCTCCGAGTCGTGCCGAGTTTCCCAGATGCTTTCAGGGAAATCTGCGCTTTCTACGGAGAATATATCACAAGCCAAGTGGGACTCGAAAACTTCGATAGAATAGCAGGAGTTCCTCTTGCTGGGATTCCTTTCGCATCACAGGTCGCTTACAACCTGAGAAAACCGTTTCTGTACGTGCGCAAAGCCGTCCGCCATCATGGAAGACAAAGACGAGTAGAAGGAATCCTTGTCTCCGGAGACCGCGTTTTACTCGTTGACGATTTGATTACCACAGGCTTAAACTTGAAAAAAGCAGCAGAATCAATAAGGGCTGAAGGCGGAGTGGTAACGGACGTAGTGGCGTTATTAGACAGAGAGGAAGGCGGAAAAGGAAAAATCGAAAAAAGAGGCGTGAAGATTCATGCATTGCTTCAAATGAGTGAAGTAGCTAACACATTGTACGAAATAGGCGCTATTGACGAAGAGAGCCTCAAAACCATTATGAAACAAATCAAAAATAATAGAATATAGGAAAAAGCTACCGCGTTTTAATCGTAGAAGATCAGCTTTTTCTCTTCCAACAACGTGTGCAGCTTTTGTACAGCGTCATAAACGTCCTGTTCTTTCTTAGCTCCGGTGCAAACCAGTTTTCCACTTGCAAACAGCAGAATCACGACTTTTGGCTCCCTCATTCTGTAGATCAAACCTGGAAACTGTTCTGGCTCATACATGGTCTTTTCAAGCGTGTAAGCTGCTTTTTCTAGATCGATCATACCACCCAAGCTTGCTGAGGCTACGATATTCTGTATTTTCAACTCTGGTTTACTTATGATTATTATTCCGCCTTTTTTCAGCTCTTTAATTACTTTCATTACAGCTCTACGTGCTTCTTTCTCTGATTTTGCACCAGTACAGACCATCTTTCCCGAGTTAAAAATCAGAGTAGCCGTCTTTGGTCTTTTTAGTCTGAATACAAGACCGGGAAACTGTTCTGGACGATACTCCACACCTGGATAGCCCTTCACTACTGCGTTCAAGTCAACTTTCTGGTTCAATGTTGCAGAAGCAACGACATTTTCGATGCTTATTGTTGCTTTAACTTTTGGCATTAACTCCCCTTCCATTTCGCTGTGTTTAAATTCTCTTCTTTATAAGCAAAGTATCTTTATAAATACATCTATGATTATTTGAATGCACCTATTTTTTCTAGATTATTTTCTTTTTCTGTAAATCTGTTTGTTGTCCATGGTGGAAACGTACTCATAGCCGAGAAAGACTTCCGCGGGGATAAACAGCGGTATATTGAGTTTAAGGCATACTGCGACGAGTATGACTTCCACTTCTATATTATGGACAAAGACGGAAAACGTCGGCAGATAGATCCTAGTGATTTGGCAAAAAAGTAAGGTTGCTTTTAAATGTTATATGGCAATGTTCTCAAATAGGCTTTATCATAAATTCGTTTTAATTATGAAAAAGTGGAAGGATACCATGAAAGTGCAGTCTACTCGCGGAAAGGGTTTTATCAAACAAAAATCCAGCATATGCTATGTCGTCAATGTACACTGCGCCAAATTGCCCTTGTCCTGAGAAAAAGTGCCTGTACCATGGAAAATGCGAAGAATGCGTCAAACATCACAAAGAGAAAGGCGAATGGCCCTACTGTGCAAGATAATCGCATTAGGAATCATGTATTTTCAGTTTTGCTTTGTCATACATTTCTCTGAGCAATCTCAGCGAAAAAGGCGTATAATGCTTACTAAAAACGTTTCTTGGGCTTCTGCCTTGAAAAAGCATGCTTATTTCCGATTTTCTTTCGTTGATCTTACTGTTGGGTTAATTTTTGGGGATGGTTTTTGGGGGTAGTTTAGCTTTTGGCGTTATTTCATTGCCTTTTAAGCTTCAGCAAACTAGGGTTTTCGTTTGAACCTGCAAATTCCCAACCACTTTCCCGCCCTTGACTGGCAGTATCCGTTAAGGTTGTTAACGCAATGAGTCATTTCGCATTTCCGTTTAGTCACTTCGTTTATTCCCCTAGGCAACTATGAATACTAAGGATGTAGTGACAGTTTGTGCGTTTCTGTTCAAGTCAGCTAACAACAACTTCAGAATAGAGCACTACTCACTTAAACAGAGCTCTCCCGGGTTCAAAAAGGTCGTTTCACCAGTTCTTTTTTAATGCAAAAACTCAATTCAGCATTAATGGCGTAACTTATATGGTAAAACGGAAGAGTCTGGATTCTCCTTGGTGCTGCAGTTGGGATTGTGGTTTCAAAAGTTGGGATATAACAGAAGTAATAGAGCATGAAAACAACACAAAACACTGAAGCAAGAATCCTCCAAAAAAGAAATAAGAATTGCAAAAGAGAAAAAAGGGTAGATGCCGCGGGAGATTTCGCCACTATCATAGTGTTTTTATGAATGCATCTAGGGTTGTTGTAGCAATTCTTACTTTTTATTCAGAAGACTTTTTCTTTCTTAGCAAAGGGAACACAAACTCAAAAATTACTATTAGTATTATGAGTGCTATGACTATAGGTAAGCCTATGGAGTTGCGCATGAACAGCACAACATGTCCTACCCAAGGAATACGCATAACTGCCTTGCCGACCACAAGGTCCTCAGAAACCCCTCGATTCCCTTGTATGTCATGCCAGGGATCGTACTCTGTTTCTTCAGGTGTGGCTGGCCATTTGTTGACGCCGTTTCCGTCACCTTTGGTGTAGAAATATATTTTTTCGTTCCTTTCCTCTTTCGCCACTATCCTATGTACTATTAGCTCTTCTGGGTCGTCAGGTCGGTGGAAGACTATTATGTCGCTGTCTGGATAGTTTGTGTTTAGGTCTTGAGGGTTTACTCCTTGGACAACTATAAGGTCGCCTATGTGCAGGGTGTGACCAAAGGGATGCGTCCACCCGTCACATGCGCCGTTATAAGGTACACACATGCTGCCGCTTACTACTGCCAACGCAGGGTACGGCGTGTTCAGCACTGCTTGCGACCCAAACCAGAACCCGAAAACGGCCACAGCGATCAAGCAAATAACAACGACGGTTTGAATATATTCGTTCTTCCAAAGTTTCTTCAGATTAGCAATCAAAGCACTGCCTCCGTTGAGTTGTGAAATATTATTGTTCATAGAACAATCTATGTTATAAAACTTAACTCTCCTGAAAAAAGGAAGAATGAGGAGATTTAGATAGTATCAACTATTCGCGTCTGTTTTCCATTACCTTGCTCTGTTGATGAGACTTAGATTTTCTGTTTGCTTAATACTTCGCGGAAGCTGTGACCATTTGCGCAATTATATAACCCAATTTCCAGTTGCATCCTTTTTCCTTGCTTGTCTGGACGTCCGGCCATTTTCCAAGATTTCTTAAGGTTTCCTTCGGCTCCACATTTAGGACATTTAGCCATTCACATTTCCTCCATTATGTTACAGTTCCAACGTTTCTTAATATGATAGATATATAATTTTCCATTGTTTTTGAATAGAAAATTTCTGCTTAAACATCAAGATTAAACATTTTTATGTTAAAATCATGGAAAAACACTTATCGGTCTGCAAAAACCGCGAAAAAGACACATTAAGTAAATTTTTTCTATGCTTTAGGCTCTAATTTTACTCATTCACTCTATCAAAAAGACTTTTAAACGTTAAGATGAATCTTGATGCTTTGTTGCTGATTAGCCTGCGATTTTTGTGTATACCCTTTATATAGAAAGTTTAGTACTGAATCTCGTTTCTGAGAGATATGAATTAAAATTTTGGTTTTTGTAAGGCTTTGACGTTAAAGTTTTGCTTCCTTGCTCCTCCAGAAAGGCAAGTGTTCTTTCTTAGGAGGTGATCCGGCCGCAGGTTCCCCTACGGCCACCTTGTTACGACTTTTCCCCCCTCACGAAACTCAGATTCGACACAGCC
>LFWV01000032.1 GCA_001273335.1 miscellaneous Crenarchaeota group-1 archaeon SG8-32-3 | reverse complement strand
AACAGATTGTTTTGCCGTCGTCTTTGGTTCCTGTTTTGCGTGCTGCATCCTCTTCCAAGCTTGCTGCCTGCATCGGAATTGTTTTTTCTCCAACCTTAATCCAGCCGTCCGAGGCAATGATGCATGTTCGCTGGAACCCAGTAGTGTTTGAGCCGTCAATGACGGTTTTGCGCATAACATGCACTTCGTCAATAGGCTGCATATTCATCATTAACGCTGCAGTTAAAACCACTTCCACAGCCTCCAAGTTCAGCGGATGCGGGGGCTCCTCATCCATTTCCACAAGGCAACTTGTCGCGCGGTTTGCTTCATACAGAACTTTTATTCCTTTCTGAAATTCAAAAAAAGCTGCAGGGTCCACTTGACCTAGCTCGCTTTGGGTGGGTCTAAGCCTGCGCAGAAAAGAGATTTCAGGTTCTCCCTTGAAAAGCGCCGGTGGACAACCACAGAACAGCTTCGTTTTAGTGTTGAGTTGCTGATGGATTTCCAAGCCGACTTTTAGTCCTATCTTGCCGTAGTCAATTTCCATCTGCGCTTTCTCCTTCAACGCCAATTTCTTCTGCCATAGTCCGCGGTGAAAACTCGCCAGCAATATTGGTCTTTAGAAGTTTTTTGGCTTCTTTTGGGTTACTGGTTTGACCGAGAACCCACATCAGCTTCACTAACGCGGTTTCTGGGAACATGTCTTCCAAGGGAACCACGCCTAAAGCCAGCAGGTCGCGTCCTGTGTCGTAGACGTTCATGTTTACGCGTCCCCAAATGCACTGGGAAGCTAATGCGACCACCACGCCGCGTTTAATCGCGTTTCCGATGGCATCGAAGCAGTATTTGCTTACGTGACCTAAGCCACTACCTTCGAGAAGTATGCCCTTGCAGCCTCGTTTAACGTGCCAATCGATGACTGCAGGGTTAAGTCCTGGATGAAACTTTACTATTGCAACTGCTTCGCTGAATTCTGGTTTCAGAACAAGTTTTCTTGCGGCATCGCGTTTTTGATAGTTGTCTGTTAGCATGATTATTTCGTTGTTTTTTACTAAGGCGATTGGCCTGCCGTTTACAGGTTTGAACGTGTCTCTGCGGCTGGTGTGGCACTTTCTCACTTTTGTGCCTCTACTTACGGCTATGGCTATGTCGGAAAGCGTTTCGTGCATGGCTAAGCCAACGTCAGCGAACGGTCCTCGGGTTGCGGCTTGAACCGCTGCGATGAGGTTGGTTGCAGCATCAGAGCTGGGGCGATCAGATGAGCGTTGGGCGCCAACGAGTATGACTGGGACTGGGAGGTTTTGCAGGGCGAAACTTAATGCGGCAGCAGTGTAAGCCATGGTGTCTGTACCGTGGGCTATTACTACGCCGTCTGTGCCTTGCCATATGTGTTCAGCGACTATTTTGGCTAGCTGTTTCCAGTGTTGTTGGGTTAGGTTTTCGCTGTAGATGCTGAACACGATTTCCGTTTTCACCCGTGCAATATCGGAGAGTTCTGGGACTACGCCGTAAAGGTCGCTTGCTGAAAGGGCGGATCGTACAGCTCCTGTGCGGTAGTCTACGCGACTGGCTATGGTCCCGCCTGTGCTCAGGATGATGACTTTTGGCAGTTCAGGTTTTTGCTCTGGAAGCGGTGGCGAGGCGAACGCAGGTTTGGTGCCTTTGCCTATTTTTTCGATTTTCACTTCTGGCGTTACTCGGATGCCAACGTTGTAACCGCTTTTCAACTTTACCACAATGTGTTTATCATCGCCTGTTTCTGAGCGGGGAATAAGAATACCTTCATATGCTTTCTCTTCGCAGGGTTGTTTTACAGGTTTTCCGCCGTAGTTTCTACTTGAGGGCTTATCCGTGTAGGTTTTTTCGTATCTCGTAACGCGTATGACATCGCCAACTTGGCATCCTGCGTTTATGAGAGCTTTTAACGCTTCGCCTTTATAACCTGAACTTTCTCTTTTACTCATTTCTGGATCTCCAACGTTACATTGGAAAGAAGGTGGTTTAGGGCTTTAACTTTATCGCCCGGCATTCACCCGCCATATTAATATTCTTTTTGTGCGCACGTGATATGTGAGAGAGTGTGTGAGTAAGAGAAAAAGAAGGTAAGAGAGCATGTAGGAAGAAAGAGGGGAAAAAAGATTAAGATTTAATCCCCAAACCACTTGAACGTGTAATGATTTTCATTAATGGAGGATATATTCGTGATTTTCAATGACCTATTTGGAGACGACAACATACATTATTGGAAACTGAGAAATACAACTTTTAACCAATCAATAGACCTTGCTTGCAAAAAGTTAAATTCTAAAATACTAAATAAAAACTGATTTCACTATGAACAAAAAAACTAACTCACTAATCAGTACTTTATTACTTTCTTTTCTAATGGTTTTAGTTTATGCCCAGATTAACGTAGGTTTGAAGGAAGGCGATTGGGTTGAATACACAGCCACCTATACTGGAAATCCTCCAGACACATATCCTGAAACGGCAAGAATAGAAGTTCAAACAATTCAGGGAACGGTCATAACTGTTGAAATAGAAAGAGACCTACTAAATGGAACCCAAACTTCAAAAACTGAAACTTTTGATCTTGAAAATGGGGCTCCTGACCTACTAATTATACCATCTAACTTAGGAGAAGATGACGAAGTTATTCATGAAGATATTGGAAAGGTTACAATAGAAAGTGTAGAAGACTACAATTTTAAAGGAACAACAAGAAAGCTAGTTTATGCATATGTGTTGAATACTGAATTTAGTTGGGATAGAAGTACAGGAATACTTGTTGAAGCCATCCAAACAACAGATACATTCACTCAAACATTGCTAGCAGTTAACACTAACATAGTTCAAACACAAGCTTCAGGTTTAGACCCACTGCTCATCTATGGAATAGTAATTGCTGTAATTATTATCATAATAGTTGTAGTCTTGTTGGTTCTCAAGAGAAAGTAGTCTCTTTCTCCTCCCCCCATTTTAGATAAGTCACACAAAATCTTTAATTTGAAAAATGCCATAGACAAGTTTTGGTTGCTTATGAATAAGAAGATAGTTGCTCTGGTAATTATAGCAATACTCGTGGTCGCAATTGCAGCTGGAATAATATTCTTTTCGAGTCAAGAAGAAACTGTTGACAGTAGGATTCAAAACTTAATGGAACAAGGTGACGTTCCATCCCTAGCAGCAGGAATTATAGTAAATGATGCTATGGTGTGGTCAAGCGGGTTCGGTGAGCAATCTGATTTAGATACTGTCTATATGATTGGTTCGGTAACTAAAATGTTCACAGCAACCGCAATAATGCAATTGTATGAAAATGATATACTTGATTTGGATGCTGATATTAATGATTACATTCCTTTTAGCGTTAGACATCCTGATTTTCCAAATACTCCTATTACGATTAGAATGCTTTTATCTCATAGGTCGGGAATAGCGGACGAGGTTTCTAATAAAACGCTCTGGGATTTTAGTGCAGACATGATTAATTGGGCTAATGATAATTTGGAAGCGAATATCAAATTATGGGATACTAGACCTACGTTGGAGGAGTTTTTGGAGGGATCTATAACTCCTTCTGGCAAATACTATTCACCCGATAATTGGGACTCGCAGCCTGAAACAGATTGGGAATATTCAAGTACAGGTTATCTTTTACTTGCCTATGTAGTCGAACAGCTTTCTGATCAATCGTTTTCAGAATATTTGCAGCAAAATGTTTTGTCTCCATTAGACATGCAGAGTACAGGATATGATTACGCCGATTTCGCAGGTAGAAACGCGATTCCTTATGAATGGAGGGATAACGTAAATTTTGAGTATCCTTTGTATAATCAATATGATTTGGGTGGTGGGGGATTGCGAAGCACCGTAGGCGATTTGAGTGATTTTCTTATCGCTCATATGAACCAAGGCCAATATCATAATACGCTCATTCTTCAACCTGACATAGTGGATTTAATGCAGACATCGCAGTTTTCCATGTTCGGACATGGCTTTGGAGGATTCAGTTTTGCTGGTTATGGTTTGGGTTGGCCGCTTTACCAAGACCAGATCATTGCCCACGGAGGAGCTGCCCCTGGATATCTTGCAGACATAGCGTTTAAAACCGAAGGTAACAGTAAATTTGGGATCGTGCTACTACTGAATCGAGGAGCTAGTTTAGTAGAAGATAATTATTTGGTTAACACGTTTTTGCCTGCGGTAATTAACATACTCTTTGATGAAGCTGCTCAACTACCATCCACTTGATTTTCTAAATAGTCCTTTCGTGCTGTGTACCTTTGCGAGTCTTGGAAGAAAGACCCGCTATTCTATTTCAAGAAACGCAAACACTAAGAATTATGCTTGTGTGTGTTTTTTTCTTGTGTTTGTTTTTTTAGAGAGAGTTAGTTAGAGAGTGGAGAGAGTAGGAGAGTTAGAGAATGCGAGGGTTTTTCTCATGCTTTATTCCCCGACTTTGCGTGGCGTTTCTTGAAGTAGACAATCAGACCTAAACCTATAACATACATAATGACTGCCGAAGCTACAACTATCGTTGTTGGGAATGGCAACTCCACGATGAAGCTGACTGTTTCTGTTGTCATAGTTCCCTCTCTGCGGAAACCTGTTGTCTCCGTTTTTGTGTTTGTTGTAGAGTCTGTTTTAACATCACTCTCGGTTTGAGGTACAAAAATCTTGGTTTCATTATTAGCCAAGGAAATTGTGAAGTAGATTGTTTTTGAGGCAGTGATGTTTTCGGGTGTACTTTCAATGTAAACTACGATGCTGTGGGACCCTTCTGTCAGTCCATTTAAAACTGTGTTGCCTGTGATCGTTTGGTTTGCTTGTCCATCCAAACTGTAGCTTACCGTGTAAAATATCTGGTTTACCATGTATTCCAAGGGTACGTCTGGCGTGTTGTATGTTTTATTTTCTGGGGACAACACCTTAATTGTTTCAGAGGGCGAGTTTTCTGAAAAAACAGTAAGAACTTCCACTCCATCATAGTAGACGATAGCTACGTTGTCAATGGTTTTTGTTTTAAACCAGTTATTAATTTCGCGAGAATCATATGTTCCATCGGTTGATATGGCTGGGCCTCGCATGTTTTCTGCAACCAACTCTCCTTTATCCTTAAGAGACGATTGACCAATAATCAGTTCTCCCAGAGAATAAACCGAATAAGTTTTTGTGGTCTGGTTGTAAACTAGTCTGAAGGCGAACCACCTGTAATCTATTAAAAACGTCGCCCTAATTGCGTTGTCTTCAGATAATTGAGGGGGCGAGGGTTCGTAAGGGAATTCTTCGTCCTCTGTAATATTTCCTTCCCATGGGCTTTGTTCGCGTGCGCTTAAAGGAAGTAGTACTTCTCCCTGATAATACATCCTTCCTTGACCGTATTCGTATGTGAAGGCGTAGGCACAGTCTGGGCTCCCCCATGATGCGATGATATTGGCGTTTTTATTTAGAGATGTTACGCAAGCTTCTGCCGAATTAATTGCTGAATAAACAATGTCACCATACTTCATACTTGTGCCGAAGGGTTTGTTAACGACCACTTGAGCTTGACCACCAGTGTTTGCGTATGTGTCGCTTCCGAACCAATCTTGTATCGCAGTTAAGTTGGTACCGCCGTATTTTCCAGGGTACCAGTCTTTGCAATACGCTGACAGGTAGCTGGGAATGCCTTTTAAGAGAATTACGCCTCCTCCGTTTGCAATGTAGTCTTCTATTAGAGATGCATGTTTCGGTTCCACTGCCCAGTTCGCCTTGATGACCACTAGATCATAGCCATTCAAGGATTCCGGCATGTCTCCTGCAAACGTTACCTTAAAACCTGCCTCTTCGAGTGCGCCTGATATGGATGAACGCCAATAATCCATTGTTGGTTCTGATGGATATGGACCCCAATCTGCTCCGTCGGTTAGGTGATGTGCCGCCCAGTTGTCTTTGTGGTTTACGTAAAGTACTGTTGTGCCGTTGGGTGCTGCCCATTTTGCCCCTCCACTGAGAAGCTGCAGGGAAGGCACTAAGGATCCATTGAAGAAAGGCGTTGGAGAAGGAGAGGGAGAAGGAGAAGGCGCATTGGTTCTTCTGTTTATCGTTAGAACAAGGTTTGCTGGTGGAGCATTTGGTACTACGGTTAGCCAGGCAGATAGCTCTTGAATGCCCGGTGTTATGCTGTAATTGTGGTTGCTGAAAGTAACGTATTTGGCTTGATAGTCTGTGTCGTTTAAGAGAAAATCGAATTCCGTAAAATAGGTTACGGACGCTAAGTTTTCGACTGTGAACTCGAATATTACTGTTTCTCCAGGGTAAACGCTGAAGCCAGATGGATACTCGAGTATCTCGACGTTATCTTTCACTTCAAATGGTACGTTTACGGATTGAAATGCATGAACCGCAAAGCTCCCTAAGCTCAGCGTGGAAACTAGAATTGCAGCTAAGAAGACAAGAGGCTTATTCCAGTTTTTCCGTTTTGGAGGTTGGCTCATATGTTCTCCTCATGAGAAAAAATGGTTTTTTCCGGTAAAAAGCGTTTTTATCAAGGTTTCTTGACTAAAGAAACCTATTTTGGTCAATATTTCTTGACTAAACAACTCTCGGCATTGGTCAAGGTTTCTTGACTAAGTCCGTTTTTATTCTATTTAGGCTTCTTGATAAAGCGACCAGTCTTTAGGTCTCTATATCGAACTTGAGCTTTACCTTTCACAGTGACAACTTCATGTCTCCAAGTTACAGCCGTTCGTCCATAATAGCGCGAAACAGGTCTTCTACCTATAAAAACAGGAATATCAGATTGAACGTTTGAAAATTGTTGGTGTCTAAGGCTTTAAATGGGGGAAAAATTTTAAGCCTATTTGGTTACATTAATACGTTTTATTCGCGGATGGAGTGATTAGCTGATTGAAGTTGTCGCATAAGCAGAATCTTCTTTTAGTCTTATTTTCTATATTAGTGATTATTGGAGTTTCGGAATCTGAATATGGAATTGTGCAATCTTTTGTCAGATTTGTTTGTACTTCCTGCATCGGATTAGGGTAGCCGAGGAGAATGAATCTTAGTCGGCTACGTCATATATTTCAATCAATTACTTTTGTTATATCTAATTTGGGATTTGTTTCTCTATTGAAAACTGGTCTCATTTGGCCATTTTTCTACTGTTACGGCTGTCCCCTTGCAGCTGGCGGGTGCCCTATAGGCGTTCTGCAGCATTTTATGATTCTTCCCGCTATTCCTTTCTATCTTCTAGGTACTTTGGGCATTTATGGAACAATTTTTGGCAGAGCTTTTTGCGGTTGGGCGTGTCCCTTCGGTGGTTTTCAAGACCTGTTGGGGTTTTTCAATAAGAAAAAAAGGAAACTTAAGCCTTTCAGTTACTCTAAATTTGTTATGCTGTTGGTAGTTATTGTTTCAGCATGGATTACTTTGGACACTTTCTTCTGCAAGTTTTGTCCTGCTGGAAGCCTGTTTGCGGCTATTCCAGCTCCCTTCTTCTATTCTTCTTTAAACTTAGGTCTCTTTTTTTATGTTCACATAACAACTTTGAGTTTAACCGTTGTTCTGGTGCTGCTTTTTTCGAGATTTTGGTGTCGCTACTTGTGCCCTCTAGGTTCCATAGGAGTCTTCAACAAATTGTCCATTCTAACGGTGTCTCTTAGCCCAACTAAATGTACGAAATGTGAGAGGTGTTTGGATGTTTGTCCCATGGGCATAGATAAACTGGAAAATATCGGCAAGTCAAGCGATTGCATCTTATGCGGAAAATGTGTTGAAGCCTGCCAAACCAATGCACTTAGAATAAATATTAGACGACTTAACAAACCTTAATAGATTTCTTTCACCCATACTTGTCTGATTTCAATGCGAACTAAAATTCTTGCCTTTTCTTTGTTCTTGACTATTGCATTTGTTTTCGGTGTAAATTCTGGATTTGGACAGGAGAAAGCCCAAGATTTCGAATTAGTTGATATCAACGGAAAAGCTTTCAGTTTGTCGGAACATCTGGGAAAAGTTGTTCTTTTAGACTTCTTCGCCACTTGGTGCGGTCCCTGCATTATGGAAATTGAGCATCTTCAGGCTCTTTACAGCGATTACTCTTCCGAACAGCTAGTAATTTTGTCAATAAGTGTGGATATAGAAAGTGATTCCCTTCCGAAACTCCAGCTTTTTGCTCAACAAAACCAGATGCAGTGGACGGTGGCTCGAGATACAGACAACGTAGGCTACAAATATGGTGTATCTCCCATACCCCACTTATTTGTGGTTGACACTGAAGGCTACGAAAGATACAGTCACATTGGCTTAACTGCAGAATCAACATTACGTTCAGAAATAGACGCCCTAATCTCGGAAAATGGAACCGGTGACTCGAGTGATTCTGACGCAGCACAAACTGGATCGTATTATAGCTTATTAGCTGTTATAGGGGTTTGTGGCATAGCTTTATTTGTTATTGCTGCAATGGCAGCAAAAAAAAAGGCGGGAAAAGTCAAAACATATTAAGAAACGCAGTGTTCCCACCCGACGTAGGAATTAAAACCGTTTTTAAACGTGTTTATATGTCGTCTCCACTAGCGAAATTTTTGCCAATTCAGAGCTTGCAATCTACTGGGAGAGACTAAAACAGTTTAGTAAGTTTGAGGATTAAATTATAGTTCGAATTTCAAAGACTGTATCACAAATCATGTATCTATATAGAAAGCTGGAGGGAGGGGCCTCCGAGAGTACATCATTAAGTTGTTTACCAGTTGGCGTGTGCCTTTCGGTATGGCCCTCTTTTTCGGTGTTTTGCTTTTTTCTTTTCTTCTTCTTTTTCCAACACCGCGTCTTGAACTTCTTCAGGTTTACCCATTTTCTCGCTCTCTAGCTACTTCTTAAGTTTGGCTTTGACTATTTGGTGTATGTTTATTTCGAAGGCAGCTACTGGATTCTCAAGTTTCCACGCTTCCAGCAATAGTGGATTAACCTCGCCTAAAACGCCTACTTCAGCGCTGTTAACGGTTGCTGTGCCAACTCTGCCTTCAATGAAACTCGGATGTGCTATTTCTTCTATCTGCCACTCAACACCCAAATTCATGAAAAACGCGTCAAGCGCGGATTTGATTTCAGTGAAACTAGCCGTTGGATGTGTTGTCGCAGCGGCAAGCCACTCCTCATCCCGCGTTTTCGTCTCCATGGTGTCGTCTATCAAGGTAACTTTGCCCAACTCAAAGATTTTCTGCGGGAACTCCACTGACTGGTTATTGCCCAAGAACTCCATCAAACTTGGCAAAAGCCAACTCCGCAAACACGACATAGTCACAACCTTCGGGTTAGCAACCTCCACAACGTGTGCTTTCTCAAGGTTCATTTTGCCAAAAAGGTTCTCTGAACTAGTCAACATGAAATTTAGAACCTCTTGAAAGCCCAAGCCAACCATGAACTCGCGTGCAACATCAATTAGCCGCTGCTCACGCCTGACACCACCAGTTGAAGGTAATTCACGCCAAATAGGCTCAATATTATCGTACCCGTAAGCAACCGCAATATCCTCTACTAAATCAACGGGGTGCATCACGTCAACACGGTAGCATGGTATTAGCACGGAAACGCAGTTACCTTTAACCTTCTCCACGCCCAAACCAGCGGTCAAAAGGCACTCAGCCATTTTCTCGCTGGTAAGCTGAAGCCCCAAAATCTTGTTCACATAATCCACACTCAAATCAGTTCGTCTGCTCCTGAAGTCAGGAGTCACCACCTTCTTCACAGTGTAAAACGCGTCATCAGGATAACGCACTTCAGCAGCGTAAGCTTTGCCACCCCTGTCAATCAACGCCAGCGTTACAAGGTTAAGCGTGTTAAGCACAGTCTGATGTACCGTGCCAGTGACTTCCACAAGCAAGTTTCCCGTTTCCTCGGTGACCTTGCCAAGGTCGTTAGAGTTAATAACTGGCGGAAAAGACAGCACCTTATGCTCCGTATCCCGTAGAATCGGGTAAACACTGTGTCCTTTAACTATGTGACCGTATTCAATGCCTTTCGGGTGACTCTCAAGAATCTCCGCTAAACTCATTTGTTCCTCGAAGCCAAGCGGAACAAAACTGATACCATCCGGCTTTGAAACAGTGTAGCTTAAAGGGGGCGAAATCAAATTATAATCGTAAATTCCAATGGAAGTTTTGTGCCTGCTTCGCCCATAAGTCTGATCCAGCTTATCCTGTAAATGCATAAGCCCGCGGATCACAGCATCTGTAAGCTGCACATCCTTAACGACTGAACAACAAATGTAAGGTCGTATACACTTGAGCTCAGCGTCAACATGCACTTCCACCTCGCAACTGCCAACCTCATAGCATCTAGGGCCCTTCTCAAGACCAAGAAAGCCGCGCAACGTTCTCGCTAAACCTTCGGCACTCCACAGGTCAGGACGACCCGTGTCCTTCAACTCAACGCTTGCCACATTCTCCTGCTCATTGTAAAGCTTTGTTACGCTCTTAACGACCGCTAGAAGCCAATTCGGCTT
>LFWV01000031.1 GCA_001273335.1 miscellaneous Crenarchaeota group-1 archaeon SG8-32-3 | reverse complement strand
GTTTTTCAACAGTCTTCTCGGACATGTCAATTTTATCCGCAATTAGTTTGGGATCTGTCAACACTAGTTCGCCTACATCTGTTATTCCAATTTCTCTCAGCTCATTCCCAGTGTTCTCTCCTATTCCCCTGACATCTTCTACTTTGCACTGGCTTGTCAACAGTGGTTTTGGCGCGACAGACTCTTCTTCCAACAGTTCCATCTTCGTTTTGATTTCTGCGATTTCTTCCTTCTGCTTCAGAATTATTTTTTCGCTCTTTCTGTTTCTTCGTTCATGACTCTCCATAGTGCCTGCCAGTCTTGCCAGCTGTCCTGCTAGTTCATCTTTGACTTCCGCCAAGTTTTTGTTGAATAGGTTGGTCAAGTTCCTGTTGGTCCTCTTTATCTCCTCACTTTGGCCATTAATTTGCCTAGTCATTTCGCCTTTAACAGCACTTAAATCGTTGTCAAACTTCTTAGCTAAGTTCGATTGATTTTTAGCTAAATTCGCTTGAACCTGTTTTAGCTCCTCTGCCTGCTTGGTAAACGCCTTTGCAACTTCTTTTCTCATGCCATTTACACTTTCGTCTACTAGGAATACCCTAGCCTGTAAGCTTTCTAGAACTTTTTGTTGGAGCTTTTGCCCGCTCTCTATAGTATTGACTTTTGAATTAATCTCGTTAAGCAGTGCTTTATTTGACAGTTCAGTTACTGTTTTGATGGAGGTCGCTCCAAGAAAAAGGAAGGTTGCAAGCACAGAAGCAAATAAATACACATATACTGGAATCCCACCAGTTAGACTGTCAATCAGGTACGGCTGAAATGTCCCCTCCATTCCCAGACTAAACGACATAAATATCGCGTTAATCGCATTCAACGCTGCCAGAAAAGTAAGAAAACCCAATATCCAAATAGTCTTTCCTTGCACAGTTATATACCTCAATTGTAGTGTAGTGAAACAGACAAATGTAGATTAATAGTAATATTTAATATTTATTAAGGAAGCTTAGTGGAAAAAAATCTGAATTGATCATATATATCCATGTATGGAGAGTAGGTAGGTCTTTTTCGGATAAACTTAATCCCAACAGTTCCTATCACTCTAATTGATCCGGTTTTCAGAAACCTAAACAACAAAGAAGCAAACACTGCAATTGGATAAAAGCGAGCTTTATTCCCTTCATGAAGGTCATAGATTATCTTTCAGAGTTGTCTTTTCTATTTTCCTGGTTCAACAGTTGACTCGCCAAACTTATCAAGAAAATCAAACTGAATACCAACGCAGCTATACCTATCTTGTAGGTGAATTCTATGTCGGAAAAGAAAAGCGCAAAAATGGACACTAGCATCAGCGCTAAGACTAGAACTTCTTGTACGCCAGTTAGGTTACGTAAGCCCAATCTAAGGCTCATTTTCAAATTTCCCCTTTACTCGCTTTTTCTCAGCGTTGCTTATTAGTTTTCTCTTTTACTTATCGTTTTTACATAACTGTTAAAACTTGATACGAACAATCTTTTATAAGCAATGTTGAAGAGATGATTAAGAGACGATGAACCGCTTCCAAAAGCGAGGGCGCAGATTGAATGCCCCACATTAAGAAAATAGAACTTAGAGGCTTCAAGTCTTTCGGACCGCAAAGAGTTAGAGTAACTCTGGATAAGGGTTTCACTGCCATAACCGGTCCAAACGGAAGCGGAAAAACCAACATCATGGATGCCTGTTTATTCGCTCTCGGAGAATTAAGCACGAGAAGAATGCGGGCTGAAAGCGCTGCTAAACTGATTTTCCACGGCTCGGAAAAAGCTGGGCTGGAAAAATCGAAGAGGGCTAAGGTTATAATTCAATTTGATAATTCAGACGGCGTAATGCCTGTTGACACAGTCACAGTTACGGTTTCACGGGAGGTTTACAGAAACGGCCAAAGTGTTTACAGGCTGAACGGCAGAAGAATCTCTAGGACTCACATACTTGAAATCCTCTCTATGGCCGCGATAAGCAGTGCAAGCCAAAACATTATTCCGCAGGGTACCATAACACGGTTAACGGATGTTAACCCGTCGGAACGCAGAAAAATAATCGAAGATCTTGTTGGAATCGCCCAGTATGACTCTGAAAAAGCTGATGCAGAACAAAAACTGCGGACAGCAGACATTTCAATCCGCACGGCTATGGGGCGAATAGACGAGGTGCAGAAGCGGCTGGACGACCTTGAACGGGAACGTAACGAACTTTTACGTCACAATTTCATCCAGAACGAGTTAAAAAAGTTTGAAGCAGTTAAAATCTCCCATGAAGTTGTTCAGCTAAACAAGAAGGTTGAGGAAGTCTCCGCGCAGTCTGACAAGGTACGGAGCAAAGTTGATAGGTTCCGCGAATTGCGCAACGACCGCAGAGCTAAAAGAAGAGCTGTAGAGGGCGAGTGGCGTAAACTTAGTTCAGAGATGGTTGAGGAAGGCGGCTCGCAGGTTCTGAAAGTGCAGATAAAAATCGGGGAGTTGAAATCGCGGCTTACTGAGATCACAACAAAAATAAGCGCGGGGCAAGCTAGTCTTGAAAGCCTGAAACGCGTAAGCGACAATAATCTGGAGCAGTACGAGTCTATCAGAAACGAGATTAAAGAAAACCGAACGCATATACGAAAGCTGCGACGTGAACACGAGCGCCTTCAGTCCCTGATTAGCGAAAAAGAGGGTGAGCATGAAGCACTGGCGCAGAAGACCGCTCAGCTTTGGGATGGTCTCGGAGAGAACAGCAAGAAAGCCCGCCAGCTCGAAACTCAAATCGACGCTCGTTATAGAAAACTCGCCTTTCTACGTTCTGAATACTTGAAGGAGCAGAATGCTATTACGCTCAGCTCTAGGCGTCTCAGAGAACTTAACGATCGCAAAGCAAGGTTCACTGCAACGCTTGAGGAAATTGAAAACTCACTAAACGAGCTTGACAAGGTTCAGAAGGAGCAGAAGGCACAGCTCAAAAGCCTTGAGATAACTTTGGAGCGGAGAATCGCTCAAAGAGAGGCTGTTGAAAAAGAAATTTCTGAAGCGGGGAAGATTGCGAGTTCCGCTAAGGAAGCGGTTATAGAATTCGTTACCCAGAGAGAGCTCGCGGAAACCGTGGCTGCTGAAGAAAAAGCGTTACAAAGTATAGAGGAACTTGGGGATTTAGGCGCCATCTCGGGTATCATTGGGCGATTGGGTAAGCTGATTAAAGTTGATAAGGGTTACAGGAAGGCAGTAATGGCAGCTGCGGCTGGGTGGCTTAACGCTTTAGTTGTCAAAGACATTGATGCCGCTTTCATGTGCACGCAAACTTTGAAGAAGATGAAGCTGGGAAGAATAAAGATTATCCCACTTCAAGGCGCTGCGAATCCTAATCCGTTAAAGGTGCCTCAAAGGCAGGGGGTTAGCGGAGTTGCCGCCGACTTTGTTAAGTGCACTCAGAAATACGCGCCAGCTATTAGCTACGTTTTTGGAGACACGATAATCGTGTCTAATGATAAAACTGCGTTCGCCCTCTCAAGTGAAGGCTACCGGTCTGTAACGGTTAGTGGAAACCTTTACGAGGCTGGAGGCGGCTTCGAAAGCGGCTACTATAGGTCTCCTATAGATTTTTCTAAGCTTATACCCAGCGAAAACGCCATTAAAAGCCTCGATGAAGCTGTTAAAGCCCTTCAGCAGCATCTTTCTCAGAGAGACACCGACATATCTGTTTTCGAGGAGGAGATTGAGCGCAAAAAAATCGAGATTGCTCGTTTGTCGGATTCCATAGTTACCCTTGACAGGGAAATAGTTCGGGTTAAGCGTAATGTCAGGCGGACTGAAGTTAACGTGCGACGCGTGGAGCGGTACTGTGCGAAAATTGAAAAGGAAATTGAGACTGGAAGAGAACATATTGGCTTGTATAGGTCTGAAAGAACCGCGATTCGGAAGGAAATTCAGAAGCTGCAGGTCAATTTAGGTGAGTTAAGGAAGAAAACCGATGTTTCCCACATTCAGGAGTTAGAGGTCAAGCGGGAAAGGCTTGCCGAGGAGATAATTTCTCTGAGGCAGAACCTTGGCACAGTCCAAACTGATATGTCTACGCGTCAATCTCAGTTTGACAATGTTCTGCGAGTTGGGTATCAAAATGCCAAGATTCAAGTTTCGAAGGTTAAGCAGCAGTATGGCAAAGTAGAAAAGGAAGTGGATGAGGCATTGCAAGAGCGTGAAGCTCTCAAACAAGAAATTGGTGATTTGGAGAAAAGCCGTGTTGAACTTTCTAAGGCGATTTTTTCTGCGAGGGAGGAAGCTAAAAAATTCACTTCGCAGATAGATACTATTGACGATGAGCTTCGTGTGCTTGACGCGGAGTACGAGCAGTCTGAGATGCTTTTGAATCAGCTTCAGTTGAACGTTCAGACTTGTCAGTTGCAGCTTCAGCAGTATCTAAGCCAGCTTAGGCAATTCGGTTATGAAGAGCCTTTGGAGACGGCGGATAAGCAGGTTGAGGCAGCTGAAACCTCGATGAGGATGATGCGTTTTGAGCTTGAACGAATCGGCGGGGTTAACCAGCTTGCCTTGTCGCATTATGAGGAGCAGATTTCAAGGTACCGCGAGTTATCTCTGCGTTTGAATGAGCTTGAAAGAGAAAAGCAAGCTATCGTGCAGTTCATGGATGAAATTGAAGCCAAGAAACGCAAGGTTTTCATGGATGCGTTTGAAAAAATCAACCTTAACCTTGAAACTTATTTCTCGAAGCTAACTGGAGGCGGCTCTGCGGTTTTGCAACTTGAGAACCCTGAGGAGCCTTTCCGCGGCGGCATAGATATGATTGTGCAGTTCCCAGACAAACCGTCTATAGTTGTCAGTGGTGCAAGCGGTGGCGAACGTTCAGTTTCTGCTGTCGCCTTTATATTCGCCTTGAAAGACTTTACTCCTTCATCTTTTTACATTCTCGACGAGGTTGACGCGCATCTTGACGCGTTTCACACAACTAAACTTGCTGATGTCTTGCTGGAGGAGTCTGGGAAAATACAGTTTGTAGTGATCACTTTAAAGGCTGAGATGGTGAGCAAGGCGCAAAAAGTCTATGGAGTGTACGAGCGTAAAGGAGTGTCCAGCATCGTATCAGCCAAGTTCTTGGAGGCAGCTAGTTAATGTCAACGGCGACAAGGAAGCCTTTTTACTTGCGACCTCCGTGGAACATCCTCTTCGAGATTAACAAACTTGAGAAGCTTACACCTTGGAACGTGAACATCTCTTACTTACTCAGGTCTTTCCTTTCGGAGATGGAGCGTACAGGAAAGGTAGATTTTAGAGCTTCAGGCGTTGCACTGGACTCCTCGGCGCTCATCTACTTGATGAAATCCAAACTTCTGCTAACTCTTCAGGAGCCACCAGCACCACCGAAACCTCCTCCGGATTTCATTCCGCCACCGTTGTTTTTGCCTCTGAGGCACGAGTTAACCTCGACGACTATAGAGCATTTATTGAGTGTTTTAGATGAGGTTTTGAAGGGTGAAAAACTGCATCGTATTGACAAGGTTGTTTCACAGCCTGTTCTTCCAGCGGCGTCAGACATTTTGCCTCAATTTGACGCGTTCTTAGCGGAACTCGATTTGCAGATGGAGAAGCTCTACAAGCTTCTTCGTGAGAAAGTCAAAGGTGCAGGAATAATCGAGTTTTCAACTCTCATTAAAGGGATTGACCGTATAGAAGCAGTTAACAAGTTTATTCTATTGCTATTTCTGGCACAAGATGGAAAAGTGAGTTTATGGCAGAATGAGGAAACTGAAGAATTATACATAGCTGTGGGGAAATTGAACGTTGCAAAAGACGAAAGAACAATCTGATAACTCGCAGGCTGAAGCTAAGCAGGCCCAAGAAGAGAAAATAAAGCGCCACCTGCGGCTCTTAGAAGCAGCCTTGTACGTTGCAGGTCGCCCTCTAACAATCAACGAGTTATGCTCTGTTTTAAGCACTAGATCGAAAAATAAAACAAAAAAATACACCAAAGCCCTCATACGAGAATATTCCACCAGAAACACTGCGCTTGAAATCTTGGAGCTTAAGGATGAACGCTACGTTTTACAGTTAAAAGCAGATTTCACTCCACTGGTTAGGAAACTAGTGAATAGACCATTGCTTTCCTCCGGACCTTTGAAAACGCTTTCTTACATTGCATATAGGCAACCTATCTCGCAAAAAAGAGTAATCCAAGCGAGAGGTCAGCACGCTTACGGTCACGTGAAGCTTCTAAGAGATATGGGGTTAGTTGCGGCTGAACATGCTGGGCGCTCTATGACTCTGCGGACAACTGACTATTTCGCCGACTATTTCGGGTTGACTCACGACACCTCAACCATGAAGCGAGAATTGAAACGTATATTCGGTGAAGCAATGAAGGTATAGGACGAATCCTGAACCGATACGTTAAAAGCGTTCCTATTATGCGTTACGTACTATAGTATATGAGAAAAGACCGTGACAATTGCGGCGTAATCTGTTCTTAAATGATATTTCCGGTAATGTGTTGTGGTCGTAACCGATGATATTGACTCTTGATTTTTTTCGCCTAAAATCGCTTAGAATGGCGAGAAGCTGCTGATTATTTTCCATTTTATGTGTGAGCAAACCGTTCAGCTGAAACAAGAAGACGGTTTAACAAGATTCGAAGCGTAAACGCGACGAAAGGTTCTTAAGCGATTGAGCATTCTTGTAAACGGCAAGAAAACCGACGCAGGCGATGCCTAGGTTTAAGTATTAGCTAGTTTCCTTTAAGGGGAAAGGTTGTATCAACTAAAAAAGTTAAAATAGTTGGATGAAGAGGTGAAAAGTATGGAAAACGTTTACGCCGCGATGCTACTTCATAAGGCAGGAAAAGAAATAAACGAAGAAAACGTGACAAACGTTTTAGCAGCGGCAGGAATAACTGTTGACGCTGTACAAGTAAAAGCTCTAGTAGCTTCTCTAAGTGAAGTTGACATTGACGAAGCAATTAAGGCTGCTCCGACAATGATGGCCGCTGCGCCAGCACCAGCTGCAGCTGCACCAGCTGTAGAGGAAAAGCCTAAAGAAGAAGACAAGAAGAAGAAAGCTGAAGAAGACAAAGCCAAAGAAGATGCAGCGCTAGAAGGTTTGGGTGCCCTGTTCGGGTAAAACATCATTTCCTATTTTTTGATCTATTTCCCTATCTTGCTGTTTTTGTTTCCTTGCACTTAATAGTTTGCAAGCCACTACAGGTACCCATCCCATAATAATCATCAAGGTGCCTGGAAAACCACCGATTTCCCGCTGAAGCACTGGTTCGAGCAAACCTACGACTTCAGGTAGAAAAGCCTCGAAGATAGCGAAAGAAGCGGTCATGGCTATTACTGCCGCGTAACCTGCTTGTTTCCCGAACTTCTTGAACGTCTGAAGAGCGAGAATTCCAGCAAAAAAGAAGTCGCCAAGCCCCAGCCCTCTGAAAAGAACTAAGCCTTCCGCTGAAAAAACAAGAGGTATATTTGGCAAATGAACCAGAACCGGAAGCCCTAACCCAGTGAATTGTTGTGCCGTTGTAACCATGGTGCCTGTGCCTAACACTAGAATTATATCCACTATGGTTAGGAGCACCGCAAAAACTAGCGTGGTTTTCCAAGTAAACAAAGACCCGAGATAAAGAATTATCAACACGGCGAAAGTCAAGGCAAAAATGTCCAATAGCACTGGAGCCCAAACAGGTGCCCCCTCATATGCAACGTTGAAGAATACAAAAAGCAACACGAATAACGCTGGCGGTTGAACCGCGACGTACCATCTTTCCTGCACTTTCGTCTTTTTTATATCAAGTATTATTGAAACGATGGCAAAA
Organism: miscellaneous Crenarchaeota group-1 archaeon SG8-32-3; assembly: GCA_001273335.1. Lineage (GTDB taxonomy): Archaea > Thermoproteota > Bathyarchaeia > Bathyarchaeales > Bathycorpusculaceae > SG8-32-3. The sequence goes on along the minus strand of LFWV01000031.1, from coordinate 2,699 downwards.
GCTGCCAAGCCATAGAAAGCCAACGTTCTGTATACCGCTAAGCCGTCAGCGAATGGCTCTAGCAGACTAACCGTTCCCGTGAATAAACCGGCAACAGCGAATCCCAGCGAGAATATTTGCGCTCTTCTTTGTTTCATGCCTGAGAAAAGATATGAAAATATGAAGAGTAGCATCGAATAAGAGAAAAGAAAAACTAATAGTATTATATTCTGGAAAATCTGTCCTGGATCCAGTATGGAAACGTAACCGACAAAGGAAACTGCTACAACAATCATAACCACAAGCATGACAACGTCTCGCGTGTGAAGTTCCCTTTCCTCAAAGGTCGCTTTCAACTTACCTTCAGTTCTCTTGTTCAAAAACAAAGCAGCAGTTGAAACAGCTAACAACGCAAGTGGCATTGCAATGTCAAGGTTCGCCATGAACAGCACATATCCAAACGGGCATTTATTTCTTTATCCCACATTCCCTTTAGCTGCATCAGTTTCGCAAAGGTCACCAGCTAAACTGCTCATTCAAGACGGCTAACGATGCGAATAGCGCCTCTTCAGTTCTAACAGTTTCTGTTCCCTGCTCAGGAACCATATTCACCACGAAATCCATGATGTCATTCAATTCTGCGCCTTCCTCTTCCACAATCTCATGCAGTCCACGCGCTGGCGCGCCAAACGCCACAAGAGTATACTCCGACTTCTTCCATCTTTTAGCCATGTCTCCAGCTACGTCCATAAATCTAGTGCCGATCTTGGATGTGGCTATTGTTAAATCGAATTTTCCGTTTTTCACAAGACTTCCAAAGGAGTGGTTTTCCGTAGTAACTATGTATCCCCAATAACCGGGAACTTCGTCTCTGCTTACTGCTTGGACCTCAACGCGCTCATCAGCCCTAACTATCTGCAACGTCAAACGCTTTCCCAAAGCCCACTGAGTTTCTCGAATAAGCGCGGGACGCTCCACGCCGATGTCCACGAGAACGCCCTCTATACTTTTGGACACGGTTACGCCTTCTCGGTACTCGCCCACCATCAGTTTCTTGGCTTTCCTATTTAGCGGATGATGCGGAGTTCTCAGCGGCGGCAGTATCCCAGCGTACTGCAAACGCGGGTTCAGTTTGAAAAATCGCTTCCGAAGATACTGCGGGGTCTCCAAATAAGCCAAAATCAGAGCTATCAAATCCGCTTCATTTTTCTGCTTGTCCTTTCCCGTTTTGTCAGGGTAAACTATGATTTCATCCACTCTGAAAACAGCGGCTGCTCTTCCAATCAAGCCTATCTTCGAGGTTTTTTCGCGTAAATGCGGAGTGTCCGAAATAACTGATGCAGGTACAGCTATGGCAAGCTTCTTTCTGTTCATTTCACCTTGCTCCTTTCACCGAAAAAACTGTTGCTTACGTTCAGCTTAAAAGTTGAGAACCGAATATAAAAGTGCGGGTGATTTGGTGAGTGAAGTTACAACGTCAGTCTTAGATGATGCGGGCATAATAAGGGAAATCGATAAGAGTAATATGCTCGCGTTCTGCGTGGATACGGCAGCGCACTATCAAGAAGCAGCGGAAATCACTGAGTCAGTCTCACTGCAATACGCTAAACCTGAAAACGTGGTTGTTGCGGGTATGGGTGGCTCAGCAATCAGTGGCGAACTGCTGAAAGATTGGGCGCGCGACAAGACGCAGGTTCCAATAGAAGTTAGTAGAGACTACATGTTGCCAGCTTACGCAAACGAACGAAGCCTTGTGTTAGTTATGAGTTATTCTGGGGAGACAGAGGAGTCTCTTAGCTCTTTCCTCGACGCCCTGAAAAGGCGTTGCATGATTTTCTGCGTGAGTTCGGGGGGTAGCTTGCTGGAGTTTGCTGAGAAACTTGGTGTGCCGTATCTGCGGGTTCCTTCAGGCATACCCCCTCGGGCAGCGCTTCCTTATATGTTTGTGCCTCTGCTCAGGTTGATGGAAAAAGCTGGTATTGTTTCGGGTGTTTCTGGGGAGTTCTCGGAAGCGGTAGAGCTTTTGGCGCGTGTTAGCGGTGAGAATTCGCCTGAATTGCCTGTGAAAGGAAATTTTGCCAAGATGTTAGCTTCGGGTATTAACGGAAGGGCTCCTGTGGTTTACGGATTTGGTGTTTATCGTAGCGTGGCGCAGCGTTTTAAGCAGCAGTTCAATGAGAACAGCAAGGTGCCTTCGAAGTGGGAGTTTTTCTCCGAACTTAACCATAACGAGATTGTGGGTTGGGAGAAAGCTGGGAACCTTGCAGAATGTTTTTCCATAATAATCTTGAGAGATAAGATGGAATCCGATGTGATTCGCAGTAGAATCGAAACGACAAAGGTGCTATTGCCTTCTGGCTCGAAGATGTTCGAAGTGTGGGGTCAGGGTAAATGTGCACTTGCGCGGATGCTGTCAACTGTGTGCATCGGCGATTTCACAAGCGTCTATCTTGCAATTCTTGGTGGTGTTGATCCTACTCCTGTTGAGAACATAAACTTATTGAAGGAAAAAACGAAGCTTGTTGGAGCTAAAGAGCGGGTGAAGCGTGAACTAGCCGAGTTGACTGGTTCACGTTGAAGTGTTTTCTTTTATAAACGTGTTGAAGGTTTTTTCTGCGGTTTCAAGCGGCATCATTTGTGGGGGTCGTTTGAAAGCGTATGCGCAGAGTGGAATTAACGCTCCTGTCTGTTTTCTGTTTAGGGCGATTTTTATGGCTCTT
>LFWV01000030.1 GCA_001273335.1 miscellaneous Crenarchaeota group-1 archaeon SG8-32-3 | reverse complement strand
CCTACCCTCAGTGGAGATATCACTCGCAACCCCCCTCTTTCTTGGAAACGCGACTCTGCTACGGACTAATCTGATCTTTAAATCTCCCTTCGTATTTTGCGTTTCCTTCTATTCTCTCTAGAACAATTTGACAAATCTTTGTCCCAGGATAAAGAGCGATAGGCATTGGAGACATATTGCTTATCTCTAGAACTTGTTTATTGTTACAACAAGGTTGAACTAGCCCTGCTGTCACATGTATCATTAAACCGATTCTGGCAAATCTGCTTCTACCTTCTATCCATCCAGCCAAATCCTCAGAAAGGCGAATTTTTTCTTTTGTAATACCATGAACTAGTTCCCCGGGCATCAAAAGAAGATAATCATCGTTTTTGACAACTATCACTTTAGTGACCTCTTCAAAATTCAGATCTTCTGTGATATGGAATATTTTCCTTACTTTTCTAAAAACTCTGAATTTGTTTCCCAAAGTCAAATCTATTGACGTAGGTCCAACGTTGTCTATTTTAAAAGGTGTTAGTTCTATTTTTCCTTCCTTAATGTTTCTTAGTATTTCATCTTTTGAAAGAACAGTAATTTTCATCACCTTCTTTAAAACAATTGTTCTTGACTTCAAATTAACTAAACGTTCGCATTAAAAATTTTTTTATGAAGACGCGAAAAGTTTTTGAACGCAGACATAAAAAAGAGAATAATGATAATTATTACTAATTGCAGTTATAATGAGGTTCACCCGAGGTAAATTAATGTATTATTTACCAAAATCTGATATTGATAAAATAATATCTGAATACAATATTGATGTCGACTCAACAACTTTGGTCAAGATTGAGAATCAGAAAGATTCTACGAACGTTTTCAGAGTACATAGATCAGATCTGATTGAAGAATTATATATAATTGATACAGAAGAAGGGAAAAACATTGCCTGTCACCCCCACATTTTTGGGAAATCCCTAGAGAATCAAGCATTTAACGCAGCCTTGGAAGCTGCAAAAGCAATGAGTCAACTGACAAGCCTCTCCTCAACAAACCAAGATTCAATAGTTGTCGAGAACATCCTACGAGCCGGTCCGGGATATGAATTGCATACAGCTTTCAGAAAGTTAAATTCTGAAAGAGCATTTAAAGACGTCTGGATACGTCCCAAATATGAAAAATCTTCTTATAGAAGTCACAGTGACGAATCAGATAAAGAACTAAATATCGTTTATGAAGATTTTGAGAGCCTTCCCCATCAAAAAGAAATTACATTATTAAAACCTGACACTGAAGCATCTGGCAAGACTGGACAGAAGTCAATAGAAAGAATAGTGAGAAAATGCAAAGAGGTAAAATCTACAATTAAAGAGATAATTCTTTATGGTTTTATTTCAATTCCAGCTCTAAAAGCAATAAATGAAACCGTGAAGCGACATGGAATAAAACTGGTAGCGTTTTCAATTGAAGATATAACAGAATTAGCACACAATAACTATGACATGACTATGTATGGAATTGACGAAAGCCTATGGAATTTCTCAGGAGAAATTAAAAAATTAGGAAGTGTAGTAGATCTAAAAACCTTGGAAAAGCTTCTACCCGAATTCATCCCTGGTTCAGACCAGCCAGGAGACTGGTCTAATAGACAATCTTCTGTATATGTCACCAAAGAAAAAAAAGAATACATCAGGGTTGAAGAGCATTTACAAAATAGCATAAGATTAATTGAGAGCCTAAAAAGAATCTCAAACTTCACATCATGGCAGGAAGAAATAACAGAGAAAGAATTGCAACTCCTGTACTCTGCCATTCAAGGTGAAACCGCAAGTTCTTCAAAAAAAGAAAAGAGTGTCTCAGGTTTGCACCAAAATCCTTGAAAATGCCGAGAACCGGTTTTGACCCAACCCCAAGTGGAGACATCTCCCTCAAAACTCCCTATTTTTCTAATAAAAAAAACACGAAAACTAATATCTCGATTTATGCTTATTTTCTCCAGTGAACTAACAATGCGGTATTGCCCAGAATGCGGTGGAGACATGCAGTATGCGATAGCCACCAAACACTACATCTGTAAAAGCTGCGGCTTATCGGTGACGCAACAGGAACTTTGGGAACTGCGCGAAAAACTGAGACCTAATGTGGAATCGGCTGAAGAAGAAAGACAAAAAAAGAGAAAAGAATACCTGAAATGGTGGCTAAGCAAGAAAAAATAACCGCGGAACCTAATTCTCATGTGCGGTTAGTTAGCAAATAGTATAAAAAGCGAAACACTCATTGTCATTTCAATAAGCCTTTCTGAACCGTGAGCACCATGACCCGAAACATGGAGGTAATCTGCGTGGGTAATGAACTTCTGATTGGCAAAACGTTAAACACTAATGCACAGTGGATAGCTAAACAAGCCACGTATCTGGGAATACCCGTCAAGCGCGTAACAGTTGTAGCTGATGACGCAAACGAAATTGCTGACACAATCCGCGAAGCACTCGGGCGCAAACCACACTTCACAATAACCACTGGAGGTTTGGGACCAACCTTTGACGACAAAACGTTAGAAGGCATAGCAAAAGCACTAAACCGCAAACTCGCAGTCAACACTGAAGCGCTAAATATGATCCGGAAAAAATACGAAGCATACGCAAGGGAAGAAGGAATAAAGGAAGTTAAATTAACGCGAGCGCGAGTAAAGATGGCAACGTTACCAGAAAAAGCTAAGCCGATTCCCAACTCTGTGGGAACTGCACCTGGAGTTCAGGTAACCTCAGAACAAACAATTTTGATAGCGCTACCAGGTGTTCCCTCGGAAATGAAAGCAATCTTTAACGATGCCATAGCGCCACTATTGAAGCAAGCATCAGGCAAAAGCGTTTTTTACGAAAAAAACGTATACGTTGACGGCGTTATGGAGTCAACTTTGGCGCCGCTTATTGACGAAGTAATGCGGGCTAATCCAAGTATTTACGTGAAATCGCATCCGAAAGGCAGGGAAGACAAATCTCACTTGGAGATTAACTTTTCCACCACGGAGGATGATGACGAAAGGGCTGAGGAGAAACTGCGGAAAGCGGTGATGTGTCTTTCCCGTTTGGTAGGGGATATTGACGGCAAGTTCATAGTTTATGGTTGATCGGCGTTTAGGTATTTTCTGTAGTAATCTATTGTCCATAACAGCTAATAAGAAGTCGTGAATAGTAATATTTGAGAAAGCATGAACTCTAAACTGGCAAAAATAACACTAATACTCGCAATAACACTAATCTTGTTCTCAGCAGTCTCGCCCAGCAGAGCACAAGACCGAACACTCAGTTATCAACTCCTAAGCAAACCAGAGGGCAACATAACCTATGAGCTTAATGTAGCAATCCCGGAAAATCTCCAAGAATACTACGCGGAAAAAAGCCATAGATTAGCCTCAAGCAGCGAGTTTTCAACTTTTGTGACTCCATACGCCTTGCAGCCCATAGCTGACAGACTCTGGGAAATCTACGATAACGAGGAAGACTTCACTAACGGAGCGCTTATGATAGTACATCAAATAACCTACGTGGAAACCACACCGGCTAAATACCCCGTTGAAACAATGGCGAACAATCAAGGCGACTGCGACCTTTTCTCTTTTATTACTGCCTCGATAATCAAGGCTGGAGGTCTGGATGTAGTGCTCTTGTATTATGAAGAGCAAAGTCACATGAACATCGGAGTATCTCTCTCCAGTGCCCCAGAAGACAATAGAGACAGCGTTTACTACGTGACACGGGATGGCAAGAGATATTATGTTGCGGAGTGCACAGGTGGAAACTGGGAAGATGGCTGGCGAGTCGGCGAGTGCCCACCAGATCTGAAACAGGTCTCAGCAGAAGTGATACCTCTCGAAGACGCTGAGCAAGTAGCGCCTGGACAGGTCTCCGCGAGCTTCACAGCAATGAATCCAAGTACTCTGTCTCTGGAAGTGTCACCAATTATCTCCCTTCAAAACAGTCCAATAGTTATAGGAGGTCAACTTGCACCTCAAACTCTGAACGAAAACGTAACGCTTTACGCGAAAATTAACGGCGCTGCTTGGACCGTGATAGGCACAGTAACAACAGAATCAAATGGAGATTTTGAATACGTTTGGATAGCTGAAACTGCAGGCTCACACTCTATCCGTGCTGGCTGGTCCGGTAACACGTTATATACGGGCGCAATGAGTGGGGAAAAAAACGCGACGGTGCTACCTCTATTTTTAACTGCCTTGATAGGTGTGGCTATCATAGCGGCGATTATAGGCGTAGTCGCAGTTCTCATGGCAAAACATGGGCAGTCGCAATCCTTTGAACCGCCTGAGCCTCAACCCTGGTGAGGTTCCACAAAATAAGTTGCTAAAACCTTGCTGAAACTGAGAGCTGTATCGTGAAAATCTTGCCCGTTCATATAAGGATGTAGTCTTTCTCAAGTATTAGAGTCAAACAACGTTCCTATGCCCAGAAACTTTTAGAGTACTCACCTAAAACGGCTTTGTATATCTGCTTCGTCTGTTGTGCTATTTTTTGCCAGTTGTATTTCTCTTGGACTTTTCCGTACGCGTTTTCTCTCATGTATTTCCTGTAGTTTTCATCCAGCAGTAGTTTTATTATGCCCCATGCCAAAGAATCAGGGTTATTGGGATAAGCTTTGAACCCAGTTGCGTCGTGGTCAACGATTTCGGACAAACCGCCTGTGTCGGATACCACGACTGGGCTTTTCGCTGCCATTGCTTCCAGAGCAACTATCCCAAACGGTTCAAATAAGGATGGCACAACCGAAACATCCGCACACTTCTGTAGTCTAAGCAAGGTCTCGTCGTCTACAAACCCTAGAAATAGCACTTTGTGTTCTAATTTCATGCTTCTGACTATGTTAAGGAGCTGTTCTTTCATGTAGCCGCTGCCTACGATTATGAATTTGGCATTAACTTTCTCCAAAACTTTTGGCACAGCGTTGATTAGTACATGAATGCCTTTTTCGTAAACTAGTCGTCCAACATAGAGCACGATTTTCTCGTCAAGTAACGCGAACTTGGATCGGAATGAATCGCATTTTTCCGTCTCGGAACTTTCATAAACATGGGTGTTGACGCCGTTAGGAATCATAACTAGTTTGTCTTCTGGAAGCCCGAAAGCCCATTTAACATGAGAAACCATGTAGTCGCTGCAGCAGATCACCTTCCAAGCCTCATACGTGAGCCAGGCTTCCGTCTCATGAATCATCTTTTCCGTGTCTGTGTGAAGACCGTCTCTCCGCCCAATCTCCGTAGAATGCATAGTAACCAACAGCGGCTTCCTGAAAACATGTTTTAACCCTATGCCCGCTGTTGCAACCAGCCAGTCATGCGCATGGAAAACATCAATTTTGCCTCCCAGCTTATTCACGATGGAAGCAGCTTCTCGTTGCATGTTCAAATTCATCAAATAAACCCACGTTGCGAAATCTGGCGCAGGATTCCTGTAGGAGTCTACTCTGTAAACCTCCACGCCGTCTACGACTTCATGAGAAGGCGCACCTGGAAAATCGCAGGTTACCACATGAACTTTCACGCCGATTTCCGCTAAACTCTTAGATAAAAAGTAAACATGAGGCGATATTCCCCCAATGACTCTCGGCGGATACTCCCAACTGAACATCATAACGCTTAACTTATTTTTCACTTGTTTCCGTCTCCAACCACACTTCTGTAGAGTTCCAACACGTCCTTAATCCAAGAGTCCGCGGTGGGAGAAATAACCGTCACTCTGTCTTTGGGAACACTGTGAATTCTAGCAATTTCGTCTCTCATCCACTCTGACTTAACGCTTACTTTTTCAGCTTCGTACAAGCCCAGCCACTCAATGCTTTTAATGGATATGTTATACGGTTTATTTGAGTCTGGAGAACGGTGATCCTCCAAGCTCTCCACAGAATAGACGAACGGTATGTTAAGCGCGTTTTTCAGAGTAACCGCCGCTGGTATGAAGTGCCAGTCGTGAACATCTATGAGATCAACCTGCTCGTCTGCTTGGTAGTAAATGCTTGCTGCTGCTCGCTCCACTTCCTGATTCAAAGTTAAATCCCATGTTAAGAAACCTACGTGAGCGCGAATGGGATTTGCCACCCTAAAAACTTTTACTTCGCTTGCCTCTTCAACGGCGCCAGTTAAAGAATCGTGGTAGGTGATGACGTAAGTCTCAACCTTACTCTTAGCCAGTTGAGTTGACAACTTGTTTATGTAATCCGCGAGTTGCCCTACCACTCGTGGCGGGTATTCCCACGAAAAAATCATGGCGCGCATTTAATTTCACTACGTGAAAAGAGAACAGACTTTGATTATTCCTCTTGCATTGAGATAATACCTTTTTTTTCCTTCATTATCAACGAAACTCTCAGCGAACCCTTCAGATTTGTACTTGTCAAGTATGCCTTCAATTTCTCCTTGGTCCCGTTGCAGAATCCGAGCTACTTCTTCGCCTCGCCTCGCCAAATCAGCCGCAGTCGCGCATAAGTTATGCAACGTCTGTAACACTTTTTCTGGGAAAGGAAGTTCTTCTCTCATTTCGCTTGCCCCTAGTCTGCAAGTGACTATTGTAGGCTTCTCTTATAAACTCATGCACATCAGAGCTTGTTTAGAAAAGCTTGACTGCCGACTGTACCTGCGCGTTAACTTCCTTGAATCGTTTTTCCGCAGCGTCAACAACCGCTTTTCTAAGAGCTTCACCCTTCAGTTTTGAGGCTCTGATTTCCTCAAGTTGACGCGCCAAAGCCTCATCATGCAATGAGTGTTCTGCCCAACTCTCAAAATCTCCTCGCCGATTATGAAACTCCACGGCTTTCACATCAACTTTTCGAAGCGCCTCCCCGAACCCCTTCAAACTCCACGACATTACACTCGTGAAGTTCACTTTGCCAGGCTTCGTATGGAACAAAAAAGGTTCATTAGCCGTTAACGTGGCGAGTCTGATTCTGTTTTCAAAGTCAAACAGCAAGGTTTGAGCTGCTACGAAAGCGTCCATAGGCGACTTGAAAGGACTAAAATACGCGTGAACTTCCCCTGGTGCTCCGCCTGCAGCAAACATGTAGTAGAGGTGGTCGCTCGTTTGGAAATAACGCCACAGCCTGAGAAACTCTGCATCCCCTGCTTCCTTAACAAGCGGTTCAAGCCTCCGTAAACTTGTGTAGTAAGCCCATTGCAGGGCGTTACCGAGCCAACCGCTTGAGTCTCTTTCAAGGTCAGCCCAGGAAACCGTGCCTCCAGCTTCAGGAACATCAATCTCACCTGCTGATGCATATTTGTCCACAACTTCTGATGGAGTAGCCATGTTCAAGCAATCGCGTTTCAAGATTTCTTCGGGCAGATGTCTCAGGAAACCATGTATGCCTGTTTCTGGCCAGTGGTGCTCTCCGAAAGTTTCGTAATCTGGGAAAATGTTGATGCATTGACCCTGCGTGTTAGCTAGCCATCTTACGTATTTACTGGCTGTCAGTGGCCACTCGCTCCACCATCTCGCTGAAAACCTGAAGCCGATGTCGTCTGTCAACTTGTAGTTACGCAGCAAAACCTTAATTTTTTTGCAGCCTTTCGGGGTATAAACGTAGTTTGGCGATTTTTCCCCAAGTATCCTCTCCACTCCTTCCATGAAAATCCCCTTGTAACCCAAATCATCCGCAATCCCCGCAATGGTGTTGTTGTAAAGCAACTCAGTGTTCTCAAAAATGCTGGGCGCAAAGCCGAGCAAGCTCTTCACTGTTTGCCGATGCATCTTCGCCTGTTCAATAAACTCATCTTTCTCGGGGTAAAGACTGGCAATCGAATGGTGATAAGTCTGGTTTAGAAATTCAACGCAGTCTGTCTCCGCGAGTTGCCTGAATGTCTCAAGAAGGTCTTTTTCGAACATTTCGCACTGTTCCAAGAAAACACCTGACACGCTGAATGAAACCTTAACCTTTCTCTTCTCCTTCTTGTGCTCATCAATCAGTCCGAGCAGTATCTGGTTCGACGGAAAATAGCATTTCTCAGCCGCCCGCTTGAAAATCTCCCTGTCCACATCATTATCAAAGTAGTAATCAAACAGTTCTTCTTTTTTCAAGTGCCTGAAGACCTTATTCTCCCAAAACAGGTTTCGTTTCAACCTGTGCGGCTGATGAACCTCAAACACAAGCACGATATCAGTCAACGCTGAGTTCCTCTACAATTATGAGGCAAGGAGGTTTATTTTTAATTTGCCGTGAAGTACTATAGTTAAGCATCTGCGCGTCTTGAAATGAATTAAAAGCCTATTCAAAAACAACGGTGTAATATGTTAGATTTTCAAGAATTATATAACAGGGACGGACAATCTGGGGTTCCGTAATTGTAGCTAAGTCCCTAGATTTAAGATAAAAAGGTCTTTGCCAAGTGTCAAAATTAGGCGGGCTGATCTCTCTTCTGGAAAAGCAACGGAAGACCTATGAACGGAAGCGCCATAAGCCACAAATCCAAGTTGTGACCAGTAAACCAAGCGTACCATATGCCCCAGCCTCCGACTGGTCCCAAGAACAGGTACATAACGTATATTATGTCAAAGTAGAGTCCCAGAGCGGTGATAATGAATCCTACTGTTCTTAGGTTAATTTTGGCGAAGTCGTTTTTCCCTATTGACTTCTTGGAAAAGTACGCAGTGTAGAGGGTTAGCAAAAGCATCCCAAACACTGTTAAGGCGAAGCTGAAGAGGTTTGCTGGGTAGAGGCTTATGTATTCTATCCCTTTTACGCCCATCATTTCCGATCCTGGCAACGGCACCACATCAACTATCCAGTTACTCGCGTTGTTGAGCCAGATGACTAGAATGTAGACTGTGCCAGAAATCAGCCCCCACTTTATTCCACCCGTAACTGCTTTTTTTGGAGACAAGTTGAGAAATAACATAACCAGCACTATCGGCAGTGCGATTGCCTGCACTGTAACGGGAATGTTGTTCTCAATAGTCATCACTGTCAGGCGGGTAAATTCAGTAGGAATAATGGAGAAAAGGAAAGAAAGCCAGTATGACGCTTCGAAGATTACAACCATGCGCAACGCCATCAAGGCTTCTGTTTTGGAGAGATCCCTATTCATAAGGTAGAACATCGAAGCTATAACGGCAACTAGACCGCCTGCTGTTCTTAATCCTAAACCAACGCATCCACCTGTCTCTTGTAGCACAAGGTAAGTCCAGACAGGATTATCAGGGTCGGGGTGAATGTGGTGAAGAACTCCATTAACAAACTCGTAAAACGTGAATGCAAACCAAGCCAGGGCGGTTAAGAATAAGCCTGTTCTTATAGCTCTATTTGGTTTAATGGCAAACATACTCCTGTTGTCTTGTGCAGAACAAGTCATATATTATAATCGTAATAAGTTAAATAATTAAGCTTATATGCATAGCAGAGAATGACACTATTTGGTTATAGGGCTGCGGTTTACGCAGTGAGCGTTGTGGTTAAATGAAAAGTAAACAAGCAGAAGTATTAGTGTTTTTGGCGCAAGGCATAGGTGTAGTTTTCTACGTCATTTTCTTGGCTGCGTTCTACATACCCCTGCCTTCAAACGACACACTCATTGGAGACCTAGCCTTCAGAACGCCCCTGTCAATACTTGGCGGAATATTCCTAATCTTGATCTTAATCTCCCTTGCAGCCGCTTACTTCAGAAAACAAGAATAGCAACCAAACATTCACCTAAAAACCTTTTAAACCTCTTCATTTTCCCCAGAATATAATAACAGGAGATAATTCGCTAATCGCACACTTGCCACTACTATAGGTTGTTTCTGTAAGAACAATCGAGGCTCCGCAGATCGCAGTCAAGCTTCAATTCTACAATAATTTCAGCCCTTAGATGAGAGGGATAGTCTTTTCCAAGCATTCGAGTACAAATAGTCTGCTGCAACATACGACTGCAGATTTTTTGTCGGAAAACTAATTAAGACAGAAATGGTGATTACTCCGTACTAAAATTGGTGATTTGTAATGACGATAAAAGTAGGAATTAATGGTTTCGGAAGAATCGGAAGACTTCTGTACAGAGCAGCAGTAGAACGCAAAGCAGACATAGACTTCGTAGCAGTGAACGACCTTGCGAACGCAGAAATATTGGCACACTTGTTGAAATATGACTCTGTTCATGGAAGATTCACCGGCAGTGTAGAAGTCAAAGACGGCAACTTAGTCGTCTGCGGAAAAGAATTGAAAGTCCTTTCTGAAAGGGACCCATCAAAGCTTCCGTGGAAAGACCTAGGTGTCTACCTAGCCGTTGAGTCAACAGGAATATTCAGAACCAACGAAAAAGCTTCAATGCACCTGCAAGCAGGAGCCAAAAAGGTCCTCATAAGCGCACCCTCACCAGACCCAGACGTAACCATAGTTTTAGGTGTAAACGGTCACCTATACGACTCAACAAAACACAGCATTCTCAGCAACGCCTCATGCACCACCAACTGTCTTGCACCAGTAACAAAAGTTTTAGCAGACAACTTTGGACTTGAAAAAGCCTTCATGACCACAGTACACTCTTACACAAACGATCAGAAAGTCCAAGACCTCGT
>LFWV01000029.1 GCA_001273335.1 miscellaneous Crenarchaeota group-1 archaeon SG8-32-3 | reverse complement strand
CACCTGAAATAGTCAAGGAAGCTGCTGAAGCTGAAGGCGTCACCGTAGAAGTCCCTGAGGACTTTTACGCGTTAATCGCAGACAGGCACATGCAAGCCGACAAGCCCTTTGAAGAGGAGAAAACCAAAGCGGAAGCAATACTGGAAACCGCTGTTGAAGAGCTGCCGCCGACAGAGCAAACGTACTACGTTGACGCGTATGTCAAAGAGTTTGAAGCCAAAGTCCTCAAAGTTGTAAACGGTAAACATGTTGCGTTAGATAGAACATACTTTTATCCTGAAGGCGGCGGACAGCCATCAGACCAAGGTTTTCTAATGTTCGGAGACATAAAAACGGGGGTCGTGCATGTGCAGAAGATGGGCAGAGTTATCCTGCATGAAATCGAAGCGTCAGAAGTACCCAAGGAAGGAGACACTGTTCGTGGCGTTCTTGACTGGGATAAACGGTACACTCTGATGAAAGCGCATACAGCTACGCATTTGGTTAATGGTGCTGCTAGACGTGTCTTAGGCGAGCATGTGTGGCAGCATGGCACGCAGAAGGGCGTAGAGAGCACGAGGTTGGATATTTCGCATTATCGTAGGTTAACGGCTGATGAGATACATGAGATCGAGACATTGGCGAACAAGGCTGTTTTGGCGGATATGCCTGTTACGACTGTTTGGATGTCACGGAGCGAAGCGGAATCGCGGTACGGCTTCAGGCTTTACCAAGGGGGTGCGGTTCCTGGCAAGGATATTCGCGTAGTGAAAACTGGCGACTGGGATGTGGAAGCCTGCGCGGGAACGCATTTGAAAAGCACAGGCGAAATCGGCTTTCTGAAAATGGTGTACACAGAACGCATTCAGGACGGCGTGGAAAGACTTGGGTACGCGGTCGGACTCCACGCGTTGAAGGCGGTACAACAGGAGGAGCTTTTGTTATGGAAAGTTTCGGAGACGTTGAGCGCTTCTCTGGAAAAGCTGGATAAAACCGCTGAGAAGCTTGTGAAGGAGCTGAAAGAAGCGAATTCGGAGAAGCGGAAGCTCATCAAACAATTAGCAGCTAAAGAAAGTGTAATCGAAACAGCAGAAACAGCGATGGTCGCGCAGGAAATTGCTGGGGTAACCCTTGTGAAACGCGACTTCCACGAGGAAATCGACGTTAACCGCATGGTACAAACCGCAAACGAAATGATGAAACGCAGCCAGGCAACAGTTACGCTCTTCTACGGATCAGACGGAAAAAACGCCAGAATCCTCGTAATGGCTGGACAAGCAGCGGTTAAGAAAGGTGTAAACGCCAGCGAAATTGTCCAAAAGGTAGCGCCGATAATCGGAGGCGGAGGCGGAGGAAAACCTAACTTCGCCCAAGGCGGTGGAACAAAGCCCAAAAAACTAGAAGACGCAGTTAAAATAGCCGAAGAAACCATCAAAAAACAACTAAAACAATGGCAAAAACTACTTTAACTCTCTAAGCCTGACTTCCTCTTTAGTTTAAACCTTGTTTAAACGGAAAAAGAGACAGTTTCGCTTCGGCAAAACTTGCTCAGTTTGAGTAGAGTTTACTATAGGGTCTTTTGGAAACCGGCACTATTTTGTGAAATTTCGCGTTCATTATTATTTCATAGTCAGCGCTGAAGCGTTCACAATACTCTTTCACCAAGCGTTCGATTACTTGCATGTCGCGTTTGCCGACTTTCATCAGTTTGGTTCCCTTACCCACTTCGAGTATGTCACCGCGTTCATAGATGACGCCACCATGCATTCCTGTGCCCACGAATCGTGCTTTGCAGCGTTCGCATTCGCCTAATGTCAAACCTAGAACTACAACAACGCCGCCTGCCATGTATTCTGCAAGGAAGTCACCTGCAGCTCCGCCTATCACTATGTCGGGGATTTTGCGCTTGTACTCTTTCATGTGTATGCCTACACGGTATCCCACGTCATCGCGGACAAAGATTTGCCCGCCCCGCATCGAGTGCCCTGTAAGGTCCCCAGCTTGACCGTGAACCACGATTTTCCCATCGTTCATTGTGTTGCCACAGCCGTCCTGCGCGTTACCGTGAACTGTTATGAGGGGGCCGCTCATGAAAGCGCCCATGTCGTTGCCTGGTGTACCGTGAATGTCAATTTCAACTTCTGCGTTCAAGTCGGTGCCTATGTACCGTTGACCGCAAACGTTGCGAATTAAAATTTTTTCAGCACCTTTATTACACATGTCTCTTAGGAGGCTATTTAGGTCCTTGTAGTACATGCCTTCAGCGTCGATTTTCCATACTCTATCTTTTACTTTTACTCGGGGAACATATTTTGAGTCGATTTCCACAAAGCGTTTTTCTTCTTTCAACATTCTAATCAGGCTCCTGCCATTTTTACACCTAAAATTTTGAGTTCGGTATCCGTTAGTCCCACGCCTCGGAGAGCCAAACGGTTCCCGCGCAAACTTTCGATGGCGTTTATTCCCATGCCGCCCATCATGTCCTTGATCTCTAAACTCCAGCCACGTAGCAAGTTGACAAGCCGTTCCGTGGCTATGTCCGAGTTAACTCTCTTGGCGATCCAGGGGTCGTTCGTGGCGATGCCCCATGGACATTTGCCTGTGTAGCAGCGTTGGCAAACCGTGCAGCCTACCGCTACAAGCGCCGCGGTACCTATGTAAACGGCGTCAGCGCCTAACGCTATGGCTTTGATGACGTCTCCGCTGCTTCTAATGCCACCAGCTGCGATTATTGATGCCTTGTTACGGATGCCTTCCGCACGCAAACGCTGGTCAACCTGCGCAATAACTAGCTCGATAGGGATTCCCACGTTGTCTCTGATGATCTTCGGTGCCGCGCCAGTTGAGCCTCTGACGCCATCCAATGCGATTATATCTGCGCCTGCACGAACCATACCGCTGGCAATTGCTGCTGAGTTGTGAACCGCCGCAATTTTCACTGAAATAGACTTAGTGTAGTTCGTAGCCTCTTTCAACGCATAAATCAGCTGACGAAGATCTTCAATGGAGTAGATGTCGTGTTGAGGCGCAGGCGACAAAGCATCCGTTCCCGTGGGAATCATACGTGTTCTAGCAACATCAGGTGTGACTTTTTCGCCTGGCAAGTGACCGCCTATTCCCGGCTTTGCGCCTTGGCCGATTTTGATTTCTACGGCAGCGCCAGCATTCAGGTAGTCGGGGTGTACGCCGAAACGACCTGAAGCGACCTGAACGATGGCGTGGTCGCCGTACTTGTACAAGCGTTTGTCTAAACCGCCTTCGCCCGTGTTGAAATAGGTGCCACATTTAGTGGCAGCCCGCGCCAGAGCTTCATGCACGTTCAGGCTTATGGCGCCGTAGGACATGGCGGAGAACAGTATCGGTGTGTTCAAACGCAGTTGAGGCGCTAGCTTTGTCTTCAACAAGATGCTGCCGTTTTCCATTTCCATTTCCAGCTCATCGGGTTTTGCGCCCAAGTAGGTTCTGATTTCCATAGGCTCCCGTAGCGGGTCTATAGATGGGTTAGTCACTTGGCTAGCATTTAACAGAAGGCGGTCCCAGTAAGTCAGGTTCGGTTTGTCGCAGCCCATGCCTGTTAGAAGTACTCCGCCTGTCTCAGCTTGTTTCTTGAGGTCTCTGATTGCCGCTACAGTCCAGTTCGCGTTTTCCGTGTTGACGTTAGGGTTCTTCCGTATGGTTATGGCGTGAGTAGGGCAGAAGGTCACGCAGCGCTGGCAGTTAACGCAGTTTTCGTCTTTACTGCAGATTACATCGTCTTCCTCATCGTAACTATGCGTTTCGTATGTGCACTGGTTAACGCAGACTTTGCAGCGTATGCAACGTCTCTCGTCGCGTTCAACAAGGAACTCAGGAAGCAGATTAGTTTTCACTCAGTTTTCCTCCAGACTCGTGGTTTTATGGGGGTTGCGGAGTTTACCGACTACGGGTTCACCGCCTCTTAGGGCCCAGAACTTGTCCAGCGTTGGCGAGACAAGGCGTATGGCTGATTCTTCAGAGGACATGTACAGGAAGTCGCCTTTTGTGCCTGCCACGAGAGGTCGAAGTTTGATTCTGTCAGTTAACCCTATCATTTCGCCGTGGTGAGCCACGATTATGCTGAATGGCCCATTCATCAGTAGGCTGCCGTAGGTTTGGCGTATCGCTCTATAAGCTTGTTGCTGTTTGGGTTCCATATTGTCTATTTCGCTCCATAATGGCGCGGCTAAGACTTTTGTAACTATTTCAATTGGTAGTTTTTGTCTGCGCATGAGCAGGTCTACCGCGTAGGCTAGCACTTCGGTGTCTGTCTGCATGGTGCATTTGTAACCGTGCATTTCTAGGAAGCGGCGGTTTATGCCGTATGACGAGAGTTCGCCGTTGTGCACTACTGTCCAGTCTAAGATATTGAATGGGTGTGCGCCGCCCCACCAGCCGGGAGTGTTCGTGGGGAATCTGCCGTGAACCGTCCACAGGTAACCCCAATAATCCTCAAGGCAGAAGAAGTCTGCAACATCTTCAGGGTAGCCGACGCCTTTGAAAACGCCCATGTTTTTGCCACTAGAGAAAACAAAAGCCTTACCCGTCTCGGTGTTTATTTGCATAACCTTCTCGGTTACGTAGTCGTCTGCTGTCATCTTCCCAAGACGCCGCTTTCTAGGTTGGACAAAATAACGCCAAACCATTGGCGGGTCTATAACTTTGGCGGGTCGGGTTTGCATTTCCTCGTCGTAAATTATGTTGAAACTTGTAGCCAGGGTTCTGTCGGTTTTCTCTTTGGCGTCTCTACTCAGGTACATTATGTGGAACGCGTAGTAATTTTCGAACTGCGGGTAAATGCCGTAGACTGCTATGCCGCCGCCGAGTCCGTTTCCGCGTTCATGCATGTTTGCTATGGCTTTGATTGGATCACGCGACGAGAAACGTTTGCCCTCCACATTCATCATGCCGAATATGCTGCAGCCGTCGAAGTCCTTATCGTCATTGTAAGGATTAGTTAACATGCTTAGATTTCTCATTTATATTCCCCCGGGTAGAGTTTTCTGCGTAAAGACCGTGGCAAGGTAGCTAAGCAAAAATCGTCTGAAACCAGATCCTGTTTGAACTTCTTTACGTTAACACTGTTCTTCATAAGGTGGAATAGTACACCCGCTTTTTCAATGCAATTCACAAGTGTTACGCCTACAATCTGGTTGTCTTTGAGCACGATTTTCTTGTAAAGACTCCGTTCTGGGTCATGGTTGACCAATATTTCGTACGGGTCTGGGTCTTTTGGGTTAGCTACACCTATGGATATGACAGGGATGCCGAAGTACTTCAGGGAGCTCATCACGGTGCCGCCTGGGTAATCCGCTTTTTTGCCCGCCATGTTGTAGCCTGCAACTTTTCCTTCCAATTGCGCAAGAGGCCACAGCGGTAACAACCTGTTTTCTCCATACACGAAGTCGTAAGCTTCCGCGACGTCACCGCTGGCATACACGTCCTTAACGTTTGTGCGCATGGTCTTGTCCACGAGTATGCCTCTGTTCGTTTTCACTTTGGTTCCCGTGACAAGCTCAATGCGGGGTATGACGCCGATTGCAATTATCACTACATCGCAATCGACTTGGTCGCCGCTGGTCAAGACTGCGCCTCCAACAGCCTTGTCGTTTTCGGGTTTTCCGACTATTCGTTTGACCGTTTGACCCGTGACGATTGTGACTCCTGCTTTTCTGATCACGTTTTCAACCATTTCTGAGGCTGTCGGGTCCAGTATGAGGCTGAGGATTTTTTCCTGCAACTCGACCATTGTTACTTCTAAGCCTCGCTTCACCAAGGCTTCGGTACAGCTGACGCCGATGAGGCCCGCGCCGATGACTACCGCGCTTTCAGCTTTTTCAAGTTTTAAGGCTAAGCTTTCGGCGTCAGAAAGCGTTGTGAAAGTGAACACACCCTCCTTGTCGGAGCCTTCAATTTTTGGAACAAAAGGTCTTCCTCCAGTTGCCACTAGCAACTTCTCAAAGTCAACCAGGTCGCCCTTATCCAGCATCACATACTTTTCCGATAGGTTTAGGCTTACGGCAGTTCTTCCTGTCAGGGCTTGAACGTCATTCTTTTCCCAGAATTCATGTTCTCGACACATCATTTTGCCAAAATCGGCTTTGCCACTGATCAAATCAGAAATCATGGGGCGCGAGTATTGGGGGCACTGTTCATCTGAAATTATAGTTATTGTGCCTTTCTTGTCTATTTCTCTTATGGCTTCGACTGCGCCGATTCCTGCGGCTGAAGCGCCTACTAACACGTATTTTGGCATATTACTTTTTCACCTCTTTGTATACTAAGGCGTCGTTGGGGCAGTTTGCGACGCATGCTGGAATATCCAGTTCTGCGCATAGGTCGCATTTTGAAACTACTTTGCCTGAAGAGTCCATTTTGATGGCGCCATATGGACAAACCATGATGCAGGTCCAACAGCCAATACACCTATCGGGGTCGTGGGTAACTAAGCCTGTTTCTTCGTCTTTTTTCATTGCACCAGAGAGGCAGGCGGTAACACATGGAGCGTCTTCGCAGTGTCTGCACTGGATGGCGAAAGAAACAGGCTTGTGCACTTCTAACGTTACTCGGCTGGTTGGGCGAGGTTTTTCCTTGTTGTAAGCTTTAATGATGTCTTTTGATTTGGAGTGCTGCACTGTGCAGTAAACTTCGCAGAGTCCGCAGCCAATGCAATGTTCTTCTTTCACTATGATTCTTTTCAATGGTTACACCTAATGCTTTTGTGATGAGGGGCGTGCGCATACAACCGTAATATCATGATTTTTATTACCTTTTATGTAAAGCAAACCACTTTCAGTGGACATTTGTTTGTGAAGATATGCACTTTCTCTACAGTAGTCTGCAGTCCTTTTTGCCGCTTGTTTCATGGAGGTCGCATATGAAGTGTCATATATTCTATATAACTGTACTGAAAAGCATTTATATGTAAGGTAATGAACTATATGGTATAAATGAAATATATGTACAGGTGAACGTGGATGGCGGAAAAAGACCTAGGATACAGAAGAGTCCAATGCACAGGAAGGGGCTCATACATTATATCTTTACCGAAAGAGTGGGTGCAATGCGTAGGCCTAAAAAAAGGGAGCGAAATCAACTTCAGCGTACAACCCGACTCGTCACTAACCTTAGTTCCACGGAAACTGAAAGAAAAATATGCAGAAAGCGACCACGCCAAACTCAAAGAGTACTACATCAACGTTGACTTGTCAGAAGATGACTTGCAATCCGCCCTTCGAATGATAAAAGCCCTGTACGTCATAAGCGCGGATTTAATCCGAGTCCACTTCAAAGGCAGCGAAGACGTAGTCAAATACAAAAATATAATAAAGAATTTTGCCCGAGCCACTCTTCTAGGCGCAGAAATAATCGATGAAACCCAAGACGAAATCACTCTCCAAATTCTCATAAAACACTCAGAATTCCCCATTGAAAAAGCAGTTAGAAGAATGGTTATAGTAGCGCTTTCAGCTAACAGAGACGCTATATTAGCGCCTAAAAAACAAGATGATGTGCTGTTTCAAAGAGTAATTACTGGTCACCACGATGCAAACAGGCTGGGTTTATATGCTGTTCGCCAATTGAAGTTTGGCATAGAACACAACCTGTTTAAAGAGTTAGGTTTCAGGACTCCCAAAGAGTTCCTTCTTTACAGGATAATAGTGAATGACATAAAAAACATCTCTGAAGACGCGTTGAACATAATTAATAACCTGTCAACTTTTCAGAAGCAAATCGACGATCAGCTGCTTTTCATAAAAGAACCTATAGACGAAGAAGTCTATTCGCAGTTGCTCAACTTAAACTCAGTAGCACACCAAATGTTCGAGGAAGCCACAAAAGCAATGTTTAAAAGAGCGTATAATGACGCTGAAAAACTAATTGCTAAACGCAGTTCTTTTGTAACTCTGGAAATTGAACTTATCAGGCTCATATCAAGCAAAAAAATGGACCCAAATGTCGCAGCGATTCTTAGGCTAATGCTGGACAGTTCAAGGCGAATATTGGATTACGGGCAAGACATTGCTGAACTAACGCTGAACCGAACAGTAGAAGAAATATGCACTTCCTTCGAAGTCAAATAGCCAAAGTCTAAACCTTAAATTTTAAATAGATAAGTACGATTTTCACATTGTGCGGTGTGATGTGTGTTTTTTTCTTTGCCCCGTCTATATTGTTGGTTTTTTTCGAATTTTGTTTATTGTTTTGGCTGTGAATCGGACGCTCAAAGCGTCTTTTTTTGTCGCAGAACGTTCCAAGGATGTGTATTATTTCAACTGTACTCGCGCTTTTGACTCGCTGCTCTACTTCAAGAAACACAAACAGCAAACAGGAAAGTTTGTTCGTATTCCAAACAGCTTGTCATCAGATTTTTCGGTTTATGAGTTTGCCTTCTGCGTCTATGAGCTACATCTCAGGACATTTGTCCGACGGCGTGGGTTGCACAGTTTAGACATGATTTAGATACAGCCTAAATCGCTTATTTTATTGATAAATATGTTTCATAAATGAGAAAGCATTAAATGTCGCAAATGCACATTACCTCAGAATAACTTAACTCTGTCTTTAGCAAATAGAGAGGATGTAAATGCGTATAATTTCAAAAGAAGACTTTGAAAATTTTGTCAGTTCAATAATCAACGATGATTCTATAAATGTTATAGGAGTCAAATCAAAGGGCGACAAATTCGCTTTTGGCGCGTTAGAATCTGCCAGCGAGTTACGCCTAGATTATGACGTAACAATTCTTCCTCCGAAGAAGTATTTCTTTCCTCAACGCGAAACTTTGGTCACTTATGACTTGGTAAACGGCTTTGCCGCTAAGGATCCAAAAGACCTTAAGCCAACAGTGCTTGTTGGCGTTCACCCCTATGACATTGTAGCTTTACTCCACATGGACGAGATTTTCAGAGAAACCAAATCCGACCCATACTACTTTGAAAAGAGAAAATCATCCATAATCATTGGCGTTAACATCCAGAACATGAGCGAAACGTGCTTTGCGCCCCAGATGGGCTGCGCCATCATCGACTACGGCTACGATTTAATGCTGACTGACCTCGGCAACAGGTACGCCATCAACATTGGCTCCCAAAAGGGAGAAGAGCTTCTAGAGAAGTACGCCAAGAACGTTAAAGACGCGCTTGCCCGCGACGTTCAGCTGGTAGGTCAGAAAAAACAGGAGATAATGAATATGTCTCAGCAGAAATTTGACTTCCCAACAGAGCTTATCCCTGAAATACTGAGCAAAACTTACGAGCAAAGCGGGTTCTGGGAGAAACACTCCGAGAAATGCTTAGCATGTGGCTCTTGCGTTCTGGTTTGCCCAACATGTTACTGTTTTGACGTTAAGGACAACCCTGACCTATCACTTAAGCAAGGTGAGAGGGTTAGAACTTGGGACGGTTGCCTTCTAGAAGACTTCGCTAAGATTGCTTCAGGAGAAAACTTCCGTCCAACGAGACCTACAAGGTATCGCCATAGATACTTCAAGAAAGGCAAGTACCTGTTCGACCGCTTCGGTTTCGTTTCATGCGTTGGCTGTGGCAGGTGCTCTTCAAACTGTCTGCCTGACATCGCAAACCCAATTAACCTTTTCAACGACATGCACAAAGAAGTCCTCGCTACGGGCGTGGAAATAGACGAGCCAACTATACCCGACGTGGAGATTAAAACTGAAAGCATAATTAACTACGTTCCGAAACTAGCAACGATCGTTAAAAAGACACCTATGACCGTCAAAGAAACCTTATTTGAAATCAAATTGGATGACGACTCCATCCTAAATCAAGTGCCAGGCCAGTTCGTTCAAGTCTCTGTTTTCGGCGTAGGCGAAGCACCAATCTCCGTGTCTTCGTCGCCAACACAGAAAGACACATTCCAACTTTGTGTACGCAAAATAGGAAACGTGACCACTCGGCTGCATATGCTAAATGAGGGCGACAAAATTGGCATCAGAGGTCCATTTGGGCACGGCTTTGATACAGAAGCCTTGAAAGGAAAAGACCTCTTATTCGTTGCAGCAGGTCTCGGTATTGCACCTTTGCGGTCGCTACTAAACTACGTTCTGGATAATAGAGCAGATTACGGACGCGTTATAGTTTTATACGGTTGCAAAGAACCCCGTGAACAACTTTTTGGCGACGAAATGGTTGCGTTGCAAAAAAGAGACGATGTAGAATTCAAGAATACAGTTGACTGGTGCCCTGAAAACGAAGTTTGGGAAGGAAACATAGGTGTAATTACAACTTTGATTCCTCAAATCAATTTTGACCCAGAAAACACTTACGCAATTGTGGTTGGTCCACCAATTGTATACAAATTCGTTATAGCAGACCTTAAAAAGCGAAACATGGCAGACGACCACATAATCGTTTCTCTCGAGCGGAGAATGAAATGCGGCGTTGGTAAATGCGGTCACTGCCAAATCAACCAAATATACGTATGCAAAGATGGTCCAGTGTTTAATTATTCAAAAATTAAAGGAGTACCGGAGGCATTATAATGAAACCAAAAATTGCTTTTTTTGACTTTGCTGGCTGTGAAGGAGACCAACTGCAAGTAGCAAATTTGGAA
The DNA here is from genome assembly GCA_001273335.1 of miscellaneous Crenarchaeota group-1 archaeon SG8-32-3. Taxonomy (GTDB): domain Archaea; phylum Thermoproteota; class Bathyarchaeia; order Bathyarchaeales; family Bathycorpusculaceae; genus SG8-32-3. The sequence goes on along the minus strand of LFWV01000029.1, from coordinate 163 downwards.
GAAGAAATTCTTGACCTTCTTGGGCAAGTTGAAGTTGTAAGTTTCAGAGAAGTCATGAAGGAACACAGCGACAACTACGACATAGCCTTCGTCGAAGGCTCATGCACTCGACTGCAAGACGAAGAAAGGCTGAAACAAATCAGAAAGAACGCGAAAATAGTAG
>LFWV01000028.1 GCA_001273335.1 miscellaneous Crenarchaeota group-1 archaeon SG8-32-3 | reverse complement strand
AGAAGCGATAGGACACCCGACTTCTGAGAAAAAATCTGACCCCGTCAATGAACCAGACTGCATCCAATGCTTAGCCTGCGAAATGCAATGTCCCGTTTCAGCCATAAAGATAACGCCCCCATAAACAAGGTAAGCGATGTCCACTAAGGTGTTTTCCTTTTTTCTTTAGTTCTTTTATATATAGGGGACATAGACAATTTTTTGATCGTTAAGAAGCAATCTACTGTGAACTGTGTTGAATCGCTAGCATAGCTTATAACTGACCATGAAGATTAGTTTGTAGGAGAATTTTGTTATGACCAAAACTGATGAGAATTTGAAAACGGCGTTCACAGGTGAATCACAGGCTAACAGGCGATACTTGGCTTTCGCCAAGAAAGCTGAAGAAGAAGGCTTCACACAAGTCGCCAAGCTTTTCAAGGCGGCAGCAGAAGCCGAAACCGTTCACGCACTAAACCATCTGAGAATAACTGGACAAATACAGTCAACCTTGAAAAACTTGAACATAGCCGTTTCTGGCGAAAGATTCGAGTTCAACGAAATGTACCCAGAATACATCGACACCGCGAAAAAAGAAGGCAACAAGCAAGCCGCATGGAGCTTCGACGTAGCAAACCAAGTCGAACAAATACACGCCAAGCTCTTCGCCAAAGCATTGGACGCTTTGAAAAACAAGAAGCCAATGGAGAAAGTAGACTATCACGTGTGCAGCGTCTGCGGGAACACAGTTGAAGGAGAAGCACCCGACAAATGCCCAATATGCGGCGCGCCGAGAGAAATGTTCTTTAACCCAATCTAGAACCACCACCCTTTTTATTTCAACTCAACCTCGGCTATCCTTCAAAAGCATTATATCTTACCATCCATAGGTCTTAGGGTGGTGAAATTTTTGGGTTGCTGGAAATGGTTTAACGGCGTTTTAAAAGAAGCCGAAGTAAGCATCACAGATGCAAACAAAAGCAAAATCGACCAGATCATACACAAGTACATAAGCGAGCAATCAAGTTATGGACGCTGCTCAGCAGACTGGCGAAAAGCCCGCAAAGAAATCAACGAAAACCCCGAAATGAGAACTGAACTTATCCAAAAACTGAAAGCACTAGCATAAAAAAGCACGCAAAACGCGTATTCCTTCTTTTCCTTTTTTAAGGAACCACTTTCCGTCATCACACCCTATATAAGGCGAAGCATCGCTATTTTACATAGCGAGGAATAATAGAATGGATAAATGGGAATGCGTAATCTGCGGTTATATATATGACCCTGAAAAAGGAGATCCAGAAAACAACATACCAGTAGGAACAGCCTTCGAACAATTGCCTGAAAGCTGGACTTGCCCGGTTTGTGGAGCACCAAAAAGCCAGTTCGTAAAAAAACAGTAACCTCGACAACCGCAGCAGAAACACAATAAATTCAGTTTATCCTGCACTTCTTGAAAACTTCATATCTTCTCAAACGAGATTTTTTTTGGGTCTATGTCCCTTCTAAATTGGTTCAACTGTTTTTTGGAGTAGGCCTGGCTTGTTGCTCGGAATAGTGTATGCCTCTCATCTAAAACATGTATTTATCGAGCGAACGCGAGGCGGTCTATTTGTTGCCTAATAGTCAATCTATCCATAAACCTGTGGGGGATGTAGTTGCCGAAGAGTAGACTAATCTGAATCTCGTCACATATTGAACATCATAAGTCTTTTTGTATCGCTTTAAAGTTTATATAGGAATAAAACTTTGTTTCAAGACGCTCAAAGTGATGTTAGGAGGATTCTAGTTGAGTGAAATTCAGTTACGCGTGGGAGATGCACGCCAGCGGGATGTTGGAAGAGGCATTGCCCGCATAGACCAGAGAACCATGCAGAAGCTGGGTATAAGCGCTGGCGACGTTGTAGAAATAGTTAACAAACGAACAACCTCGGCCATAGCGTGGCCAGCTTATAGTGAAGACCAAAACCGCGATATAATACGAATTGACGGGTTTACGCGTAAAAACGCGGGAGCAGCTATAAACGAGTACGTAGTCATCAAGCCTGCAAAAGTTAAAACCGCGCTTGGCATAACGCTTGCGCCAGTAGACATGAGGCTGAATGTTGACGAAGACTTCACTAACTTTGTCCGGAACAGGCTCATGGAACGCACACTCGTTGAAGGCGACACAACCCTCGTTATGATGCTTGGACACGCCATTCCTTTCACAGTTACAAAAACTCGTCCCCATGGCATAATAAAAGTCACAGCCGAAACAAAGCTCACAATCCTAAATGAACCCGCGCCAGAAACAAAGGGGCTCCCAAGAACAACATACGAAGACATCGGCGGTTTACACGAGGAGATTCAACGCGTCAGAGAAATGGTGGAGCTCCCACTGAGACATCCTGAACTTTTCCAACGGCTTGGAATAGAACCTCCAAAAGGCGTCCTACTTCACGGACCACCAGGCTGCGGCAAAACATTACTAGCCCGTGCCGTAGCGAACGAGTCCGAGGCGAACTTTTACTCTATAAACGGTCCAGAAATCATGAGCAAATTCTACGGTGAGTCTGAAGCAAGGCTACGCGAGATATTCCAGCAAGCCCAGCAGAACTCACCAAGCATAATATTCGTTGACGAGCTGGATGCCATAGCGCCTAAGCGTGAGGAAGTTACCGGCGAAGTTGAAAGGCGTGTTGTAGCACAACTTCTAGCTTTGATGGATGGCTTATCTGGAAGAGGAAACGTGATAGTTATAGGCGCCACCAACAGGCCTAGCGCTCTTGACCCGGCATTGAGGAGACCTGGAAGGTTTGACAGAGAAATCGAAATAGGCGTTCCAGATAAGCAGGGAAGACATGAAGTGCTCCAAATTCACACTCGCGGCATGCCTTTAGCCGAAGATGTAGACCTCAAAAAACTCTCAGACATGACACATGGGTATACAGGCGCAGACCTATCCGCGTTAGGCAGAGAAACAGCCATGAAAGCATTAAGACGTTATCTGCCTCAGATTAACCTTGAAGATGAACGTATCCCTCCAGCCGTACTAGAAAAAATGGAAGTGAAAATGGACGACTTCGTCAATGCTTACAAGGAAGTCACGCCGACAGCCATGCGGGAAGTTTACATCGAAGTCGCCTCTGTTCACTGGGACGACATCGGCGGACTAGATGACGTCAAACAGCACATGAAAGAAGCTGTCGAGTGGCCGCTGAAAAACCCCGAAATCTTCAGCAGGCTCGGCATTAGACCACCGAGGGGCATACTGCTTTATGGTCCGCCGGGCTGCGGAAAAACCATGCTAGCTAGAGCAGTATCAACTGAAAGCGAAGCTAACTTCATAACGATTAAGGGACCCGAAGTCTTCTCCAAGTGGGTAGGAGAATCCGAGAAAGCAATCCGCGAAGTCTTCAGGAAAGCTCGGATGGCAGCCCCAGCAGTGATATTCCTAGACGAGATGGATTCGCTTGCACCGCGTCGCGGTTTAGGATTTTCTGACAGCGGAGTATCAGAACGAGTCATAAGCCAATTGCTTACAGAAATGGACGGCATTGTAACGCTTCAAGACATAGTTGTAGTCGCTGCCACTAACCGACCCGACATGGTGGACGCGGCGGTTCTGAGACCGGGAAGATTCGACAGGTTAATTTACGTGCCAGAGCCAGATGAAAAAAGCAGGCTACAAATATTCAAAATCTACACGAAAGAGATGCCTTTGGCCAAAGACGTGGATTTGAACCAACTCGCCTTAATTACTAAGTATCATTCAGGCGCAGACATTGAATCGCTTTGCAGGGAGGCTGCTATGCACACGCTAAGAAGAGACGTTGAAGCTAGGGAAGTTACGATGAAAGATTTCCGAGACGCCATTAAGGAGGTAGGGCCATCCGTTACGCCTGAAATGGAGAAATGGTACAAGAACTTCATGCATCAGATTCGCCAAGTACAGAAACCTGCAACGCCCGTTGCTTAGGAAGCGAAATATATGCCAACTGTTAAAACATGGAAAATCCGCCCCGCCTATTTCGTCATATTGGAAATCTTGGAGAAGAAAGGCGACATGATGGACGATGATCTCTTCAGTCAGCTGAAAGAAGAGTTTGAAGATTTAGGGTACAAAGACTTCAACGACATCTTGATGCGGCTGGAAGTTAGCGGTAAAATTCGCACCACTTCCATGTCCCGCGGAAAACGCCGCGTCGAGCTTATACAGTAAACCTACCTTACTACTGCTCAGTGTACAGTTAATGAAAGACACGTCTGACGTCATCGTCATAGGAGGCGGACCTAGTGGTTCCTTCACAGCTTGGAAACTAGCTAAACTAGGCGTAGAAGTCACAGTTTTCGAAGAACACAACACAATTGGCTATCCGTCACACTGCGCAGGACACCTTAGCATCCTAAGCCTAAGAAACCTAGGGCTGTATCCTCTTCCCGGCAAAATCGTTGAAAATACATTTTCTCAAGCCAACTTCTACGCGCCTTCAGGCTTCACATTCTCCGTCACCCTCACCACCCCAGTCACTTGCTCCGTCAATCGTGCAGCCTTCGATAAGTACCTCGCAGACAAAGCCGAACAAGCTGGAGCACACTACAACCTAAACTCGCGAGTCCAATCACTGCTAATCGAAAACGACACCATAAAAGGCGTAACAGTCAAACAAGATGGAAAAACACAAACAGTTACTGCGAAAATCGTGGTTGACGCTGAGGGAATCTCCTCACGCCTTCTGAGGCAAGCAGGTTTAGCAGGACTTAACGGCGCATGCCTAGTTCACGCCGTGGAAACAGAAATCGAAAACGTTAAAAACGTGAATTTGAACGCAGTCGAAGTATTCACGGGAAAAGCTTACGCGCCGGGCTTTTACGCTTGGCTCATGCCGAGACCTAACGGAACTGCAAAACTGGGGCTCGCAACTAACACTGGCAACCCCCAAGAGTATCTGAACAGGCTCATGCAGAAGCATCCTGTAGCTTCAAAACAACTGAGCAATTCAAAAATCACGCACATGACATTTCACCCCATAACGTTGGGTGGACCAATTGCTAAGGCTTACACTGACGGTTTCTTGGCTGTGGGTGACGTGGCTTCTCAGGTGAAGCCGACTACAGGCGGCGGAGTAGTTTTAGGGTTAACATGCGCAGGAATCGCGGCGGATGTTGCCGCTGACGCAATCCGGAGAAATGATGTGTCTGCAAGTTTCCTGCAGAAGTATCAGAAACGCTGCACGGACACGTTAAGTTTCGATTTTTGCGTGATGCTTTGGCTTAGGCGCTTTCTCGATTCTCTTTCTGACGAGAAATTAGATGATGTTTTACGATTTTTAGCAAGGATGGGTGTGAATGAAGCTTTGGGGAGTGTAGATGCGATAGATTTTCAGGGACAGCTATTTCTTAAGCTTGTGACGAAGCCTGCTATATTTGCAGCTTTGGCGTATTTCCTTAAGCTTTCCCTGTCAGCAAACCCTTAAAATCTCAGATGAACAACGTGTTAGGGAGATGGCGGGACAATCAATAATGGGTGAATTTGAGTACAAGCAAGTTATCGTTTTTCGTAGTGATTTGAAGCTTAGTAAGGGCAAGATTGCTGCTCAGGCAGGGCACGCAGCGGTTTCTGCGGCGCAGAAAGCCCATAACCGACATAGGGACTGGTGGGACGCGTGGCTTTTCGAGGGACAGCGCAAAGTAGCGGTTAAAGTCAAAGATGAGAAAGAGCTTTTGGAGCTTGAAGAGCAAGCTAACGACATGGATTTGCCCAACGCATTGATTATTGACAGGGGCCTTACGGAGGTTCCGCCGGGCACGGTTACCTGCTTAGGGATAGGTCCTGCACCGGCAACGAAAGTTGATAGGCTAACCGGCAATCTTTCCTTACTATAAGAAAAGGCGCATGGAACTTGATTGTTCCTGAAATTGACAAGCTACTAGGCATCGAAGTCTACGCCACAGAAACCGCGGGAATAGGCGGGGTCATCAGAGATTCCGCGGACGATTTCAGGGTTGAAGAAGTTCTTGTTGACGGCTCCAAAGCCGAAATCAAAACAGCCACTGAACATCAGGTTCTAACGGCGTCACCGTCCAAGCAACGATATCTGTTGTGTATTTTGGTTAAGCATAAGTGGGACACGTTCATAGCTCTCAAGACAATTGCGAAACAGCTTGACTTGAGTCAAGGGCAAATTCACATAGCAGGCATAAAAGACGCTAAGGCGGTTACGGCTCAGCACATAACGGTTGAAGGCTGTTCGATGAAAGACATCTCGGAAGTCGACATTAAGGATATGGAAATTCGCCCTGTTGGGTACGTCCATGAGAAACTGTCGCCATATTATCTTCTGGGTAACCACTTCACAATAATAGTCAAAGCGATTAAAGATGCGGAGTCAACTGTTGCAAAGCTAATAGCTGAAGTTGCTGAGGCGATTGAGGCGGGTGGTGGGGTTCCGAATTTTTTTGGGCATCAACGCTTCGGAACCACTCGTCCAATATCGCATCTCGTAGGAAAAGCCCTTCTTGAAGGAGCGTTTGAAGAAGCCGCTATGATTTTTTTGGCTAGACCCAGCGTTCACGAGCATCCAGCATCTAGAAATGCCCGTGCGGAACTGCAGTCAACAGGGGATTTCCAACAGGCTCTAAATGCCTTTCCTTGGCAGCTCCGCTTCGAAAGGCTAATGCTCAGGCATTTGGTTGATAAACCAGACGACTACGTTGGCGCATTCATGCGGTTGCCTGTTAAGCTTCAGGCGCTTTTTGTCCAAGCGTACCAGTCTTACCTGTTTAACCGCTTCTTAAGCGAACGAATCAAAAACGGTTTCTCATTGAACAGGGCCGAAGTGGGCGATTATGTGGTTAATGTGGAACGTTCAGGTTTACCCATGGTTAACACGGGTAAAGTAGCAACGACGGAAGCTGTTGCGAAAGTCAACGAACGGGTTAAAGCTGGGAAAATGAGAGTTGCGCTACCGCTTATTGGGGTAAAGCAGAAACCGTCCCAAGGTCTTATGGGGGACATAGAGTGGCAGATCCTTGAGAAAGAAGGCATCCGAACGGAAAAAATCAGGGTCAACGAAATATCTCGGGTAGGTGGAAGAGGCGGGTTACGCGCGGTTCTCACGCCCGTTAAAGACTTTGAGTTGAACAATGTCTCGACTGTTGTCCAGAACCAAAATATGTGTCATGCTGAATTGAGTTTCATGTTGTTGCGTGGTTCTTACGCAACGGTGCTTCTTAGGGAGATAATGAAACCTGAAAACCCGATAAAAGCTGGATTTTAGCCTCGGCATTCCTGTGCGGCAACGCTGATAAGTGAGAAAACGGAAAAATATTGTAGAAGGATTTTTGATGGAAACCGAGAAAAACGCTACAATACCTGTTCACAAACCAGACATTAAGTAAAACCTGTTCTTTCTTAGTGTAGGTTTGCTGATTGCAGTTGCAGCGCATTTGTCAAATAATCTCCTTGCCTTATTATCAAGCGCGGTCGCATTACTATTCATGCCTGCGGTATTCATTTTGGTCGCGACATACCTTCTGGCGTGGCGCCTTTGCCAACAAACCTCAGAAACAACAGTCCAATAACTATAGATGATAAGTCGATTCGCACAAAGTCGCTTTGTGGCGGCTAATCTGGTTCGCAGTTAGATTTTATCTGTTTTCGCTAAATCTCGAAGCCTATTTACTCCGTCTATATCGTTTATGAAGTCAGCGACGCTTTTGGGAACAAGTTTTGTCCAGTTTTCTCCTGCAAGCATTTTTTCTCGGACAAGAGTTGACGTGTACACTTTTCTTTGGAAGAACGGTATATTCTTAACTTTGTATCCCGCTTCCATGAAAAGCCTCCTCGTCAACGGTTCATTAGAGTAGACAATATCAAAATGAGGCGTGTAGCCTTCCAGTGCGGAAACCCACAGCATGTGCAGATGCACGTCTGGAACGGGAACAACCCAAAGCCGTGAGGAGTCTACACCCGCTTCCTTCAGAGCCCTGCGGATCATAACCAGCCTTTCGCCTGCCGTGAAAGGGTCTTTGATGTTGTGACTGTACTGGGCACTACCGATGACGACGACGAGCTCCTCAACTTCCTTTAAAATATCCTGTATAGCTTCAAGGTGACCCGAGTGAAAAGGCTGAAATCTTCCAACATAAAGCCCACGGTTAGCCATGAACTACCACTTCTGTCTTTGAGGTTGAACACACCCTGCTTTTATCATTTGCGATTCCAGAATAAAACAGCCCGCCGCAAAAACATCGAAAAACACAAAGACTATGATAACCAAACCACATTAACACGCTGACACTGAACGCGGCTTCTCAACTGAAACTCTCCTTAAATAGCGGAGGCAATAGTCGCACCGAGCAAGTTGCCCCAATCAACCATGCCAATGAAGCCGAAAGATAAAATAAGAGCTAACGAAGAGTTATAGCCCTTGAGGCTGAAAGCGTGTCGTCAATAATTGAAGACCTAATCGCAAGAAAAATCTTCAACAACCGAGGAGAAGAAACAATAGAGGTTGACGTTATTACAACTTCTGGCTTCGGAAGAGCTTCTGCTCCAGCCGGGAAAAGCAGAGGCAAAGCCGAAGTAGCATATTACCCACAGGGAGGCGTAGACCAAGCACTGAAGGCAATTGATGATTTGGTAGCGCCTGAACTTGCTGGCTTGAACGCTGATTTCCAAGAAGAAATCGACAACATCCTCCACGAGATTGATGGCACCACAAACTTCAAAGTTATAGGGGGAAACACAGCTTTCGCTGTTTCAATAGCTAACGCAGAAGCCGCGGCGAACTCTCACAATCTTCTTCTATTCCAATTTCTAGGTGGAAACACCGCTAACACCCTTCCTTATCCGCTTGGGAACACTATAAGCGGAGGACAACACACGCGCGGCAAAGCCCCTGACATTCAAGAGTTCTTGGCGCTTCCTCACGGGGCAGAAACGTTTTTAGAAGCTGCGACGGCAAACGCTCAAATCCACAAGAGAATAGGCGAACTTCTGAAGAAGAAGGATAAACTGTTCAGCGGTGGAAAAAGCTCTGAAGGCGCATGGATTGCAAACATAGGAAACTTGGATGCATTCGAGATCATAGCTAAAGCCTGCGAAGAAGTAGCTAACGAACTCGATTTTGAGTGCGGTTTCGGCGTCGATGTTGCTGCAGCCTCAATGTGGAACGCAAAAGAGAAGAAATATGTTTACCAGCGTGACAACAAAAAGATGGATACCGGTGCACATTTAGAATTCCTTTTAAACCTTATTGAGAAGTATCATCTTGTTTATGTTGAAGACGCTTTCGACGAAGAAGATTTTGAAAGCTTTAGTGAACTCACTAAAAAAACTAAAAAATGCTTGATTTGCGGCGACGACCTTTTCACAACCAATAATGAACGATTAAACTATGGAATAAAGCTTAATGCAGCGAATTCCATTATAATCAAGGTCAACCAGATCGGCACGCTAACAGACGCTTCGGAAACAATCGGAAACGCGCAGAGCCACGGATACACAACAGTAATGTCACACCGTTCAGGCGACACATGCGACTGGCACATAGCCCAACTGGCAGTGGCATATAAATGCCCAATAATAAAGACAGGGATTGTCGAGGGAGCGCGAATAGCAAAAATAAACGAGTTAGTGAGAATCGAACATTTCTTAGGAAACAGAGCCAAAATGGCTGATTTAAACATATAAGGAGAAAAGCGAAATGGCAGAAGATCAATCTAAAGAAAATCCAATCAAAAATAATGTTGAAACAACTCAGGAAGAAGCCCCAGAGGTAATCCCTAAAACAATCCCAGAAACGAGTCCTGAACCGATTTCGGAAAAAACAACTACAGATGAACTTTTGTTACCGCGAGACACTATGCTGTCTGCAGGTATACACATTGGAACAAGAATGAAAACCAAAGACATGGAGCCGTTTATATATCGTGTCAGGCCAGACGGATTGTTTGTTCTTGATGTTCAAAGAACCGATGAGCGTATAAGAGTTGCAGCTAAATTTTTAGCGCGGTTTGAACCCGAAAAAATAGCGATAGCAGCAAGCAGACTTTACGCTCACGAACCAGTTAAGAAATTTTCTGCGTTAACAGGCGCTATATCAATTATAGGTCGTTTCATTCCGGGGCTTCTATCGAACCCCTTGTATGCCAACCGAATTGACCCAGAGGTGATAGTCGTATCCGACCCCAGAGCGGACGCTCAAGCCGTCAGAGAAGCCTCAAAAGTTGGCATACCGATAGTTGCGTTATGCAGTACTGACAATGAGTTCGCAGGAGTAGATTTGGTAATACCAACAAACAACAAAGGCAGAAGAGCCTTAGCCGTAATCTTTTGGTTACTTGCAAGACAGATTCTGCGAGAAAGAGGCGAGCTGTCAATCGACAATGATCCAGCAGTGCCAATTGAAGACTTTGAAGCCAAACTCTCAAGAGACGAGGAGGACACCTAAAGTCAATGAAAGTTCGGCGTCCAACCCAAGCTGGTGCCTTCTACGAGAGCGACGCCGAATCACTAAAAACACAAATTGCAAACTGTTTCCTCCAAGAATTAGGTCCGAATAAAAATCTGAAAGTCAATAAAACAGGTTCTAGGAAAATAATCGGCTTAGTTTGTCCTCATGCTGGTTACATGTTTTCGGGTGCCGTGGCAGCCAAAGCTTATTATGAATTGGCGCAGGATGGTAAACCGGATACTGCAGTGATTCTGGGACCAAACCACACTGGTTACGGTAGCGCTTTGGCATTGATGAATGAGGGGGTTTGGCGTACACCTCTGGGCGATGTGGAAATTGACAGCGCGATAGCCAATCAGATAGTGCATGAAACACGCCTTGTTGATATAGATGATGTTGCACACCGTTTTGAACATTCCATCGAGGTTCAGCTACCCTTCCTGCAGTATCTCTACGGTTCTGAGTTCAAGTTTATCCCAGTATGCTTTCAGATGCAGGATTTATCCTCTGCTGTTGAAGTTGGAAAAGCT
>LFWV01000027.1 GCA_001273335.1 miscellaneous Crenarchaeota group-1 archaeon SG8-32-3 | reverse complement strand
CCAGGAAAAATAACGGATGTGGCGGAGGGGCTGGTAGACTTGGCTAAGGAACGGATCGGTCGGGAGGAGATGGATGGCTTTCCTAAGACTGTAACGCAATCAGCTTTTCCACCCTGTATCGTAGCCCTTCAGGACGCTGTCTCGAAGGGTCATCATCTTTCGCATGTAGGGCGATTTACCTTAACCTCTTTTCTCGTAAGCATCGGTATGCCTTCTGAAAAAGTAGCAGAGTTATTCAAGAGTTTTTCAGATTATAACGAAAGATTGACGCGCTATCAAATTGAACACATCGCCGGAGAAAGAGGCTCCAGAACAAGGTACACTCCACCTAACTGCGCAACTTTGCAAACCCACGGCGTTTGCGTAAAAAGCAATGACAGTTCATGCGATGGGGCTCGCAATCCTTTAGTTTGTTATAAACGAAAACTGAAGCGATAAACAAAAAAGAAATTCAGAATTCATGATGATCTGGTTGCTGTTCGGTATGACCATGATTTCTTCACTAAACACGCCCTAGATAACCGATCAGATTTTTAGGACTATAATCGTTTCAATAATCTCGTATATCAGGCTGTTAACGGTTAAATTTGAGGATGTAGAATCATCTAAGCGATAAGGCAGGGGGCGAAGGCGAGGGTGATTGTGTCTTCCCGAGATTTCGTTTATAGGAAGTTTTCTGATTTTTACAGTGATCCAGCCACTGTTATTCCTTCTCCCTCTTCACTTGGTCAGAGGGAAATCGGTTTTCTCCTCTTCAAAGAAAGAATTATGCTGCGACACAAGATTTTTGCAAGTATCGATGACCTCAAGCTGTTTCTCAGCGAGGAAGTTCCTTCAGATGTTTACCGCTCTTGTGCTTATTACGAAAACCCTGCTGCTGAGATGGATAAGAAAGGCTGGCTCGGCGCTGACCTTGTCTTTGATATAGACGCCGACCATATCCCCACGTCATGTAACAAACTTCATGATGAATGGACCTGCAAAAAATGTGGGTTTGCTGATAAGGGAGAGCCTCCAAAGCAGTGTTCTAAGTGTGGTGGTCAAAAATTTGACACCAAAACATGGGTATGTGAACAATGCTTAGGCTCTGCTAAAGAAGAAACTACAAAACTAATCGATATACTGCAAAACGATTTCGGTTTTTCAAATAAAGAAATACACGTTTTCTTCTCAGGTCACAGAGGATACCATGTTCATGTTGAAACTGAAGCGGTGAAGTCGTTAGACACCATGGACCGAAAGGAGATAGTTGACTATGTTACTGGATTAGGATTAAGCATTTCGAAACGTGAAAGAAAACAAGCATCTAAGTTTTTCTTGAGTGATTTCGCTTGGAACAAACGCATAAAACAGGGAATGAGCAAATTTATCTCCGATACTACAATAGACGATCTGAAAAATATTGGGCTGAAAAGCGCAATAAGTAACATTATCTTTACTAAAAAAGAATTAATTTTGCGCAAATGTATCGGTGAGGGCCTATGGGAAAGCGTTCCAGGCGTCAGTGTTGGAACTTGGCGAAAACTATCCGAGTATGTGAAGGAGCTTGAATCATCTAAAATCGACACGGTTGTCACTACGGATACGCATCGTTTGATCAGGATGAACGGGACTTTGCATGGTAAAACAGGCTTGAAAAAAGTAGAGTTTCCGCTTGGAAGCCTTGATGATTTTGACCCTTTTAAGAAGGCAGTAGCTTTTAAAGAGGGCACCGTGAAATTGTATGTCTCTGATGTACCAGAATTCAGGCTGGGCGAAAACGTGTTTGGTCCTTTCGAGCGTGAAACGGTTGTGCTTCCAACAGCCGCGGCAGTGTTGCTCATCTGCAAGGGCAGAGCTGAGGTGGCAAAATAGACATGTACGATGAACTTTATGCTGCATGGCGATTTGAACTCGAAAACGCCGAGTTGGGCGGTTTGCCTCTTGACTTTTACGCTCGCGCTACAGATTACCTGAAAAAAATTAAAGAAGAAAACAAAATACTTGATGAAAAAACCGTAAAGGCAAGTCTTCTTGAACATGAGCTGAAACGCGTCAAGTGCATGCTTCACGAATTAGTCTGGGCACGATACAAAAAACTTGTCGCTTTAATCACTGAGAGCCAAAAAATACCTTCAGAACTATTGGCGGTTGAAGAAGAGTCTGCATGCACGGTTTTCCTCTCTTTTGCAGAATCGTATAAAAAGTTCGCGGAAAAGCTTCTGCAGGGGCAGGTTTTGAGTCAAGCTTCAAAAGCAAGTGTAAAGAAAACTCGCAAAATAGTGGTCCTACGATTCATTAAAAATATTCCGGCAATAATTGGCGCAGACATGAAAACTTACGGACCCTTCATGGTTGAGGATGTTGCATCTATGCCTGTTGAAAATGCTAAAATTTTGGTTAAACAAGGACTGGCTGAAGTGATTGAGATTTCCTAAACTGAATCACACGGGATTCAAGTAAGTCTCAACATTCTCAAATTTGGTTTAAGAAACTTCAATGCGGGTCATAAAGCAGAATATTTGTTTCTGAGATCTCGATGATTACGGGGGCTATAGGTTTTTTCACAGGCTAGACTTCCCCTAAAAAGAAACCAGAAACATGAATTTGCAGAATTCGTGTTTACTCTCTGCTTGAAAGCACAAGGATGTAGTCTGCTGTGTCTGCACACATGTCTGCAGCATGCTCGACGAATTCAATTAAGTCGTCAAAGATGACCATTGTTCCGCAGTTGATTTCCCCTCCGTACTTGACAAACAAGCTTTTAGCTTTGAGATACTCTTCGTCAAGGATATGTTCAATTTCCCCAACTTTCTTGGCTTGTTCTATAGCTTCAGCAGGGTTAGCCGAAATCTTTTCTATGCTGTTGCGCAAGGTTTGAGCCGTTTCTACAAGTTTCGAAGTCATGAAAACTGTTTTTTCGCAAAGTTCTTGCGGGATTTTTGCTCCTGCAAGCATCTCCAAACACCTTGCAGCGTCTTTTGTGTGATCCGCCAGCGTATCCAGCCTTTTCACTACGTGCAGCAGGTCTTCACGGTAGTCAGCCACGAGAGCAATACCTTTGGAAAGTTCCATGAAAACGTCTGTCCTTAGCTTGTCAACTTCTTCCTCAGCCTTATACAGGTTTTCAATATACTTTTTGGCTTCCTCAAAGTTCCCTTCTGAAAAGCTTTTTGTTGCCTTATGAAGCCAAGTCACGGTGTCAAAGGCTTTCGATATCTGTTCGTGAGCTAGCTCTAAACCCTTTGTTTTGCGGCGTTTTTCAAACCAATTGTAGCTTCTTCTTTCCACGGATTACATCTCCCTTTACATTAATTGGGGATAGTGAACATATAACCCTTCCTTATGAGCAGCAATATCGGCGATTACTATGGGGTTCCTGTTTATTTAGCCTCTGTGGATAGTATATAGATTACCCTTTAGTCTATTTGGACTACAAGTTAAGAAAAGAAACGCTATTTCACTTCAACTTTCTAAAACAGTTCTCGCCAGTTGAATTTTATCTTCTAAACTCTTCATTATTGTGTTTGTGACTTTAACTTCGATTCCAAGTTTTTCTATTTTATCTTTCTCCGCGGAATCAGATAAGTCAAGAATGAACGTGTCCAGGAAATCTGAGTAGAGTTTAGCCACCGAGTACGCGGAAACTTCATGCCCTAAACCACGCAATAATTTGTCCGCTGGACCTTTAACAGGCGCACCAGCAATTATCGGGCTTACTGCCACTTTTTTTGCCTCTGTGCGCCTAATAGCGTCTCTGACTCCCTTCACCGCAAGAATAGTGCCTATGCTTACTATTGGATTGCTTGGGCATATCACCACCAATTTAGCATCCATTATGGATTCTACCACACCAGTCGCAGGGTTTGCGCTCTCCGCGCCGAGAAACTCGACACCTAGTACCCTATCTTTTGCACCTCTCTTGACTAGATAATCTTCAAAGTGAATGGAGCCATTGGCAGTCATGATTCTTGTTTCAAATTTGTCATCTGTCATGGGCAAGATTGCAACATCAAGTCCCAGAGCTTGGCTGATCTGTACTGTAACGTTGGATAGTGTTAAACCGTTTTTCAGAAGCGCTGTTCTGAACATATGTGTTGCAAGGTCTTTGTCACCAAGGTTGAACCATGCCTCTCGACTAAATTTTCTGAGTTCTTCAAGACAACGAAAGGTATCTCCCTTGATTCCCCATCCTTTCTCTTCATCAACAATGCCTGCCAAAGTATACGTTACAATATCAACGTCTGGAGATACGTGTAAACCAAACAATTCGATGTCATCACCTGTGTTCACTATTATTGTCAAGTCTTTTCCGTTGACGAGTTTCACTAGTCCCGTGAGAAACTTCGCTGCTCCTACTCCACCCGCTAAAGCTGTAATCATTGCTTTCACGCTGTATCCTATTACGCAAAGATCTTCAAGAGGCTTCCGTTCAGCCTAAACACTTCCAGAGATATTTGACGAGATGAGTTGCTGTCTATGGATTTTGTTTTTCTTTCTCTGAAACCCAGTATTCACTTGCTAAACCTTCAGCGTTAATAATATGTTCTTTTTTGAATACTGGTGTATCACTTTTATATCTCTCTACAGCTTCTCGTAAAACTGGAAAAACGTCTGTTCTGTGGGAACCAGCCACTGAAACGTATACAAGGTCTTCTCCAATGTTGAACTCTCCAAGTAAATGGTGAATCTGCACATCAGTTATTCCCGGCTTCTTGGACAAGTCATCACAAATCTTGACGAGAACTTCATTTGCTTTTTCTTCATACGCTTCCACTGTGAGTTTCTGAACTTGTTCTCCTTCCAAGGTTTCGCCTCGAGTTACACCGATAAAGAGTGCTATTGCCCCAGTCTTTTCGCAATGCTTGGTTCTCTTAGCGTTGTTTATTAGGTCTGAAATAGAAAAAGTTCCTTTTTCATGAACACCTGCATATGTGGCCAACCAGTCACCTTCCTTACCTTTCTAAACAAATATCGCCTCTAAAGACATTTCGGCTTAACAAACGCAATGAAAAATGTTAAAAAAGCGAAATCTAAAGGTATTGAAGAAGCTCAATGAATTATTAGGCAGCATTGACTTCTTGCAGTGGTACCTGAGCGGGTTGAGCTATCAGTTTCGATTTTCTGATACCGACATGCCTTAACGGCGCCACTTTCTTTGCCTTATTATACACGTCTGAAGCAATTTTTCCAAGAACCATTTCTTGAACAAACTGATCCATTGTTAGTGCAGCGGCTTTTTCGTCGATAGTCTTTGTCATCATGTTACGGATGAGTTTTTCTTGGGATGTTTTGATCCGCGAAAGCGTAAGGGCTGAAACTGAAACTCGCAGTTTATAACCGTCTTTTGTTATTAGATTGAAAAGCCCGTCAACTTTTGTTGTCCTTCTCCTCACTAAGCTTCGTAGATAGTCCCTAGAATATTCGTGACCTTTAAATAACGTGCGAGCGGTTTTTCCATCAAGCTCGTATATTTGGAAAAACATTTTCAAGTATTGATGGGAAAAATCGCTGGTGATATCATAAAGTGTTGCTTCAACAACTCTTCCCATAAGCTGTTCTGGCTCTTCTGCAGGTAATGTGCCTAACTCTACGTTTCCGAAGAACGGCGGTGCCACTACCATATACCACGTTTTTCCTCGCCATTTATCGCGTAAGCGCTTCGATTTCGAAGACAAGTCTATCCTCCAAACGTGCCTTCAAGAATCTCAAGCCAATATTAAAAGGTTTACCGTTCCAAGTTTATCTTCTTGATGTTACCCATGTATTTTCTCAAAACTTCGGGAACAACAACGGTACCATCTTCTTGCTGGAAGTTTTCCAATATCGCGACAATAGTTCTACCGGTGGCTATAGCGGTCGAATTCAAAGTATGCAGGAACGCTTTTGGAGGTGCGCCTTCCTTTTCCCTGTAACGAATCCCCAGTCTCCTAGCTTGGTAATCTGTGCAGTTACTGCATGATACAACTTCTCTATATGCGTTTTGAGCCGGCATCCACACTTCAATATCGTACTTCTTGGCTGCCACAGTTCCAATATCGCCCGTGCACACATTAACCACGCGATAAGGTAAACCTAGCTTCTGAACAAGTTCCTCCGCGTTATGAATGAGCTCTTCATGAAGTTCCCAAGATTCCTCAGGTCTGCAGAAGACAAACTGCTCTATCTTGTTAAACTGATGTGTTCGGAACATCCCGCGTGTGTCTCTGCCGTGAGCACCAGCCTCTTTTCTGAAACATGTGCTTATGCCTGCAAGTTTAAGAGGCAAGTTTTCTTCTTTCAGTACTTCATTCATGAACATCGCGGCCATGGGATGCTCCGAAGTTGCTATCAAATACAAATCTTCATTTTCGATTTTGTAAAGTACATCTTCGAAATCACCTAGGGATGTGACTCCTTCATATGGCTCCCGTCTCATCAAATACGGTGGCTCCACAGGCAAATAGCCTTTCTTCATAGTTTCTTCCATAGCAAAACTCATCAAAGCCATATCTAAAAGCACGCCTTCCCTTTTCAGATAAAAGAATCTTGAACCCGTAACCTTTCCAGCTCTTTCTATGTCAATTATATCCAAGTTTAAGCCTAAGTCTATGTGATTTTTAACTGCAAAGTCAAATTTAGGCGCGACACCCCAGCTTCTAACTTGGACGTTATCATTTTCGTCCTTACCGACTGGCACAGTGTCGTGCAGCAAATTGGGAAGCCGCATAAGGTAATCGCGCGCTTTCTCTTCTGCCACCGCTACTTCTGATTGGATGCTTGTAATTTTAGAATCAAGAGTTTTTGCTTTTTCAACTTCTTTGCCAGACTCTTTTCCCGCCTTTTTCAATGTGGCTATTTTAGTGGTCATATTTTTTCTTTCATGGCGAAGATCGTTCAGTTTTGTCAAGTTCTGCCGCCATTTCCTGTCTAAATCTACGAGCGCATCCAACATTTTGCTATTTTCAGGGTTTCCTCTTCTCATCAGATTATTCTTTACGAACTCGGGATTTTTCCGGATAAGTTTGATATCTAACATTTTTCTCACGGAGCTAATTCTTTACTTGAAGTCCCTTAAGCTATTAATCTTGCGATGAGTTTAGTAATAGAAAGCCTCAACACTACAACTTTTCGTTGAAAATCTAAAAAATAAAAGAAATTTTTATCTTGTTAACTACGCTCTGCCTTGTTTTACTCTTTACTCATCGTTATTTCCATCGTCGAAACCATTCGGGATCTGTTTTCTCCTTCTCTTGGCGGCATCTCTGCTGTTCCGATGGCTATTTTGGTCACTTTCAAGTCTTTCACAAATCGGTTTCTGGTAATTTCAGCTACGTCAACCGCTGTAGTTATTGCTTGACCACGGGCTTTCAACGTTATTTCCTTCAAGTTTCCTGAGGAGAGACTTGTGATGATTGCCAACACATAGCTCATTGGAGGTTTATTTCCGACGAAGATAACATCTGCATTTTCTGCCATTTTCTTCACTCCTTTTTATTGTTTCTTTTGTGTAACGTCGCCGTCTATGCGTTTCTGTCAGTGACAGACCGTTACTGCCCTAAATATTCTACCATCTTACTTATAAGTCCGCTTAAAAACAAGGCGCCAACTTGCAAAATCTAACGGCCAGTTGTTATTCGCGTTTTTCAGGTTTGTCATTGAACAATTTTATCGCACAACTTAATAATGCAAATATGGGTCTCAAAACGCAAGCCATATTGCAGTCCACCTTAAATAATAAGCGTTAACATACCAAGTAGCGAGCTAAAATTGCTGACGAAATTGAAGAAAAAAGTTCAAAATATGCTAACTTTGGAAGCGAAAGCTGCACACAATATAGGATTAACTCCCAACATTGTAAGTCTCATAGGCTTGGCGTTGGCTCTGCTGTCAGCTTTTGCATATACGGTAAAACAAAGTCAGGCTCTGTGGATTCTTTTAGCAACAATTCTGTTTTTGGCATCGGGATTCTGTGACGCTTTAGATGGCGCAATAGCTAGAATCTATCAGCAAACCAGTGTATTTGGAGGCTTTCTGGATTCCCTTCTAGACAGGTACGCTGATATTGCTGTGTATGTAGGTGTAATAATAGGCGGATTATGCGACCCTTTATGGGGATTAGCTGCTTTAGCGGGTTCCATGATGGTGAGCTATAGTCGAGCAAGGGCTGAAGCGGCAGAGATAAAGATGGAGTCTATAGGTGTAGCTGAAAGGGCAGAACGCATGTTGATTCTATCCATTGCGAGTATTGCCGCGATTTTCTGGCTTCCAGCCTTAAACATTGGAATAATACTGCTTGCAGTGCTCTCGAACTTCACGGTTCTGCAAAGGGGGCTGCATGTTTACAATTCGATAAAGAAAAAAAGTAAAAATCTGGAAAACTAGCGTCTTCTTCTGTAACGTGAGCGTCTTTCGTTTTCCGCTCTGACTTTTACTATCCCTCTATGTACTGCGCATGAAATGCAATAATATTTTGTGTCTACCCACGAGGACATGTACGTGCCTTTCTGTCGGAGCTCCTTAGCCAATTGAGGTTCAACAAAGGACACTCTACGCGTAGACTTCTTTGCTTTGTCACGCGGTACCATCTGTCCACAACTGACGCATTGTACGAGACCGCTGCTTCCTTTGCTTCCTTTTGATCTTCCTCTGCTTTTACGTTTAAACGGCATTACTTTTAACCTCTCGGCTTTTTATACGCAAATAGTAAAATTACTGCTTTATATATCTGCTCGTAACTTTAAGAGACAAGCAATGTTAGCTTTCAACCCAATTTTGGGTATTATTTTCCCTTATGTTGAATTCAATAGGCTCGTGACTCCTGGACCGTGGCCTGCTGAGACACAACTTTTATGCACTGTTATGCCAAAGTGGCGTTGGCTCCTTGCCCATACCGGGATCGTTTTCTTTGTTTTACACGCTTACGCTTGGCTCTACCCAGTCAGCTTCCCAGCTGCATTCTACATCTCCAACTCTGATATTGTGCATTCTTCCGTCCACTCCAGGCAAAATCTTCGGGGATCCTCGTGAGAGAGACTCTGTAAACTGATTTTCAGATAACTGGGATAGTCACTTCACCTACAACCGAAATCTCGCTAAGTTTATCAGCGTTTATCTTCAACATTACCTTTTCCTCTTGGTTCATGCTTTTTCCCTGCATGTTAATAAAACTTGCAAGACGCCCCTGTAGACAGTGTTTTTGCAATACTGGAGTTAGCAAATCTTAAATGTGCGATTACTACTTTGACAATTGGAAACCAAGAATTATCAGAAGCTGTTTGGGAATCTGAAAGCTATGTCTGACATTGGATTAAGAACAAAAATGGTCGTCAAAGACATCATGAGCAGTCCAGTGGTAACGTTGGATGAAGATGCAACTTCAAACAAAGTTGCCACTCTTATGGAAGAAAACGATTTAGGCTGCGTCATAGTCTCAAACAAGGCAGGAAAACCTGTTGGTATAATAACCGAACGTGACCTAGTTGTAAGAGTTCTAGCAAAGAATCTTATGCCTGATGCAACAAAAGCAAACGAAATTATGACATCGCCTTTAGTTACTATACAACCAGAAGCAACCATAAGTGAAGCCGCAAGGAGAATGAGCCGGTTGGACATTAGGCGGCTCGGAGTAATTTACAAAGACAATCTCGTAGGAGTGATCTCAAGCAGAGACATTCTGGGCGTTATGCCTGAGCTCATAGAGATAATCCAAGAGAGAACTCGCATTGAAGATGCCGTGCAAGCGCAGGAAACCGGAGATGAGGACACGCCTCTTTCTGGCTACTGTGACCGTTGCGGAGTATTCTCAGAAAACTTGAGAGACATCGATGGACAAAATTTATGTGAAGACTGTCGGATAGAACTAGAAACCTAAAGTACCGCTCGCATTATCCCCAGACTTTTAGGAATAAAACAAACTTTAATTAACTTTCCCACTCGTTATTCAAATAAGAGCGCGTTTAACTTGATCGTTGATTCCGTTTTAACAAATGCCAAGGCGTACTTAAACAAGGAAATAATTGATTGCAGCATAGCAATTGAAAACGGAGAAATCTTCAAAATAGGAAAACAAACGCAGATGCCCAACGCTGACGAGAAAACGGATCTGAGAAACATGCTCGTTCTCCCGGGTTTAGTTGATGTTCACGTGCACCTTCGTGATGAAGGAAAAGCATACAAGGAAGATTTTTTCACTGGAACTGCTGCTGCAGCTGCAGGCGGAATCACCACTGTTTTGGATATGCCCAACAACGACCCAGTTACCATGAGCACGGAAACTTTGAGGAATCGTATGCGACTTGCAGAAAAAAAAAGCCTAGTTAACGTTGGTTTTTACTCGGAATTTCCAAAAAACTTGGGAGAAGTCGCTGACATTGTTGCTCAGGGTGCGGTGGGTTTTAAACTTTTTATGGCTCGTCAAGTTGGCGGATTAAAAATTGATGACGATGAAATCTTGAAAGAAGCGTTCAGAAAAGTAGGTGAATTAGGTGTTCCCGTTGCCGTTCACGCCGAAGACAAAGCGTTGCTGACGAGTAACAAAGAGAGGCTTAAGCGAGCCAACCGACATGATGCAACTGCATTTCTGAAGGCTCATTCAGAATATGTTGAACTTAAAGCAGTCGAACGCCTGTTGCAGGTAAGCGCGCAAACTGGTGTACGATTGCATTTTTGTCACATTACAACTGAAGAAGGCTTAAATGCTGTCGTTGAAGCGAAAAAATCTGGAAGAAATGTAACCTGTGAGGTTACTCCACACCATCTTTTACTGTCAAGCGCTGATTACGAGCATTATGGTTTGATGTTAACGATTATGCCTCCTCTTCGCGGAGAAAGCACCATCGAGGCGCTTTGGAAAGGGATTGCTGAAGGTTGGGTTGACGTTTTAGGTTCAGATCATGCCCCTCATGCTTTGCGTGAGAAGTCCGCCAGCAGCGTTTGGGACGTTAAAGTTGGCGTGCCTGGTCTCGAAACAATTCTTCCTCTAATGCTGAAGCATGCGGTGGCTTGGCGCAAGGAAGAAAGGCTGATTTAACGGTTGTAGACTTTAAACAGAAATTCCGGATTGACGCTTCAAGGTTCCATTCTAAAGCGAAGTATTCGCCTTTTGACGGTTGGGAAGTGCAGGGCAGACCCGTGAAAACCTTTGTTAAGGGATTATTAGTCATGGATGAACAGGACATTGTGGCCAAAGCTGGATGCGGGGAAGTAATTCGGGGAGACGGCGCGTGAAATTTATCGCGGATGCAATGCTTGGAAAACTAGTCAGGTGGCTCCGGATGTTGGGAGAAGATGTGACGTACTCTAATAGATTTGAGGATGCTGAGTTGATTGCGGTGGCTGAGAAAGAACATCGGGTTCTTCTCACCAGGGATTCCGAACTTCACAAGCGTGCCACCTCTAAAGGTGTTGCCGCCTTCTACGTTGAAGGTCTAACAGAAGCTGAAAAGCTAGCAGAACTTGCTGGGCGGTTTGGTTTTACTTTGGCCATAGATCTGAAGCGTTCTCGTTGTCCAAGATGCAACGCAGAAATTCAGGTAACGCCAAAACAGAAGCTTGCAGGCAAAGTTGAAAAAACCACGTTGATCTATTACAACGAATTTTGGAAGTGCTCAAAATGCGGGCGCATTTATTGGCAGGGTGCCCACTGGCGAGGAATTCGTGCTACACTTGAAGAAGCAAAAAAAATTAAGGGTCAGCAGCAGCTTAAATTTATCTAAACAGCCATCTCATTGGAATATCCTGAAAAGTTCCGTCTGGTAGCGTTCTCCTGATTGTGATCGGCAGGAAGCCGCTTTCGAGTTCTTCCAAGGCGATGTCAATCGGACTTGAAGAGGTTTCGTTAGTCTCAACGAGTATAGGTGCACCCATAGAAATCTGAAGCGCCCTAGCTCCCACTATTCTTGCTTTCTCGAACCGCGTGATTTTCGGAGGACCTACAGATATTTTTTCTTTTTTGGACGTGTTTTAATACTCTCCAGCGCCTGGATACATTCCGCCAGGGGCTCCTCCTGGTGGCATTGGAGGCGCTTTCATTTTGCTGGCAGCAATTACGTCGTCAATTTTAAGAATCAGCGAAGCTGCTTCTGTTGCTGATTTAATTATCTGCTTTTTAACCATAATCGGCTCGAAAACACCTTTTTTCGACATGTCTCGCACTTTTCCTTCTACGACTTCTATACCTGCCCAAGTTTCTCCTTTTTCATGTCTCGACCTTAGGTCTGAAAGTATGTCAATTGGATCTAATCCGGCGTTTTCAGTAAGCGTGACTGTAACGGCTTCTAATGCGTCTGCGAAAATTTTAACCGCAAGCTGTTCTCTTCCGGGCAAAGTTTCCGCGTACAGCTTCAATGTGCGAGCCATTTCGAGTTCTGGAGCGCTGCCTCCTGCTACAACTTTTGGCTCTTCAAGTATGTCTTCGATTACACATAGAGCATCATGGATTGAGCGTTCTGCTTCCGCAGTCATGCGGTTTGTTCCTCCCCGTATCAAAAGGGTTACTGCCTTTGGGTGTTTGCAACCTTCAATGAAGGTCATTTTGTCGTCTCCGATTCTTCGTTCTTCTACAAGAGCTGCATATCCAAGGTCTTCTGAAGTGATATCGTCTAGTTTGGTTACTATTTTTCCGCCGGTAGCTTTTGCTAGCTTTTCCATGTCGGATTTTTTGGCTCTGCGAATCGCAGTTATTCCTTTTCTCGCGAGGAAGTGTTGAACCATGTCGTCGATGCCTTTTTGACATATTACAACGTTTGCACCTGCAGTTGTTATTTTCTCAACCATGTCTTTAAGCATGGCTTCTTCTTGGTTGAGGAATGCTTCAATTTGGTCTGGGGTTTCGATGTTGATTTTTGCATCGAACTCGGTTTTTTCAATTTCTAAAGAAGTGTCAAGTAACGCAATTTCGGCTCTCTCTACTCGTTTAGGCATTCCCGAATGCGTGATTTCTTTGTCTAGAACTATGCCCTTTATCAGGCCTGTGTCCCTGAGGGACTCGCCTGTTTTCTTTTCAACTTTTACGTCTTCAACATCCACCTTGTAGGTGTTGCCTTCTTTTTCTGTAACTTCCAACATTGCTTTGACTGCTATGTCTGCCAAGTATTCTTTGTGGTCAGACACGACTTTGCTTGCCATAGAAGTTACAGCGGTTTTCTTCAGGTATTCTTGTTTTTTCAAATCTACCGGTATGGCTATTTTTTCAAGTGTTTCCAGCGCTTTTTCTGCTGCTTTCTTATACCCGTCGATTATTATGGTTGGGTGTATTTTCTTTTCTATGAGTTCTTCAGCTTTGTTCAGGAGTTCCCCTGCTATTATTACGGCGGATGTGGTTCCGTCGCCTGCTTCGTTATCTTGTGTTTTGGCAACTTCAACTAGCATTTTAGCTGCTGGGTGCTGAATGTCCATTTCATCCAAGATTGTGCGACCGTCGCTTGTTATCGTTACGTCTCCGAAGCTATCCACTAGCATTTTATCCATACCTTTGGGACCTAAGGCGCTTCTCACGCTTTCAGCCACGACCTTCGCAGCAGTTATGTTTGAGTGCTGTGCCTCTCTTCCGCGAGACCTGTTTGAACCTTCTTTTAGTACTATAACTGGCACCCCGCCAGCTTGTGCAGGTGCTGACAAATCAAATATAACCTCCTTTAATGCGCAGAACAACAAAACACAATTGCCATATAAATTTTTCTAGACGTAGAACGCCGAACTGAGCTAAAGCCAAAGTTTTTCCCAAGCCAATTAGCATTCTGTAGCAGTTAAGCGGCTGGCTAGTGTAAGTTAATACACGGAGATTTTGGCTACTCCCTTAATCTTGAGTAGTTCAGAAATTAACTCACCTGGAATTTTTTTCTCAACAATAAGGGCGAGTTTCGGTTCTGGCGAGAGTTCAGGGTCGTCAACAATTGCTTGTCTAATGCTCAAGCCGGCTTTAGCGAGCAGTGTGGCAGAGTTGGCTAAGATGCCTGCTGTTTTCGCGTCAACGGGGGTTATTTCCACAACGCCTAAGTTCAGGGGTCTCGCGATTTCTTTTAACGAGTGCCCAGCAGATCTCATCTCCTCAAAAATCAGTCTAATTTCGCGGTTGTCCTTAATAGTTTTCAACGTCTCGTTTACCGTGCGCCTATCAACTCCAGCAACCCTCGCGATACGCACTGGTGGAATCTCAATTTGGTTAAGGTAGACTCTTTTATCTCTTGCACTCAGACCATTTTCTACTAGGACACGTGCTACTTTGAGTCTCTCTGGGTATCCTTCAAAGTATTTTTTGATGTTTTTCCACATGAATGGCTTCCTTCTTGTACATTTTTGTACAGTTAAGTATAAAGCGTTAACTAAGTTCAGCTCGAAAGCATTGGTTCTTACATCTTTGGCGTTTCATAAATCCATGTACAAATATGTACACAAAGAATTTAATATTGCATTCAGGTACGATTTACAACTCATACATTAGGAGACAAACTATATGCCCAATAGAAAAATACTTCTAGACGAAGACGAGATACCAAAACAATGGTACAACATCACTCCCGACTTGCCTAAACCGCTCCCTCCCTTTATAGACGTTGAGACAAAGGAGCCCGGAGCAGGCATCGTTCCAAGAATATTTCCCAAGGCGATTCTAGGTCAGGAAATGAGTAAAGATCGTTGGATAGATATCCCTGAGGAAGTGCGCGAAGTCTATAGAATATGGC
>LFWV01000026.1 GCA_001273335.1 miscellaneous Crenarchaeota group-1 archaeon SG8-32-3 | reverse complement strand
TTCTTGAGACGCTCTCCGTTTTTTCGTTTTTGTTCATAGCGCTCAGCCATACGTTCTTATGCTATGGGTGTTACGCCTATTATGCGGGAGGCTAGAGTGCCGAAGAAGAATGAGCAGATCATATACCAGTATATCAGAGGTATGCCCGTCGGAGCGAGTCCCGGCAAAACCGCTACAGCGTTTGCCCCAAAGGTGGGGATTAGAAAGAACCACCAGATTACTATGTAACTCATGGAAATCGGGAACAATATCATTTGGGGCTTCATCATTTTGCTTTGCATGTTTCTTATTTGTGACTCTTTTTTCCTCAGTTTCTCAACACGTTTCGTGTCGTTTGCGCGCATAGCCTGCATCAGCTGAGATTGGTATTCAGATGTCTCCTTCCGCATTACTTTGTATTCTTCCCATCCACATATGCGAGTAATTAGAAGGCGGTTAATACCCATGTTAAGAAACGAAATAGTAACCGCAATAAGCATTATCACTAACGTCGCTAATGGAACAACTGTAATGTCAAGCATTTTTATTTCTCCTTCCACTGCCTATTTGTTTTCTTGTTAATAACCATTTTTGCTTTCAAAAACTTTTAGGCGTGCAGGGTTACATTTTTCTCAAATTGTTTGGCAAGGGTTGCCACAAAGAATAGCGCGGTTGAAGGGTCAAAAGTGGAAGGGTTAGAAGTTAATCCTCTAAATTTGGCAAAAATTCAATAATTTTAGCAAGTCGTTCCACTAAAACTACGTCAAATTTTTGGTTGTGTTCGATATCTGCGAGCGAAAATAGCCTTCCCATAATAGACTCCATTGGAATATTATGGTTATAGCTATTCTTGTTGCTTACGCTTCGAACTTCGAAGTAGTGCAAATAAATTATCTGAAAATATTAGCATCTTTATTTAATTTTTGGCTTTTTAATAAGTCAGAATTGAGATATTTAATCTAAAATACTCGTGTGCGGACTTTTGAGATTGTGTTCATGGTCCGTTTTCTACAAAGATATACTAAAGACAGCCATTTTTTATTGTTTTTGTTTGATACACGGTTTCAATTCGTTGGCTCTCTTACAACAGCCTTTGCGGCTGTCAAACTCTGGGCAGCTAAAACAGGTTGTAGCTTCTTGTTTTTCCATTATACTCTGCTCTCCTTATTGAGTGGATTTGCATCCAGATGTATTCTTGGAATAGTTATGTGAAAGCGTTAATTTATTTTGCGTTTTTAATCAGCTGGTTTCTTACGGAACAGAATAGAATATTGTTTGATTTTTAGACCAAATTTACCCAAATCAAGAAGACAGGGTGTTTGTGAAATGAAATAAGCGGAAAGAATTACGGAATCATAATTCATCTCATAAGTTGATAGATGGCAAAAATGAAGAATATTAGTAGTTAGATTTTTGACATTTTGGGAGGGTGAAAATGGTAGAATATATCAAAGGACTCCCATTTGATAGATGCCATCAGTGTAAAAATTGCACAGCATCCGCTGCAAATCTACCAAAGGTGCCCTAAGAGACCGCAATAAGACCTTTGTTACTAGTACAAAGTGAAAAAGGAGACAAGAGTGCACAATCTGAAGAGTTAGAAAGAATAATGTGAGTCCCAACTAAGTCATTTAAAGACTGCCTCTTCTCGTTTCGTTTTGCGCAATCTATTTTAGGTTTATTAAATACTACTAACATGTGGTGTTTCATGGGTTTTCTAAAAAAAGTAAAGGATAAAACTGAAAAATCAGTAAAGAAAGTCGGGGAAGAAGGGGCAAAGCTGGGTAAGAAGGGACTCAAAGAAACCAAAAAGGTAGCGAAGAAAGGCGCTAAAGCAACTAAGAACGCTGCAAAAAAGGGCGTTAAGGAAACCAAGAAAACTGCTAAGAAAGTAAAGAAAAAAGTTACGTAGCGATTATTCCGTAATAAGCTACCTCCTTTCCTTTTTCTAATTTTCGTATTTTTTCAAATCAATTTCCAAAGTTATTGCAACTGAATCCCATATACATTCAATAGATCTGCTCAGGAGGTTCAAGGATGATTCCAGTTTTCAATTTGAAAGATCCAATTGTTGAAGCATTCAATGCTTTAGGTGGTTCTGTCTCACTCCACAACAACGGAATATTTAAGCAGTAGCTTTTTTCCATTCGGTCATTAAGGTCTCGTAGAGTCTATCGTCTTCTCTTATGGTTTCGTACCATCCTAGGTTGCGCGCGATTTTCTGAGCGATTAAATGATAACATAAGTGTATCTCTTTGTCTAATACTCGAAAGTAGAAGTCGTCACACATACAGAATTCAGCCTCAGACATTATCAGGTAGTCGCGTTCTCTTCCAATGACTATCCAGACGATTCTGCCGCTTGGTTTGAAAACGTATTTTTTCACTCGATTTTCTTTCAATGCGCCAAGGGCTTTTGTAAATCGTTGACCGAAAAGCTCGTAGAGTTTAGTCAGACTTTTGCCAGATAGTTTGCCTTCTGATTTTGCTTCACGGCAAATAGCGTTTAGCGCGTCGATTTCCGAATTGTCGTTCATTTTGGCACAGGCTTTTAAGTAAAATAATGGAAGTGTTGAAAATTTTGGCTGGTTAGTCTATGTCTATTGGTTCGCCTTTCGGTGTCGTTGGCGCTTCAGCTTTTGGGAATACAACTTCCAGAACGCCATTCTTGTAGAATGATTTTGCTTCTTTCACTTTTACTTTTGTTGGCAAGGCAACTTCTTTGTAGTATTTGGTTTGGGGCGTGTTAACGGATACCGTCAGTGATTCTTCTGTGCCGTGGAGTTTTATATCTGTTTTTTCTACGCCAGGCAGTTCTGCGACTACTCGGATTTCACTGTCCGTTTCAACTATGTCCACTAATGGTTCGCGTTCATTTTTAACTTGTGGACCTTTGAGGCTCTTTTTGATGTTGCCAAACTGCCGGAATTCAGGTTTGCCGTCAGGACCAATTTTCATGCTGTAGCCATATACGAAGGGACCCAACTCTTTAACAGTTCTACCGTCGGGAAGTCTGCGTTCTTTGACATAGTCTTTTGGGATTTTTTCTGCAAAATTTTTAAATTCTTTTTCCATCATTTTTTCCATTTCACGAAACATGCGATCAACGTCGCCGAAAAAGGGGTCTCTATAGAAAGATTTGCGCCTTTTTTTGAACCATTCTGGATAATCTTCATCGTCTTGTGATATTGCTTTTCACCTCATTAAATTTGAGTTCGCCCTTTTCTATAAGTTTTATGCTATCTCCTGTTGATTTTGGTATAGGTTGTTCATTGAGGATGTCAAGCTGCAGAACTAATGTATTTGTCACCACAAACATCCTGATGATGGTCGAGCAAAAAGCCAAAACGTGAACATAAAGTAACGTAGTATTCTATTCTAAAAGTAAATAAATAAGCTGCTTATAACATAGAAAAACCTGAACTGGGTGAATTTGAGTGAAAAGATCCGCAGTGATTCTCGCGTTTATGGTTTTTTCAGTGGTTGCTCTTGTGCCGTTTTCTCTTAACACTCGAATGGTTTCAGCTCAGGATAGCTATACTATACAGCGGGTTGACCATGAAGTAGAGATTATGTATTCTGGGCACGTTGTCATACGTGATACAATACAGTTGTCTGGGCAATTAACGGGCGACTTCTTAATGGGGTTCCCGTATAAGTACGGTTCCTATGTTCTTAAAGGCATGGCGTATGATGCCAACAATAACGTTTTTCCTTTAAGTCTTGGAGTGGAATTAGCTGAACTTACTGGTTTTTACGGCGCGAAAGTAAGTTTCCCACAAATAGCTCCTAAAATTTTCACTGTAGTTTTCATTCTTTCGAATAGTCTTCTAAGTCAAGATTTAAACGCAGGTGTATTCACCCTCGATTTTCCAGCTTACCCCAGCTTCACACAAGAGGTTGAGCGTTGTAACGTTGCAATTATTCTTCCTGATGCTCCAGTAGCGATAGAAGTAACAAAGGATGATGGAGAAGTCAGCGCAGCAAGTTACGTTAAGGAGAATCTGCCTATGTTCACTTATTCCACAGCTGTTGCTAATTTTTCACTATCTGGTGGCAGTATTCAAATAATCAGCATGAAAGAGTTAAGTCGTCAAATCAAAATAAGCCCTGTAGGGGATATAGTTGTTTTTGACAGTTACCGTATTACAAACAACGGTGCCAGTAGCTTACTTTCTCTGAAAATAGGGTTGCCTCTTGACGCTTCAAATATTGTTGCAAGGGATGAATTCGGCAGAATTCTAGCACCTGATGTTATAAATAGCAACGGTGATACACGCTTCGTCAACTTCACATTTATATCAGCTATAACTAGCCGTGCATCCACCCGGTTGACGGCTGAATACACATTGCCCAGCGTCTCTTCTGAGACCTCATACTTCACGTTGAACTTCGATCTTTTCCCCGACTTTGACTATTACGTTGAGGCTGCAAGAGTCACCTTTGTTCCTCCAGAAGGGGCAAGGCTTATAACACCACAACTTTCGTCAATCGATTCTTCTTCAAGTTTAATAAGAGAAATCTTTCAGGAGACTTTTTCAATTAGCAGAGAAGGAGTCAGCAAAATAGATACGGCTGTTCCTTCTGAAGATGTTCTGCAAATTGAGTATAATTATAGTCCTCTGTGGTTGTCTTTTCGGCCTGCTTTGTGGATGTGGACTTTAGCCGTGATCGGGTGTGTGGTTGTAGTTGTCTGGAAAAGACCTAAAACTTCAGTTCCATTCCGAATTGCGACTCCAGAAGCCTCTATAGCTCTTAGTCCCGATCAAGTTAGAGCCTTTACCGAAGCATATGAAGATAGAAGCAGGGTAACCTCGGAATTAAAGGTCCTTGAAGAAAGGGCTCAGAAAGGCAAGATCCCAAGGCGTAGGTATAAAGTGCAAAGAAGGACATTGGAGGTTCGTCTTGACAATATTTCCAAGGGTATATCTGGATTGAAAAGGGTTTTCCGTAGTGCAGGGGGTAATTATGCCAGTTTGGTTCGGCAACTTGATGTTGCAGAAGCTGAACTTGTCGAGGTTGAAACGAACATTAGGACTATTGAGGTTCGACATAGAAAGGGTGCATTGCCTTTAGACGCGTACAAACGGTCACTAGCTGATTATCAGCGGCGGAAAGAGAAAGCTGAAGCGGCAATTAACGGAATCTTGTTAAGACTACGTGAAGAAATTCGTTAACCGACCTAAACACTTTTATTTTACTGCGGGATCTTCAACCAAACTTACCAGAGGTATAGAACATGGTAAAAATAGTAGTGGATAATGATAGGTGCAATGGATGCGAAACTTGCGTAAACACTTGTCCAGTAGGCGTCTACGAAATTAAAGACGGCAAATCTGTCCCAGTTTATGTTGACGAGTGTCTTGTCTGCAGAGCATGCGAAGCGCAGTGTCCTGAAGGTGCAATTCAGGTAATCGAGTGAGTTTCCGCTTCGCCACGTTCGCTTCAGCCATTGCTTATAAAATATTTACTCTCAAACTCGATTTGAGAGTTACTTCCTTTCTTTATCCAAAATTTGAATTGATGCAGTTTTTGTCTTATCTCTCTCTATAAATGGAAAAAGCGATTTTAAACAGCAGTCTCTTTAGGGATTGTGAATTTTGCAGTTCTAACCGTTCAGCTATAAGGCTGAGAAAAGTACTGCAGCAGCTCCTTATACAACAAAGGCAAGTTCCGCAAAATCAACAGTATCTTTGATTCGTAAAAAAGATAGGTATTATACTTCACCTCATATTCTAAAGACATAGGCAAACATAAGCTCTCAGTTTCAGCTCCACTATTTTTTCGCATTAAATTACATGCGACTGATGAAAATAGCTTTAGCAAATCTAATATATATTTAGAAACATACTGTCATTTCGTAAACTAAGGAGATAAAGGAAATTGGTCAAAAATAAGACAACTGCTTTGACTCTTTTGCTTTTGACGTTGCTTGTCGCTGCTACACCACTATCTTTGTTGTCAACAGCGAACGCTGTCACATATCACTCTTGGGTTTACTGTGCTGTTAGCCCACGTGTTATAGGTGTCGGTCAACCTGTGCTGCTTCAATGGTGGACCGCAGATATGCCACCAGACATCGGTGAACAGGAGGGTTATATTCCTGGTGACAGAGCTGGATGGTATGATGTAGGATGGTACTTGACAGACCCTGATGGAAACACTGAGACTTTGACGCTTAGTAAGACAGATCCAGTAGGCGCTGGTTGGATGTCATATACACCCGATCAGGAAGGCACTTACACGCTCCAGGCTTGGTTCCCTGAAACGGAGAAAAACGATTGGGATGGAGGAACTGAAAGGACTTATCTAGCTGCTGTTAGCCCAGAGCTAAACTTCACTGTTGTGGCGGAACCAGTACAACCATGGCCTGAAACCCCGCTTCCAACAGGAAGTTGGCAACGACCAATAAACAGTGCAAACAGATTATGGTATGCTATTGCAGGCAGCTGGCTTGGCGACCAAGCCCAGATGTACCCGTATGGAGCTCGTGGCGGAACAACCGAGGGCTTTGTAAGCGGTAGAGGTCCTGAAAGCGCCCACATATTGTGGACGAAGCCGTATTACTCTGGAGGTCTCATGGATGAAATGTATGGAGCGGTAGGCTTCGAAACCGCTCACTACCAAGGCATCGGCTTTGACGCTATTATCATTCAAGGCAAGATCTACTACGCCGCACGCGCAGACGCACATGGAACAGGGGGCTATGTCATCGCTGATTTGTGGACAGGCGAAACGCTAGAGTTCATAGATGATGTTATGCCTTCAAGAGGTCAATTATACAATTATGAGTCACCTAACCAGCACGGAGGATACCCATACGTATACAGAACATCCGGCGTAACACTGCCTGAAGGTGTTACAACCGAATCAGGAAAACAAACTTGGGAAATGATCGACGCCTTCACAGGAAAGACTGTATGTAAAATCGCTAACGTATCAATGGGTACTATGTGGTTCTGGTTTATTATGGGTGCATTCCCAGTCTACGGCAAAGACGGAAGCTGGACCAACTACAACATTGAAAATCTTGCTGGATGGGGCCAACCTGCAGACTATTATCTTCAACTATGGAACAGCACTGCAATCCCCACACTGCTAGGTGCTAGTTACGGAACTTCAGCTTGGCAGTGGAGACCCTCAGGAGGCGCTTTCGGAAGCGGATGGCCTGACCCTCCAGTCTACGATGGCATGTATGTCCATGATGGCAACAATGGCTTTTCATTGAACGTGTCATTACCGACAGCATACGTTATGGGTCCAACTAATTCGATCGCAAATCAAACTAGTGAAATCCTTGCTGTAAGAGAGACTGAATACGTGATTATTGGAACTGAAGGACAATACAACGAAGAAGGTCTTGTTCAAGGCAAACTAACAACGTTAAGTCTTGAACCTGGACAAGAAGGCACAAAACTGGATGAAGTACTGTATACTCCACCATATGCATCATCTGCAGAAAACATTACCGGAGGATATTTCAGTAGTTTTGGCTTGGAAGGTGTGTATCCAGAAGACGATGTCTTCATATTTCATTCACCGAAACAGCTGAAACGCTGGGGTTACAGTCTTGAAACAGGCGATCTACTATGGGAAAGTGAACCCGAAGTACAAATGAGCTATTACGGTAGTAGCTCAAACTACTACGAAGGCAAATTGTACTCTTATGGCTACGGCGGACAAATAAGATGTTATAACATAACAACGGGAGATGTCTTGTGGAACTACGACCCTGACGTAGAAGGCTTAGAAATTGGCTACGGTGGCAGATATCCAATAGGTATATGGTCAATCTGTGACGGAAAACTCTACACTATCTGCGGTGAACACTCACCTACTCAGCCACTGTGGAGAGGACAAAACTTACGATGCATCAACGCAACAACAGGAGAGGACATATGGAAAATACTAGGCTTCTTTGGAGGAATGTCCCCAACTGAACCAAACATAGTAATGGCAGACGGCATTATCGTTGGTCTCAACTTGTTTGACAGCGAAATATATGGATTTGGAAAGGGCCCAAGCGCCACAACAGTTACAGCATCACCCAAAGTTTCAGTTCACGGAACCAACGTGATGATAGAGGGCACAGTCACCGACCAAACAGAGACAGGCAGACGCAACACCAACGACATCTTCGAATTCAGCCTTAAGGGCACTCCAGCAATATCAGATGAAGACATGAGCGCTTGGATGGAATACATGTTCATGCAGCAGCCTAAACCAGCTGACGCGAAAGGCGTTGAGGTCATCCTTAGCGTCCTAGATCCCAACGAAAACTGTTACGAGATTGGCAGAACCACAAGCGACATTAACGGAAAATTCGGCTACGCATTTGAACCACTGGTTCCAGGCACATACCAGATAATAGCAACCTTCGAAGGCTCCAACGCGTATGGACCTTCGTCCTCGTCAACTTACATCAACGTTGAGGAAGCTCCTGCAGCTACTCCTGCGCCTACGCCGCCGCCAGCATCTGTAGCGGACTTGTACCTGGTGCCAGGTATAACCGGCATAATCGTCGCAATCGTAATTGTCGGCATTGTCATAGTGCTAATGCTTAGAAGACGCTAAACCAAAGGCAAAAATATCCAAAATCTATTTCCCCTTCTTTTTTAGTCACAAATAAACAAGTGTGAGCAATTATCTAACCTGAACTTAATACTACAGATGCTAATGAAGCCAGCAAATCTAAGCGCTTGTCGGTGCATATCTCCAGAAAAAGTAAAGGGCTATCTTTTTTGTGAGCAAGCTATAATCTGGTGGAACATGGAGCACACAATTTTACAGTTACGCTTGGAACAATACATGCAACGTCGGCGACTCAGCAACCATAATATGCATAGGTCTCGCAATCTACTTCAAGAAGAGGATCATTTTAGGGCTGTTTGGCTTTTCTCTATTTCAAACGGCAGCCATATTCAATTAGACCTTAATGAACTATTTTACGGTGACGGATTTCGCTAGGTTTCTCGGTGTGTCTGGGTTATACCCCTTCTCAAGCGTCATGTAATAAGCCAACAACTGTAAAGGTATCGCAAAAGGTATTGGCGACAGAACTTCAGGTATCCCCTTTGGTAGTTCAACGTAATCGTCAGATAATGCCTCAATTTCCCCATCACCTTCCTCCACGATCGAGATTATTGATGCGCCTCTGGCTTTCATCTCCATTATATTACTGACCAAAGTCTTACGCGTTCCGTCCTTAGCGCAGATGAATATAACTGGGAAACCAGGTTCAATCAAGCTAATTGGACCGTGTTTGCTTTCTCCTGCTGGAAAGGCTATTGATGGAATGTAAGCTATCTCCATAAGTTTGAGCCGCCCTTCGCAGGCTGTAGCGGTGCTTATCCCTCGTCCCAAAAAGAAGAACATTTTTGCATCCCTGTATTTTTCAGCTATCTGTTTGATTTTTTCCTCCTGCGTCTGTATTATAGTCTCAACAATATCAGGCAGTTCTTCCAATCGCTCTTCAACATAATCCATCTCATCCTGCGAAATTTTTCCCCTTTTCTTCGACAGCCGAAGCGCAATTTGCGCCAGTACGGAAAGTTGTGAAGTGAAAGTTTTTGTAGCTGCCACTCCTATTTCGGGACCTGACTGCTGGCCTATGTAAACTCGAGAAACACGTGTTAAAGTCGAGCCGATTGCATTTGTCAAGCTGAGTATTGTTGCGGCGCGCTGTTGGGCACATGTGACCGCCGCTAGGGTATCGGCTGTTTCGCCTGACTGGCTTACCGCCAGAATAGTACTGTCTATGTTGACTGATTTGCCGTGTTGTTCAATAAACTCTGAGGCGTAGACAGGATATGTTGGTAAGAACGCAAGCTTTGAGAACATGTATGAAGCGGCTAAGCAAGCATGGTAGGATGTACCGCAAGCGACTAAGAAAACTTCACTAGCACGGTCAAGAAAGGTTGAGATTAAATCAAGATAGTGCTCCTGCATTCGCAGTGTATTGCGGAGGGTTGCAGGCTGCTCATGAATCTCTTTGATCATGAAGTGGGGGTAGCCTTGTTTAACTGCCATTTCAGGCGTCCAGTCAATAATCTTTGGTTTCCGCTTAACAACGCTTGAATCCTTTATCTTAATGATTTCATAGCCTGTAGCTGACAGGCTTATGAGTTCCCCCTCTTCTATGAAAATTGCCTTATTGGTTACTGGCAGGAATGCCGGAATGTCAGATGCGAAGTAAACGCCTTTTACACTGATCCCTAGAACCAAAGGGCTTTCATTTCTGGCGCATATCACCTTGTCGGGTTCTTTAGTCGAGATTACAGCAAGGGCGTAAGAGCCGTCAAGCCTTTTTACAGCTTCAAGGACAGCATTAGCCAAGTTTAGTTTGTGGTTTTTTTCGAGGTTCTCCTCGATGAGGTGAGCTATTATTTCCGTGTCCGTCTTTGAGACAAAAACGTGACCGCTGTTTTCCAATTCAAGTTTTAGCTCAGAAAAATTTTCTATAATTCCATTGTGAACTACGACTGTGTTTCCCGTGCAATCCGTATGTGGATGCGCGTTGACCTTTAACGGTGCGCCATGTGTAGCCCATCTAGTGTGGCCTATGCCGAGGTTACCGGGCAGATCGTCAAGATTTAAGATTTTATGGACATCATCTATTTTTCCCTGGTCTTTTTTTAAGTGTATTTGTCCATTTTGTATTGTGGCTATGCCTACGGAATCGTAACCCCGGTACTCAAGCCGTTTCAGTGAAGCATGAATTAAGGGTGCAGCTTGCCCTTCTTTAAGTATACAACCAAAAATTCCGCACATTTTTTAGCCTCATTCCACCAAGTCTAGTTCTGTTAAGCCCTAACCAATGGTTCTTATGCTAATAAGGATTTTTAGGAGAAAATTATCTATTCTAAAAAAAACTTCTAAAGGGTTTTATTAAGTGGAATTTCTGCGGAAGCTTGAAGCCCTAGAGTTTCTGGTTTTCCCACGGATTACTATAATAAAATTTTTAATAGTCGATAAGT
Organism: miscellaneous Crenarchaeota group-1 archaeon SG8-32-3; assembly: GCA_001273335.1. Lineage (GTDB taxonomy): Archaea > Thermoproteota > Bathyarchaeia > Bathyarchaeales > Bathycorpusculaceae > SG8-32-3. The sequence goes on along the minus strand of LFWV01000026.1, from coordinate 393 downwards.
CATAATCTTGAGAGAGCCATGGAAAAGAAATTGTTGCTTCAAGACGATGGTAAAAAGCAAGAAGTGAAAGAAATCAGTATCATGCAGGACGCGCAGAAACTGAAGATGATTTTGGGCAAGCTAAGCTGGAAAATCTTGACTGTGCTCTCCAAACGGGAAATGTACCCTCTGGAAATTGCTAGACAACTTGGTGTCCACGAGCAGAAAGTCTATTACCATATACGAAAACTTGCTAAGGCAGGAGCCATAACCGTTGAAAGAGAAGAAAAAAAGAAGGGCGCAACAGCAAAATATTACAAAACCATCTCGTCCGCTTTCGGTATAGAATTCCCTAAAGGGTACCAGACAGTTCAAAAAATCTCACTTTTGAGTTTAGACAGGAAAATTAAAAAG
>LFWV01000025.1 GCA_001273335.1 miscellaneous Crenarchaeota group-1 archaeon SG8-32-3 | reverse complement strand
AAATCTTTTAGTCGCAAGGTTGAAGGAGCAGGGGTTGAAGCCGGAGGCTTTCAAGTATCATCTTCAGGCTTTTGATTACGGGATGCCACCTCACGCAGGTTGGGCTATAGGCTTGGAAAGGCTTACTATGATGCTTACTGGCAAAAAGAACATACGTGAAGTGACATTTTACCCGAGAGACAGGGACAGGTTAACGCCTTGACGGTTGTTTGTTCTTGATTTTTCTTATAGAACTTTCCTTCAGAACCATAATAAGGAGGAACTACTGAAAGTAAAGTGGGAGGAGTTCAAAGGAGAATGACAAAAAAATATGGCGTGCTATTAATTGTTGCGGTGCTGGCGGTTGTTATCGTTAGTTTCTCTGTAAATGACACAGAAGAATCATTGGTTTTCGCTCACAACAGCGATTGCAGCACGGTCGATAAAGCCGCAGGCGAAGCTTTCACCGTGAAAATCACGTTCAAGAACACTGGAAAAACCGAAGGCACTTGGAGCATAAACATAGCTTTCGAAGACAATTCTTGGTATCAGGTTGGAACACCGCAGAACTTGACACTTATGCCTGAGCAGACTGAGACTGTGATATGGAATGGTGTTGTTCCAGCTAACGCTACCGTTGGTTCAGTGGCAAGGCTTGTGGTCTACTATGATGACTCTTATAAAGCGCTTGACTGGTGGATCCGTGTGGTTCCAGGCGCAGAACTAAGCATAAAATCAAGCATAGTAGAATGAACCTCGCTTTCGAAATACGTTAAAGGAAACTATAGGCGCAACACAGCCTCAAAGGCTGACCGCCTAATCAGCAGGCACTGGCTCCAAAAGTGAGCTTATCCTATGAATATGGAGATAACCACCAGACAGCAAAGTGTGGGATTAAACTTTTTATTAGATAAACAAAAATGTGCCTCTGTGGAAAGGCTGAATAAATGACTAAATATTATGCGTTGCCCGTATCCACGGAGTATTGGAAGCCTGGCGATAACTACCTGAATGATATCCTTGATGCTGTGGAAAAGAGAGTAGCTATCGGCGATTTCGTTGTCATATCCGAAAAGGCGCTTTCAACCGCGCTGGGTAACATTGTAGACGAAAGCTCCATCAATCCTAGTTTAAATGCGAAGGTGATTTCTCGCCTCTGGATGCGAATTGCTTGGGGATACTTCTTAGGCGCGTTATGCCGTCTGGGTCCAAGACTGAGACGGAGACTTCGCGAATATCCTGTTGAAGCTGGTAGCTGCCACAAACAAAACGTCCTTCAACAAGCGGGGCTTTTGCAGGCGTTAATGTGGGGTTCTGAAGGCGGCATTGACGGTTCCAATTTGCCTTTTTCTTATGTGAGCTTGCCTTTGAGCAACGCGAATGAGTTGGCAGAGGCAGTTCATCGGGAAATCTGGTTTAAGTTGAAGAAAAAAGTCTTCGTGATAATTGTAGACACTGATAAAACTTATTCGTTCAGGAACTTTCAGTTTACCCCTCGCCCGAGACCTATGAAAGGGATCCACTCCATCGGAGGCGTAGTAGCTTACTTAATCGGCAGAACGTTCAAGTTAAGGAAGAGACCGACTCCGCTAGCCGTGGCTGGAGGCAAAATGCAGGCAAAAGAAGCATTGAAAATTGCCAACATTGCTGACAGAGCAAGGGGTCCAGGTTTAGGCGCAACGGTTTGGGACATGGCTGCGCGGTTCAAAGTAGACGCAACAGGGATAAGTTGGCACATGTTGTCGAAAGTTAAGCATAAACCCGTCGTCATCGTTAGGAAAAACGTTTCTGAAGACGGAACATGATCATTACAGCAGATGGTGAACGTTGAAGGCGCTGTTTTGGAAGAGTAAAGAATAAACCAAGCTTTTCCTTTAATGAACGCGTGACAGTAATGGAAGAAACTGATAAACTGAATGCTTTCTTCAATCCTCGTTCAGCTGCTATTATCGGCGCCACTAAGAAAGTTGACAAAGCGGGAAACGTGATTTTCAAGAACTTTGCTTATAACAAAACGAGAGGAGTTTTCAAAGGGGAAATTTACCCTGTGAACCCAAATGCAGAGTCTATTCTGGGTTTCAAGTGTTACCCATCTATAACCGAGATTCCAGGGGAACTTGACCTGATAGTGATTGTTGTTCCAGCCAAAGTTGTGCCAACCATCATGGAAGACGCTGTTGCCAAGAAAGTCAAGACTGCCATAATAATCACTTCAGGATTCAGGGAAATCGGTAAGATTGAACTCGAACAGCAAATAGTAGCCACGGCAAAAAAAGCAGGAATCCGGATCTTGGGACCAAACTGTCTAGGTGTGTACTATCAGAAGACAGGGGTGGACACGCTTTTTCTTCCTGAAACCAAGGTCTTGACAACTGGAGATGAAGTTATCGCCACTCCGAGACCGCTGGTTGGAGACATAGCCATAGTTACTCAAAGCGGAGCTTTCGGCGTTGCCGCCCTCGACTTCCTAGCTGGACGCCAAATTGGAATCAGCAAGTTCGTGAGCTTTGGCAACAAAAGCGACGTGACAGAGTCAGAGATGATGCATTACCTCCTCTACGACAACGAAACCAAAGTCATACTCCTCTACGTAGAAGATATCAAATACGGAAGAAAATTCCTTCGAATAGCAAAGGAAGTAACCCTGAAGAAGCCGATAATAGCCCTTAAAGCAGGAAGAAGCGTTGCAGGAGCCAGAGCAGCCGCTTCGCACACTGGTGCTATTGCAGGTTCAGATAAAATTTATGATGCGGCTTTTGAACAGACAGGTGTAATTAGGGCAGCAGATATGGAAGAGTTCTTTGATATGGGGAAAGCTTTAGCCATGCAGCCGCCAGCTTTAGGCAACAATATAGGCATACTTACAGACGCTGGTGGTCCAGGAATTATGGCGGTGGATGAGTGTGAAAGTGGCGGTTTGTCTGTTAACCGCTTTTCAGAAGAAACTCTGCGGAAATTCCAGAAACTTAAGGATGAAGGAGTACTTCCTAAGTTTGCGGCAACTTCCAACCCGGTTGACCTTACAGGTTCGGTTACAGATGATATGTTTGAGGTTGCGGCGGACCTGATGTTCCAAGATCCAGCGGTCCACGGCATAGTTCTGCTTGGGCTGCATCACTTGCCAGCCTTGCGCGAAAAGTACATTGACAGCGTAGCGCAGGTCTCCAGCAAGTACAGTAAGCCAATCGTCATGTGTGATATCGGTGAGACCGAAATGGCGTTGTACACCCGTTTCAGGTTTGACAAGCTGGGTATTCCCTCTTTCCCCTCGCCTGAAGACGCTGCGAGAGCCATGAAGGCACTTGTCAACTACGGGGCATACTTGAAGAAAAACAACTGTGCAGAAGAATATATAAGTGAATTCTTGAAGAAAAAACGTGGATCTTAGAGGTTAACCGTGACCGCGACTGCACTGCCGTCTTCGAGATGAAGCGTTTCTCTCAGGTTTACAGAGGCAATAATTTCTAAAAGGTCCTTTGGATAACCTGGGACTTTTGGAACCACTATGGCGCACTCCAAAGTTCCTGTGAACGCCTTGAAGACTGCTCCGTTGTAGTAGCCTTTGGCAGGGCAAATCTTCACTGAGGGGGCTTTTTCAAGCAGTTTTTTCTGTTTCAAGCTATCTTCAGTGAGCCTCACGTTTAATGTTCCAAGGTATGGAGTGAAACCGAGTTTTTTTGTTATCTGCCGTTTAACCCATGGCAACTCCATGAATTTTTTGCCGTCGCCTCCGCCAGAGAAAACTGTACCTTTGAGTTTTATTCTTTTCAATAAGACAGAGCCCCTGAAGTTAGGTTTGTATTTTGCAGAGTTGTTGTGGCTCGCGTTATTTTTGTTCCTTTAGCCATTTTGCAACTTTTATGAGAATGGGATCGGATGATATGTCAATTACTGGTACAATCATTTTTTCTTTTGTTTCTATGGTTGGCGCATATTTCGGCATGTGCGAGTAGCCGACAAAGGTCCAGTAGACTTTGCCTGTTTCTATCAGCGCTTTTGCAACTGCTGTATTGGAAGCGGGAAGCGGGAAGTAGAGAAAGACTATGCCGTCAACCCAGTAGAGTCCAGCCAGCTTGCCACCAGCGATTACCGCCGTGAATCGCGCCAAGTTTTCAGGCGTTGAAAAAAATGTTCGCTCCATTATTATGACTTCTTTAAAGGGTTCGTACTTAACGGTGACTTTGCTTTCACTCATAAATGCTCACCGACCTGTGCAAATTATTGTGTAGGGAAGTTCCCTTTTAACCTTGCCATGAAAATGCTTTGCTAAATTGCTTGGCGACGTTTCCAGCAAACTATTTTGGAGAAAACAGAAAATGAAGGGTTACTGAGGCTCTGAACAAACAGTAATTAAGTAGAAGAGAAAAGAAGGTGAACCTTCTCCAGATTAGTTTTATCTTTTCCCGTCCAGACTCCTTTTAAGCCCTTCTTACCTTACGTCATTAACTGTAATGCCGAAAAAAGAAGGAAGTTTATTGTACCATTTTTATTGAATATTTACCGTTTCCTTAACATCAGGAACAGCAGCAACCCGATTACCACTATTGCGAATATTATGCCTGCTGAGACAGGCAGGAAGTACATATAAGCAACGGACGCCTGCTGGCACAAGGGAAAAATCTAATTAAAATACAAATGTTGGAGGTTTGTCAGACTCAGCTGAAGGTTTATCGTCTTTGTCTACATTTTACGCTAAGCTTTTACTGAGGAATCCCACAGGAACTGGAAATACTCACGGGCGAAACCAACTAAGCCTATGTGGTTACTCCATATTACTAGACTAGGCTTGTCTTCACCTAGAAAAAGCATTGCTTCTTTTCCGTCAGCAATTACTCCGCCACCAAACATATGGTCCCTCATGCGCAACTCGCTTACACTGGGAAATTTCTTCAGGAAAACCCAGTCCTCGGTTTTTCCCGCCACCATGAGTTTAACATTTACCGTTTTTTTTAACCTGCTCATCAAAGGATCCGCTGAGGCAATTATGGCCCGTGCGAATTCTGGAGCAGCAATCATAATCTCTTTTGAGGCTTTACTGAGAAGCTCTTCTAGCTTGGTTAAAACTGCTTGTTGCCCGCGTAGTATAAGCATGTCTGGGCGCTCCACTAATTCTCGTTTCTCGTATAGGGGCTGCAATTCCTCGCTGACGGCGCTTTCCCAGCTTTGGTATTTGTCTTCAAGTCTAAGTTTCGTGGATGCCATAGCCTCAATCGGGGGAACAGGATAATACTTGAATGGACGACTCTCAGAGCTTTTAACCCAGCCTTTCTGCTTTAGCAAGTTGAGAACTTCATAAATTTTCGAGTAGGGAACAGACGCTTCTCGGCTTATTTCCATAGCTGTCATCTGTCCGCCTTCCAACAGCACTATATAAGCGTCAACCTCGTAGGCGTTCAAACCCATTTCTCGCAGAACATTACGAGTATTTTCGCTTATTGACATTTCTGGTTCCCCCTCAATCACCTTAGGAAAGGTTTGGAAACATTATTATGGTTATTTTTGCTCTTAAGCACTTCGAAAAGCACAGCCATTAGAAGGCATAGTGAGAAACATGAACACCATCAAGAATACGAAGAGTATTTGTCCTGAATGCTTGAAAGTTTTAGACGCCACCATCTTTGAAGACGGTGGTAAAGTTTACATAAAAAAAGACTGCCCAGACCATGGCTTTTTCCAAGAATTATACTGGTCAGACTATGACCAATACGTGCGCGCTGAAAAACTCAGATACGACGGTGACGGATTAAACAATCCACGCACAAAAACGGACAAAGGCTGTCCCTATGACTGCGGCATATGCCCAGAACACAAATCACATACTTCTCTCGCAATAATCGACATAACAAACAGATGTAACCTTACATGTCCGGTCTGTTTTGCAAACGCTTCTGCCGCTGGCTACGTTTACGAACCGACAAACGAACAGGTTACAGGAATGTTAGAGAATCTACGCGCGAATGACCCGGTGCCAGCTACGGCGCTGCAGTTCAGCGGCGGCGAACCTACAATCCGCAACGAGCTAATAGATTTTGTACGAAAAGCAAAGGAACTCGGCTTCCGCCACGTGGAAGTCAACACGAACGGACTGCGACTCGCTCAGAGCGTTGATTACTGCAAAGAACTGAAAGAGGCGGGAGTTAGCACGGTATACTTGCAATTTGACGGGTTAACACCAGAAGTTTACAAGTTCATCCGCGGCGTCAACCTGCTCGACATCAAAATGAAAGCCATTGAAAACTGCCGCAAAGCAGGACTACATAGCATAGTCCTAGTAGTCACCCTAGTAAAAGGCGTAAACGACAGCCAACTTGGCGACATTATAGATTTCGCAGTTAAAAACTTCGACATTGTAAGGTGTATAAACGTTCAGCCAGTCTCCCTCTGCGGACGCCTTCCACAAAAAGAACGCGACCGAATGCGCATCACAATCCCAGATTTCATGCGCCTATCCGAGGAACAAACAAACGGAAAAATAAAGGTTTCAGATTTTTACCCCGTGCCTACTGTCGTGCCGGTTTCTAAAGCTGTGGGTGCACTCCAAGACAAGCGATACGTGGAGTTCACAGCTCACCCCCACTGTGGCATGGCTACATACCTCTTCGTGGAAGATGGCGACATTATACCGATCACTCGTTACGCGAACGTAGACAAGTTCGTTGCAACCATGAAGAAAGTTAACGAAAACGCCTCGGAAGGAAGCAAGAAAAAAGCCAAGCTACGCCTGCTTGGAGCAGCTAGACACGTGAAATTCAGTTTTCTGAGGAAATACCTACTGAGAGTCTTGACGGAAGGAACATATAATTCATTAGGTGACCTACAAAGAAAAACTATTCTGCTTTCGTCTATGCACTTCATGGACCCGTACAACTTTGACTTGGAACGCGTACAAAGGTGTGTGATTCACTACGCCGTGCCGGACGGGCGCATAATACCGTTCTGCGCTATGAACTCCATTCATAGACCTGAAATTGAAAAGAAACTCGGCGTGCCCCTCAAAGACTGGAAGAATAAGCATAAAGTTGAAATAACTCAGCCTTTATAGTTCAGCAGCCAACAGATTAGAGAAGTGAAAAAATGGGCGGAAAAAAGAAACTCGGCTTGAAGCAGATGGAGCGCATGCAGAAAAAAAGAGACGAAGAAAGCAGATCTAAAGATAAAAAGAAAGAGAAAGCCACGCCGCCGAGAGAAAGAAGGACAATAGGCGTAATCCCGCCAGATGTGAAAAACGCAAAGATTGTTAACGAAGTAAAAAAGATGAAAGTTTTAACGCCATACTCCGTGGCTTCAAGATACAACGTACGGATAAGCGCAGCTAAAGATTTCTTGGAGCAACTGGAACAAATCGGCGCAGTGGAATTTGTCTCAGGAAACCATAACATAAAAATCTACAAGCCCGTTGCCACTTAATTCGCTACGGTATATCTTTTTTTCAAGTTTTCACTTCCAAACGAGAGGGTATAGATTGGAATTTCCAGAAAGAGTTTACACCAAGAGAGAAGTTAAAACTGCAAGAGAACTGGTAAACAAGGGTTATAAACATAATTTAACAGTGGAAGGAAGCCCGAACTTTGAACAGAAAGTCAACGAAGCCCTCGAATTGGTGAAAACCGCGAGGTATTACGAGCTCTTGAGGACTTACATCAGGAAGATAATGGAAATTGACGGATTAACTCAACTCCGCGAAACAGAAGTAGAAATATGGGCGAACAAGTTTGCGGTTGAAAACCCTGTTGATGCCGCGAGCCTCTTCATTCAAAAAACCAATCATATGAAAGAGTATCTTGAAGGCGAACTTTACTACGGAGGCAACGCGGAAAAACGTTCAGTTGAAAAACGCATAAAATTTCTGGAAGTTTTAAAGGAAAAAAGTCAAGACAAAAGCGTGAAAGAGGAATGCGCGCGGCTCCTGCAGATGTGGGAAGACAGCGCAACAGACTTCTAGCTCACTAACTCAACCTTGATTGTTGCGCCGCTTTTAACTTGCTTAAACAGTTCCAGATTCTTTGTGATTTTCCCCAAAATGTTAACTGAACTGTAAGGTTGCGACTGCCCATAAAACACGCATAGAGCGCTTCCCATGGGCCAAAACGCTATATCGCCAGTTTCCACATTGGGTTTAGCTTTTTCTTCCCCTATTTTAACTGGAAGCTCGAAGTAAACTTCTTCTTTCCATAAAGCTGCTCTGCCTTCCGCTGGAAGTATTCTAACAATAGTGTCTATTGTTCTGGGAGCTAAAAATCTCACTAGCTCGCCTTCCGCTTCACCTAAGCGCTCTATAATGAATTTTATCTTAACTCTCGAAATGTCTTCATCATCAGCCAACTGTTAAACGCGCCCCCTTGAGAAAATTACCCAATACGTTGAGACAGGTGGGTCCTATTACTTCAACACATATTCATATTTAACTTTTACAGTCTGACAATTCACTTAAATCATTCTTGAAAACTCAATGGCATGAAAGGACAGAGGCAAGCAACCCGCCTAAACTTTAACGCTGAACTGTTACAAAAGTTCGAGAAGAGTCTTACCTATATAGTTTACTTGCGCCTCCGAAACTCCAGGGTGAACAGGTAAAGAAAACACTTGACGTGCTGCTTTTTCTGTCTCGGGCAATTTACGCTCACCGTAAGTTTCACGGTAGTAAGGCATTTGATGTACAGGGTTAACGTAGTAGGCTACCGCGCCTATACCCTTCTTCTGTAGTTCTTCCACAATCTTGTTCCGTTCTTTTCCAACGGCATTTTCGAGCCTTACAGTATAGAGATACCAACTGTGCTGCCGTTCCTCTAATTCCATGGGCAACTTTAGCCTATTTGACGCTTCCAGCAGGCTGTTGAGTTTTTTGGCGTTTTCACGTCGTTTAGCCACGAAATTCGACAATTTTTCCAGTTGCACCAATCCAATAGCAGCTTGTATTTCTGACATACGGTAATTGTAGCCGAGCATAAGAGAGGCATACTTGACTTTTTCCCCATGAGTTCTTATCAACCTCAAGGTCTCCGCCACCTCATCACTTTCTGTGGTTACAACCCCGCCCTCGCCCGTGGTTATATTCTTGCTAGCGTAGAGACTCCAACAGGCAGCGTCAGCAAAAAATCCAGCAGGCTTCCCTGCGTATGTTGCACCGTGAGCTTGAGCAGCGTCTTCAACAACAGCCAAATCGTGTTCAGACGAGATTTTCTTTATCGCCTTGATGTCGACAGAAAAACCGTACAGGTCAACAGGCACTATCGCCCGAGTTTTTTCTGTAACGTTTTTTTCTATTGCTTCTGGAGAAATGTTGTAGGTTTCAGGGTCGATGTCTGTGAAAACCGGTTTTCCGCCGGCCAAAACAACCGCTTCAGCTGTAGCTACAAAAGTGAAACTGGGCAGAATAACCTCATCACCTTGTTTAACGCCAGCGGCTACGACTGCAGCGTGCAACGCCGCAGTCCCCGTGTTCACGGCTACAGCATGTTTTACGCCAGCGAACGCCGCGAAGTTCTTCTCGAACTGAGTAACCATTGGACCCACGCCAAGCGCGCTGGTTAACGGGCCGCTTCTCATGACTTTAACAACGGCTTCGATCTCTTCTTCGCCGATTAATGGAAGATTTATGGGAATCAAATGTTCCGCCTCCAAATAACAACAGAATACTGTTTGCGAGCTCGGTATTTCAATTTACCTATGTATTTTGTGAAAACAATTTGTTCATTCAACACTCATCAGGTATTCGGTTTTGTAGTCGGCTACAACTTTCACTTTACGCTTCCGGAAGGCAGCATCTAAGTTTGAGTCACCAGTGTCCACCCTCAAACTTTCAAGGCTTCTCAATTTGCCTTCTGTAGCAACCACGATTATGTTGTCTAACCCTACGCGACGAATTACTTCCGGGCTTATCTGCTGGTTTCCTCTACCAAAAATGAAACCTTGACCACCAATAGGCGTGACAATTATCTGCACAGTCTTTCCTCGTGTTGCTTCCAGTATTTGTTTCTCATTAACGTCATTAGCCACTATTTTTTTGTTGTAGAAGAGGTCAACGCCTAAGAGAGTTTTTTTAGCATCCAACAGGTCGCCGATAGTGCGCGTGGTAGTTCCTGGCCCGATAACGTAGACCACATCAGGTTTCATTGTTTCAATTACGTACACGCCGATAGCGGCGTGGTTACGCAGTTCACTCGCCGTCATCGGACTCGCGATCTTATTAACTTGAATCAAGTGAGGCTCGTAAGGAGCCAGAACGTATCCATAGAGTTTGGCTGAAACGCTGCCTTCTCTGAAGGCTTTCTCGTCTACATCCATTACCTCGGCTTCCCTGAGGGGCAGTGTCTCATATAGGAAACGAATAACTACTCGGGCTGCGGCTTGGGGATTCACCGCAAAAACAGCACTGTGCATTTTGACCCCTGTCGGAACCCCAAGCACGGGAACATTCATATTAATTGTTTTTTGTATGTCTCGGGCTGTACCATCTCCGCCACAGAAAACCAGAAGAGCTACACCAGCATCAACCATTTCCTTTGCAATAGCAACTGTATCTTTAGCGCTTGTTTCTTTCTTCCTCACTCCGAGAACCTCATAGGCAAATTCAGAACTCTTAGCTTCATTTTCTCCCATGCTTCCAGCCCCAACAATGAGCTGTACCGCATGCTTAACAGGTTTCAACTTGGAGAGAAAAGCTTCCGCTCTTACTGGCGCTATAGGCGTTGCACCTAGAGACATAGCTCGATTAATAATATCTCGCCCATCTGTTCCTTTGAGTCCAACAGCGCCGCCCATTCCAGCCACAGGATTAACTATCAAGCCTATTGTTTTGATCGGAAGGGCATTCTGCCCGTAATGCGGCAACTTATTTTTGGTACTCATAAGCGGCACCAGACAATTTTTATATAAACGCAAAATAGGATTAAAAGTTAATGAGAAAAACAGGATTACAAACCTTTGATTCGATTTAGAAAAAGGGTAATTCAAGAAAAATTGAATGGGATGAGAGCTTGCTACTCTCACCAGTTTTTGGTTTCTTAGAGGGGTTCACAGCTTATGTATTTCTTGTTGGTTTCTTCCAGCCAAGGATAGAGTTTGGAAAGTTTAGCCATTGATTCGGCTACTTTTTGCTCCGGGTATTCGTAAGGTTTCAATCTGCCATTGAAGTATTCATCGTATGCTTGCATGTCGAAGAAGCCGTGACCACACAGCAAGAAGAGAATAGTTTTTTCTTCCTCAGTCTCCTTGCATCTTAAGGCTTCGTCAATTGCTGCCTTTATAGCATGAGCTGGCTCGGGCGCAGGTATTATGCCCTCCGTGCGGAGGAAGAGCTTAGCGGCGTCGAAAACCTCTATTTGGTTGTAGGCTTGTGTTTGCAGCTGATTTTCTGAAGCTAACACGCTTATGGTGGGAGCTATCCCGTGGTAGCGTAGTCCACCTGCATGTATCGGTGCTGGGATGAAATCGTGACCGAGAGTGTGCATTGGAACCAGCGGAGTTATTCTTGCTGTATCTCCATGATCGTATTTGTATT
>LFWV01000024.1 GCA_001273335.1 miscellaneous Crenarchaeota group-1 archaeon SG8-32-3 | reverse complement strand
TTTGACGCAGGATTCTACTGGAACCTTGGCTTACCTTGAGTTTGAAGCCATGGGCGTCCCCAGAGTTAAGACCAAGTTAAGCCTGAGCTTCGTTGACCATAACATGTTGCAGAACGATTTCAGGAACGCTGACGACCACCGATACTTGCAGGATGTGGCAGCCAAATACGGCATTGTATTCTCGCGGCCAGGCAACGGTATCTGTCACCAGATTCATCTGGAACGCTTCTCTAGGCCTGGGTACACTTTGCTGGGAAGTGACAGCCACACACCCACAGCAGGAGGCATGGGAATGATTGCTATAGGCGCTGGGGGACTTGATGTTGCCGCGGCTATGGCTGGCGAACCATTCTACCTGGAAATGCCTAGTATCATGGGCGTCAAGTTAACAGGGGCGCTTTCGCCTTTCGCTTCAGCAAAAGACGTGATATTGGAAGTTCTGAGAAAGTTAAGTGTGAAAGGCGGGGTAAACAGAATCTTGGAGTACTTTGGCTCAGGCGTGAAAACCCTAAGCGTGCCCGAAAGGGCGACGATAACCAACATGGGAACGGAAACAGGGGCAACAACTTCAATTTTCCCGTCGGATGGATTGACATACACGTTTCTAAGAAGTCAAGGGAGAGCAGATGAGTGGGTTGAGCTTATGGCTGATGAAGAAGCGAAGTACAGTGAGGTCCTTGAAATAGATTTGGGTGAGGTTGAGCCTTTGATAGCGTTGCCCCATAGTCCAGACAACGTTAAAGCGGTAAGTGAAGTTGAAGGCACACCCGTGGACCAGGTTTGTATCGGTAGCTGCACCAACTCTTCGCTTCGAGACTTGAAAATGGTTGCCGCGCTTCTGAACGACAAGAAAGTCAGCGACAAGGTAAGCCTCACTATTTCGTCTGGGTCGCGGCAGGTTTTAGCGAATTTAGCTGCAAGCGGCGAGCTTGCGGATATCATCCGCGCAGGAGCCAGAATACTTGAAAACGGTTGCGGTCCATGCATCGGAATTGGGCAAGCACCTCAAACAGAAGCTGTATCCATCAGAACGTTCAACCGCAACTTCAAGGGCAGATCAGGAACGCAGAGCGCACAGGTCTATTTGGCTAGTCCGGAGACGGCGGTGGCGGCGGCGCTCCAGGGGGAGATAATTGACCCACGAAAACTAGGAGACTACCCAGAGGTAAAGTTGCCAGAGAAAGTAATTGTTGAGGACAGCATGTTCATCTTTCCGGATAAGCCTTTCATGGGGGAAGTCAGACGTGGTCCGAACATCAAGCCTTTGCCCAGTTTCCCGCCGATTCCAGACAAGCTCGCGGGTGAAGTCTTGTTGAAGACAGGTGATAACATTTCAACTGATGATATTCTGCCAGGTGGTTCAGAAGTCATGTCTTTGCGAAGTAACATTCCAGAGATAAGCAAGCACGTTTTCTGTTATTTCGATTCAAGTTTTTCTAATAGAGCTCTGGCGAAGGGAGGCGGGTTTATTGTTGGCGGTGAAAACTATGGGCAAGGTTCTTCTAGGGAGCATGCTGCTTTGGCGCCAAAGTATCTCGGTGTGAAAGCGGTCATTGCCAAGTCTTTTGCTCGAATACATCTTGCTAACCTCGTTAACTTCGGTGTTGTCCCGTTGACCTTCACGGACAAACAGGACTACACGAATGTTGCTCAAGGAGATATGTTGGAGTTGAACATGAACGGGCTACAACGGAATTTATGCATGAAGAACGCTGCGAAAAGCGAGGAGTTCGGGGTTACGCTTGATCTCAGCGATCGTGAGAAAAGCTTGTTGAAGGCAGGCGGAAAGTTGGCTGCTGTAAAAGCTAAGTACGTGGAAAACTAGTTGCATATTAATGCTTATTACTGATGAAACGCATGTTTACGTATGGTTATAAAGGACGTTATATCTGAAGAGAAGAAAGCAGCTTTCATGTTGGGCAATGAAGCAATCGTTAGGGGTGCTTTAGAGGCCGACGTGAAGGTTGTAGCTTTCTACCCTGGTGCGCCTACATCGGAGGTTTTGGACACATTTGCAGACGCGCTTGGCAACTTTGATTACCAGATGGAGATTGCTGCAAACGAGAAAGTAGCGCTTGAGATTTGCGCTGGCGCCGCTTTCGCGGGAGTCAGAAGCCTAACAGCTATGAAGAGCGTTGGAACAAACGTTGCTTCGGACACGCTTTTTGTTCTCGGCTACACAGGCGTCAAAGGCGGCTTGGTTATTGTTATGGCGGATGACCCCCACGCGCACTCGTCTCAGTCGGAACAGGATGGTAGGTTCTTCGGGCCCAATGCGTATATACCAATGATGGAGCCGTCTTCGCCGCAAGAAGCCAAGGACATGGTGAAAAAAGCGTTCGAAATCTCCGAGAAGTATAGGGTTCCCGTGCTCATACGCACCGTTACGCGGGTAAACCATCAAAGCGGAATAGTACAGCTAGACGAAATGAACCGTAGTGAATTCAAGAAGGTTAAGTGGAAAGAACTTAACGAGGAATACACTACTTTGGGCGAGGTTGCACGGCGAAAGAAATTGAAAATGCTTGAGCGCACGGCTAAGCTCGCGGAAGAGTTCGATCAGTCAGAATTTAACTTCACCAAGCAGGCTGACTCAGATGTTGGCATAATAACTTCATCAGTCTCGTATTTGCATGTGCTTGAGGCGTTGAGGATGCTGAAGCTGCAAAACAAGGTTAACGTGTTGAAGCTTGGCACTACGTATCCGCTTCCCAAAAACACCATCAAGAACTTCATTAAAGACCTGAAGAAAGTCGTTGTTGTGGAGGAGCTTTCGCCGTACTTGGAGAAGGAACTGTGCGCCATCGCCAAAGGCGCTAATCCTAACTTAGAGATTTTCGGGAAAAAAACCGGTGATTTCTCAGAGGCATGGGAGTACAACCCGAACGTTGTCGCTAGTGGAATAGCTTCTGCTATGGGTGTGGAGTACGCTGGCGCCGAGGCTATCGTTAAAGAAGCCTCGAAGTTTAAGGATATTATTCCAGTTCGGTATCCAACGTTCTGCGCTGGCTGCCCGCACAGAGGCACTTTTGTGGCGCTTAACCAAGCGTTGAAGATTCAAGAGTCTAAGGGTCAGAAGCATTACTTCTCGAATGATATAGGCTGCTATTCCATGTGGATTTTCCCGCCTATATCTCGCGGTGACAGCTCCTTGTGCATGGGGGCTTCGGTAGGCGTGGCAAACGGTATGTCACATGTTATCGAAGAACGAGTGGTGGCGGTTGTTGGTGACTCAACATTCTTTCACGCGGCTATACCTGCGCTTATCAACGCGGTTCACAACGGCAACAAGTTCACCATGCTAATCTTGGACAATTCCGTGACAGCTATGACTGGTCAGCAGTATAATCCGTCAACCGAATTCACGGCAGGCGGCAGGCAAGGCAAAAAGATATCCATCGAGGGCGTTTGTAAAGCTATAGGGGTAGATTTTGTGGAGGTTGTGGATTCATATGATGTTAGAGGCAACGTGGAAGTGTTTAGGAAAGCGCTTGACTATGACGGGCTTGCTGTGGTGGTTTGCCGAAGAGAGTGTGCGCTTTATGGCGATCGGAACAAGAGGCGACGAGGAGAAAAGATTGTGCCTTTCTACGTGGACAAGGACATGTGCAAGAGACCCTACGTTTGCTTGCGAACGTTCTATTGCCCTGCGTACGATCTGGACGAGGACAGGCAACCGCGGATATCGCCTGAACTTTGCGACGGCTGTTCCGTCTGCTCTCGATTATGTCCAATTCATTCAGTGAAGCGAACTGAGGTGAAAGCATGAGCCTGAACATATTTATATGCGGCGTCGGAGGACAAGGGCTCGTGCTCCTGACGACTGTTATAGGAAACGCTTGCTCTAAAAGCGGTGTCAAAGTAATAACCGGTGAGATGTACGGGTTGAGCCAGAGAAGTGGGGCTGTCTCCGTACATCTGCGGATAGGTGAAGACGTGTTTTCCCCGTTGATTCCGTATGGCGAAGCCGACATTCTGCTCTCTCTTGAGGCGATTGAGACGTTACGTTACGCAGAATATTTGAAGAAAGACGGCGTGGTGCTTATGAACAAGCGCCTTATGCATCCGCCGATTGAAACCTCCAACCTCATAACTGAGAAAGGGTCAAAATACATAACCCTTGAGGACATTGTTGCTAAGCTGAAGGGTTGGACGCAGAACATTGCGGTTGTTGACGCTTTGAAGTTTGCAAAAGAAAGCGGGAACGTGCGAACCGAGAACACGGTTTTCTTGGGTTGCCTCTCAGCGCTCGAAACCTTTAAAGTAGACGAGAAAGCCATCAAAGAAAGCATCTCAGAAGCAGTGCCAAAAAAGACAATAGAGCAGAACTTGAAAGCGTTTGATTTAGGCAAGAAGAGCGCTCACAACTCGCTTTGCACTCTTGTTCCTTGCAGATCATTACCTTAGCTTTCAGAACACGAGGTTTGAGCTTGGCAGCAACTCTTAAAATTCAAGCTGTTACCTAGTTAGCCTTAAAGCAGGGAGGGTCTGTTCATGAGCTACGGGTCTCAAAGTGGTTCACGGCGTGGCACTGGGCGAGGACGCGGAAAAGTGCACCATGAGAAGGCTAAGCGGAAAGGTAAGAAACATCGTTCTGGCGGAAAATACCTTCTGAAGGATAGCGAGTCTGCCACTTTCGAGGAGGTTGTGGAGAAAACTCTAGGCAGACTGAGCAACCTTGGGAGTCAGACTTTTGCGTTTTCGCCGTTCAGCCCGTATTATGAAGATTGGTTGTTAAGTCTGAAGAGCGTTCTCTCCGAGTTTGAGTCGAATTCAGCCGTGAACGTGGACGAAGAGTTCGTGAAGGAACGTTCACAAGTAATCGTTGACGTAGAGCTTAAACTTGCTGAGAGACGACGCGAGGAGGCTGTTCTTGAAAAGGCTACACGGATGCTTGCGAAACAGAATAATCTTCTTGTTCAGACTGATACAGAATATACCCGCGCAACTCAGAAACTGGCATTAGAAAGAAAACGTGAAGTCAAAGGCTTAACCCACAAGGTCCATGATCTCGAAGAAGAACTTGAAGAGACAAATCAAACGAAAGCAAGTGTCTTCAGTCCTTTCGCGAGAAGAGCTAAATCGCAAAAGGTAGCTGATGTAACTCGGAAATTGGATGCAGCTAAGAGCGAACTTGAGTCGGTCGCTAAGGAGTTCGAGGTTAAGCAGGAAAAACTCCACGATGACTATGAGAAAAAGAAACAAGAGGTCATCGCGCAGACGCGGAGTCTGGAGAATAAAGTTGGAGGTTTGGAAACTGATGGCTCCGTGGAGGATAGACGAGTGGCGTGCGAAGAGCTCATCAAAGCGGTGAAAGCGATTCTCCAAAGGAAGAGGCTGTCGCTTCAATAGGGGAGATGCTTAAAACCGAAACAGTAAAAAGGAATTTAAGTCTCAGTCGTTGAGGCAACGTTTTTCGATTTTTGCAAGAATTAATTTTGCTTTCGATAGACTTTACTTAATAGGTCCTACTTTTTTCCTAATCATTCCCATTTTTAACTTAAGATTAGCTTAAGATAGATTTACGCGTCTATTACATGAAAATTGTTCGAAATTATTAGTTCGTTTTCTATCGTCTATTTTGTTATATGGAAAATTTCTTAAATTGATTTGAATAAATGTATATTTCGATAAATTAACGGAGATTAGATTGTAATGAAGAGAACTTTGCTAAATGCTTTATGCATAATAACCTTATGCAGTCTGCTGATAGTAAGCGCGGGAACCGTCACGGCAGCCGAAGAAGGTTATGTAAGAGTGGACTTCATGCCTGACACTGTACCCCTCGTTATTGATGGAAAATGGACTACCAATGATGAATGGACCCTAAAAGGCGCTGTTACCATGATAGGTAACGACGTTGCTTTCAGAAGTGTATGGATTTATGAATCGCAAGACCCCATAATAGTTGCCTCCGCATTCCTTGTTGAATTTTATAGTGATAACACTACTGATACTGGCGATTACTGGCAAATGTGCATTGACGGTAATCAGGACGATGGAACTGCTCCTGCGACCGAGGATTATAGAATAGACATTGTAGGACACACTGACCTAAAGGTATATCAAGGAACTGGCTCGGGTTGGGCAGAGGTTAGTCCCCCAGGAGTTGTAACTTGGGCTAACTCGTTGAGTGCTTCACCCACCAATAGCACACCGCATTGGATTTTAGAGCTCCGTTTCGTAAAAGCTGAGTTCGGCGCTGGTCCTACTTGGAACTTCAGATTGGCTGTGTTCGACGAAAACAGTACAGCGGGGGTGCAAGCGTGGCCGCCAACTCCGGATAACGTTCCAAACCGTTGGGGTGTTCAAAATTACTTAAGCGAGATTGTCCCAGAAGGCTTTAGCTTAGGCGTTGTTGTACTCCTGTCGTCTGTAGCACTTGCAGTTAGCTTCTACTGCTTGCGAAAGAGGTCACGAACCGATAAATACACTGTTGGGAAATTGGGCAGATAGCCACAGCAGCAACTATGTCTCGCAACAAAAATTCCCCTCCCTTTTTTAGGTATCAAAAACAATTAACCTATAATATTAATACAAGAACCAACAAACGCCAAAGTTCATGAAAGATCCTATTAAAAAGCGCAATCAACCAAGTCAAAACCACTAATTAGTTTCACTCCCCACTCTGAACGCTCTAACTCTATTGACAAGTTTTTTAGAGTTACAACAAAATAGCCTATCTTTTGAAAAGCGTATTTTGTCCTTTCCACTACCATTGGTCTCTGAATTTATCCAATTAATAGGCGTGCGCATCGGAGAATCACCAACGCAGTAGAAATTCTCGTCACCCGAGCCGATGAAAAGTTTTCCTTCCCAAATAATCTACATCGCTTCGATGTTTGCGTCCATCTGGTACGTAGCGATAGCAGCGCGCGCTTATGTAAAGTACCCATATGTACATGTAAAAACTTAGAGTGCGCTAGTAGATCACCCGGATTATCCAAGCATTTTCTTCGTTAAATGCAAGCTCGTAGTGAGAACTTTGTAAGAATAGAGATACATTATAGCTTTTTCTTATTTCTTCAACTTGACCGCTATATTTATCGCTGAGATATATGTATGAGGTCTGGTATTTCTGTAAGATATCCAATGCCTCTTTTGAGTTAGGATCACTTGCAATTATGACGCTTTCATCTTCCCTCGTAAACATCTTATCTGTCCATCCAACTTCGGATATGCTCAATAATGGCATAAGAATGCGTCTATGGCTGACTACAGGTATCCAAGTGCCTGCAGTTCCAACCCAGTGATCGTTAAAGATCACAACTTCTTTTGGCGTGTTATTTGAAATCCACATCATTGCGTTGTAATCAGCTGTAGAAAATCGGTTCACTTGAAGAAAACTAAAATCCCTGCTAATTTCCGGATTCTGCAGTACAATAATTGTTCCCAGACTAAATGTAAATAAGAAAAGGATTGCGGTGAGCACCAAACGCGTTTTGTTTTTAATAAATTTACGGGAAGAATTTTGAAAGTGGTTTTTTATGAAGTCATAAACTTTAACAAAACCAATTCCAGCTAGAACCGACAGAGGCAAAGATAATGTCGGGTTGAGAAAGGATCCTGCTTGGAGATAGAACCAACCTGGAAATTGAATTTTTACCACTTCATTTACCATTAGTAGAACTATGCTGAGAAACCATGCTAAAAGAAAGCTGCACCTTCTCTTTCTAATTAAAATAATGAGTGACCCAATAATTCCGAAAAGGAGTAGCCAGTAGCCATAGTACATAAAGAGGTTATTTGCAAAGCCCATTTCGTTTTGAATTGAATACTTACTAAACCAGGATAAAAGAGCTTCATATTCCCTTGGGGGTACTTGAACCGTTAGCCTGCTAACAATGGTAAAAACCCAAGGTAACGAAAATACAAGTCCAATACTAGTGATTGCGGCTACTCCCAACAGGCTTTTTTTTCTATTCTTGAAAAAAATTAGGCTAAATAGAAAGAATAGAATAACAAAAAGTGCAGCGGTGACAAATGCAACGCTGTACACCATGAACAGACTTGCTAGTGTAACGCCGGCAACTAACAGCAGTTTACGTTTTCCAGTAATTGAATACAGGTATGAAAAGAGAAGCAGATTTAAGGTTAATGCTATCCCAACTAGTGCTGGAAATCGTCCAGTATTTATCATTTGATAGAAGCCGACTGAGAGCAAAGCGGAGAAAGCTGCAGAACAAAGTGCAATCCTGTAGTCATTAAAAACTCTACGTGTGAGTACAAATATTGCCCCGTGTATTATGGCGAAAAACCCTGAAAAAAGAGCTACAAGAACTGGCATAATTTCTAATGGATCTAGTAGGTAGAGAAAAGCTATAACTGAAGGGTATCCTGGCGGAAAGGTGAATGCTGTTTGTTCAGGATAGTACGGCGCCCACGATTGGGGAATCTTACCTTGCTCTGCAATTAAAGTCGCGGCAAAAGTAGATGTGGCTGGGTCATCACCCATAGGAAACAAAAGTCCATTTGTTGGGAGTGGAATCAATATCAGGATAATTGAAATAACCATAAGAAGTAGTAGGATAAAATATGCGGAAAGTGGCGTAGATAACTTGAAACTTGTTTTCTTCAGTCCGCCTTGTTTCCACGAATATGCTAGTAAAGGAATAGACACCGAAAGTGTAGAAACAATGACTGTTAGTTGATTTATTGGTATATTTAACAAGGATAGATAAAGCGCTATTAATGACGTAAAAGATATTCCAATTATAGGAGACAGAATTAGTTTTTCCACGAAGTCAAATTCTCGCGAGCTCGCTGAAACTGCTACCTGTAGAATTGAGAAACCTGGCAGAAATAGAACGAATAAGATACTGCCAATGAGCGAGAGGGCGTATACACCTCCAAGCAAAAATATAACAAAACCTATAAAAAAACCAACAAACAGAGGTGTAACCTTTGGAAGTTGCTTGTATCGAAGGTGCATCGAGAATGCCTCTGCAATTTGCTTCAAGTTAATCGTTAACATTCTACATGGAGCTGTTAATAATTAAATCTTTTAAATCATGTTTTCTAGTTTCACCTTTGCCTGCTTTGTATTCGTTAAACCTGATTAAATAAGCCTCTAAGTCTTGAATTGTTAGCATGTGCTTCGCATGTTTGGGAAAAGACTCACATCAATATTAAACTGCGCATCAAGATTAAGGCTTGCCAATCAATGTTCTGACTCGCGAGATTAGTTTTTCTTTGGCGATTCCAAGCAAGGACCTGATTCTGTGGACAGAATATTTTATCCTTTCCACCAACAAGAATCGCTGAATAACGCCGACTATTAGAATATATAGGAAAATCCAGACGACGGAATACAGTTCGCCATAGGTATTATGAAAAACCATTCCAGCAGCGTTTCCCTCATTAAGCATAACAAAAATTATGGAGATCACTCTGAAAACATTCACAAAAAAAGTCCCAAAAAGGCCGATCATGAAATAAGCCAATTTGCGGAAGGCTGAAATGTCTGATTTTTTGAAAAAAACTAGAATTATCAGCACATAAAGCAGCAGACTTTGAACGCCGGCACAAGCCCACGCTATTGCAACGCTTGCAGAGTTACCACCCATTTGAACTGTTAAAGATGGAAGAGCGGACTCAACACTATGCATTGGAAAAACTAACCTCACTGGATAGCCAAGAAGGTCTAAAATACCCGCTGCCACAGCTGCCGTAGGCAGAGCAAAAGCTTGAAGAGGTCTAAAAACACCGAATGGATAAATGGTATCGAACATGTAGGCAATACCGATTCCCGAAAGAAGAGCAAAAGAAATTGAGAGGATTTTCAGTCCCTTAGTTTTATAAGCCAATATTATAGAACCAATGAAGAAAAATGAAAACACTATGTATTCGCAGGATATGGGCCAATGGAGGAATAGTAAATCCCAAGGCGTGTTTTCGGCTGTAACACCACGAACTCCGAAAACACCACGACCTATTTGTAGTATGCTCAGGTCTAATCCAAGAAAGTTGGTCGCTATGACATAAATCGTTGGAATTAACGCGCAGACAAGGGAAGCGATTATGATATAGCGATTTGTCGGTTTCTCATCAACGAACTTGTTCCAATCCATGGCTGACTCGATTAATATGACCCACAGGAATACTAGTAAAAACAGTCTACCTTTCCATGTTAATTCGAAAAGAAAACTTTCGTTAAAATATCTATTAGACCAGCTTTCGAAGCTATTGGTTTCAACATTATAACTATAGTTATAACCTTCAAGGTTATAATAATCTAAGAAAAATAGCATCATTATCGGCAGAGCGATACAGATAAGTAAGGCTATGTGAAACCAAGATTTTCTCAATTAACACCAGACCCTTGCTGTGTTCATCTATGTTTGACACATTTTATGCCTAGGCTTCAGAAATAAAATTTGCTATTCAATCAGAAAATTACGGTAAATTTGGACTTTAAGCAGAGTTTTTAAATAACTTCCGTTAAACTACGAAACCGAGGTCAACTTGGTAAGGGGAGTGTTAATGCCTAAACGCCACAACCATTTCAAGTCCTCTTCGTACAGGCGAAAAATATGTGAAAAAATTAAAACTAACAATAGAAAGCCAAGCCTTATTACATTCATCAGAACATGCATTTTTTTTACCGTGATTTCACTGTCACTTTCTTCTTGTGGCTCAGTTGGCGCTGACTATGTTATGCCCGCTCCTCCTCAAGAAATTGTTATCACCGAAACCCACATTTCCGTATCCCTAACTACACCTACAAACACTGTTTTCATCAATGTTACTGAATACGACACTGAGCAGATTGTAAAGAATATAACTATAGAGTTTCGTGAACCCGTCACTTACATCGGTTTTACAATAGAGGTTTTAAGTGACAATCCAAACTACGAGGATCTGCCGCGCAATGAAACCTCTTTTCAGCGTTACAATGAAACAATTCTCCAGTATTATACTCTTAGATTTCTAACGCAAGCTGCTGATAAAATCACAAATGTTACGATGAGTTTTGCCATTGACAAGTATGTTGCACCGAAAAAAGGCGAGGGAGTGACTTTAGTGCTTTATCGGTATGATGGCAGGAAAATGGAGGAGTACCCAGCAGATAAGTTCGAAGAAGATAATGCCTTCTCATACTTTAATACCACAACAACAGGGTCAGCTTACATAGCAATCACTCGAGTAGTAACGCCTGAGCCTTGGTGGTCTGTCGGGGTAATAATTGCGATTATAATGCTTTTGGTGGTACTGTGCATATACGTATGCTGGCGATTCAAGTTAGCCAATCGAAGAAAAAAGGTTAAAAATTGATTTGGGGAATGCCGCTGTGGTAGAAACAAACAGGAAAGAAACGGCAGAGAGCTTGGTAGTACCACTGGTAATCTTGATTTTTCTTGCTTCTGCTTGGTTTGTGTATGTTTGCGAGAACCGAATATGGTTAGCTGCGCTTCAACAAGTTGCATCTTGGATAGCCAACCCAGTAATCAATTATGCGCCGCTTCAAATTGAGGGACTCCCCTTAGCTTTTTTGGCTACAGTTGAAATTCTA
>LFWV01000023.1 GCA_001273335.1 miscellaneous Crenarchaeota group-1 archaeon SG8-32-3 | reverse complement strand
CACCTATAACTTTTCTGTTCTTTTGAAAATTAGGGTCTATCGGCAAAAAACTTTCACCACCTCTATTTCAGCGAAAACGGAAAATATTAGGTTTTCGACCCCATTATAGTATCAAGGCAAGTTGCGCTACGTTGCAAGTTAACAACGGTTACATGCCATAACCATCTTGAAAACGCCCAAGAAATGAGCTTCAAACATCCCTAACTGAGAAAAAACTAATATTTTCTGGGGTAGATTGAGAAATTAACGCGCATGGTTATTTTGGAAGAAATAGAGCAATTGAGAGCAAGGTTTCTCAAGTATACACGGAAAGCATTTCTGAAGTTACCGTTCATGCTTGGAACTATGGGCATAATCAAAGGCGAAAAATAGTAGTGTCACCCAGAAGACAAAGGGCTAAACAGTTATATTTGCGTTAACGAAAAGGATAGCAAGTGAGAATATGCAGTTTTCTAAGGTTTCAGGTCAAAAAAGGCAGCATAAGGTTGTTTTGTACGCCCTCAGCACTTGCGCTTGGTGCAGAATGACCAAGCAGTTTTTAGAGGATAACGACGTGGAATTCGAGTATGTATATGTGGATTTGTGCGAAGAAGAGGATAAACAGAAAATTCGCGAGCACATACAAAGCAAAGGTGGACCACTTAGCTACCCAACCATATTCGTAGATGACAACATGTTGATAACTGGTTTTCGCAAAGACAAATTGCGGGAGGCTCTTGGACTATGACTGAGATAACATTGGAAATGGTGCGTCAGAGAGCTGAAGCAGACGCTAGAACCTATGGGTATTACCTAAACCCTGACCCCAAGTTCCTCCAAAGCCTCCTAGAAGGCTTGAAACGAAACGAAGAACGCTATGGTTACCCTTCATGCCCCTGTAGACTCGCATCTGGAAAATTCGAGGTCGACAGGGACATAATCTGCCCCTGCGACTACCGAGATCCAGACGTCACAGAGTTCGGAGCCTGCTACTGCGCACTCTACGTCAGAAAAGACGTGCAAGAAGGCAAAACCGAGTTGAACCCAGTTCCCGAGCGTAGACCATTGGAAAAACAGGCGAAAGCCTATGGAGCTACAACTTCAGAAACAAAAATCAAAGCTGAAACTGTAATACCAAGCACAGGAACGATAACAGAAACTCCCAAAAACAAGCCAAAGTTGTGGTACTGTAAACAATGCGGTTATGTTGTCTTCAGAGATGAACCTCCGTACACTTGCCCCATATGCAAAGCAAAGAGAGAGATGTTCGCAGAAATCGAAACACGAATCGACTTCACCGGATAACCTTTTTTCCTTTATTTTGAGATTTCCATTTCGATTTTTTTCCAGTCTTCTTTTATTCCCTTCAGAGAAGTCACAGCGCCAACTACTGACCCGCTTATGATTTTCTCTACAAACTCGTTCAGCGGTATTTCTTTACCGTCAACCCGAAGCTTCATACCCATAAACTTCACCTCACAATAAATTGTTACATCGTTAACAGTAAAAGTTTTTGTAGAAAGAAAAATACCGTATAGCTGAGGGATTGATCGTAAAGAAACCTGAAGTTTACTTGGAACGTAAAGCCCGAGCACAGGAAGTCATTAAGCTGCTTGGAAAAGAGCATAGCAACGCAAAGATAGCATTGCGCTACAAGAACGCGCTTGAACTGCTTGTAGCCACCATACTCTCTGCTCAAGCCACCGACGATCAAATCAATGCCCTCACACCTAGACTATTCCAGAAATACGCGTCCGCCGAAGACTACGCAAATGCAGACTTAGCTGAATTGGAACAAGACATCAGATCATCTGGGTTCTACCGTAACAAAGCCAAAAACCTGAAAAACACAGGTAAGCTACTAGTTGAGAAGTATAACTCGCAGGTTCCCAAGACTATGGAGGAGTTGGTGGAACTTCCAGGAGTTGCACGGAAAACTGCTAATATAGTTTTGTTCAACGCTTACGGTATAATCGCAGGCATAGCCGTAGACACTCACGTGCGCAGGCTTGCTCAGAGGCTTGGGCTATCCGAAAACACGAATCAGGACAAGATAGAAAAAGACTTGATGAACATCGTTCCGAAGGATAAGTGGATGCGTATCACGGACCTACTGATTTTCCACGGCAGACGTGTATGCAACGCAAGGAAACCCCGATGCGTCGCGTGCCTTCTGAACAAACTTTGCCCGTCTGCTTTCACTTTCAGCTGAGTCTTTACTGAAGCACGTTTCTTTTTGGTCACCACAATTTAGAATAGCGATTGAATCCCGAGGTCTTTTATGACAATGGGGTTTTTCGCGATTTTAGCTTTTACTTGTTCCCACTTAGAATTAATTTCTGTTTTGAAGGTTATTTGTTGTCGATATGGCACATAAGAGTTATTAATGTGAATGAAGCTTTTTGCGTGTGCAACGGTGACTTGTTGCGTGTCCTTTGAAATCCAAGAATTGCCTGATGTTATAAGAGTCGTTGTCCTGTTGAATCTTGCCAAGGGCAATAAAATTCGAAAAACCTTGCTTAAACGCCGCATTGATAGAGTTTGTTCAAGCTACACTTGTATAGAAATGGATGAGCTTGAGAAAGCCTTGAAGGAAATGGGCTCTGAAGGACTGATTACAGAACATGACGGTACTCTTCAGTTAACAAAACAAGGCAAGAGAATGGCCAAAGAGTGGGAAAGCCTCCTTTTGAAGAAAGAACCCATCATGGAGATTGTAGCAGGACTAGTTGACGGTTCCATAACCGGAATAGTTGTGATATTATCCGCGTTTGTTGCTGCGTTAACAACTCAATTAACGATTTTCGCGGCGTTCCTGACCCTGAGCGCGGTTGCAATTACCAACTTCTCTAGTTTTCTCTTAGGTGGCATCACAGAAGACCTAGCGGACATTATGACATTACAGAACCTGATGAATTTCAGCGTAAGCGACATCCCAGACAAAGCTGAACGAGATAAATCTCTGTTTCTAATAAAAAAACTCTTTGTACTACTGGACAAAGAGATACACCGGTCTAATCTTTACGCGGCGATAATATGTGGCACTACGACTTTTGGAGCAGGCAGCATACCCATAGTTACCTTCATCCTTTTGCCTAGTCCACTTGACGCAATTGTGTCTCTAGGTATAGTTGCAGTTATAGTAGGTATCTTTCTAGTGCGTTACCGCTCAAAAAAGACACGGGTGAACTGGAAAATGACCTTCTTTGAAACCATTGCCATAATTTTTGTTGCAGTTATTGCGTCATTGATTTTAGGCGGCATAGCATAGAAAGGCGGCGCTTTTTAACCTGAAAAAAGACGGTGATGTTCAACCATCATACATTTGTTCATGACTACGGTCAGCCCAGCTTTTTTCGCGGTTTCGGCAGCTTGCTCGTTAACTATTCCCAACTGCATCCACACCACGCACAACGTTCCGTACAGGGTTTTCAGCCGGATGATTTGCTCCACTATGGGCGGCACATCCTTTGAGGGCCTGAAAATATCGACTACCTCTATGGTTTTCTGTATTTCAGGCGGGATTTCAAGGAGACATTTGTAGCTTTTTTCGCTGAGGACTTCATCTGCAGAAGGGTTTATGGGTACGATGCGGAAACCATGTGTCTTCAGGTAGGCGCCTACTCTGTTGCTGTCCTTGTTAGGTTTTCGGGATAAGCCTACTATAGCGATGGTTTTGTATTTTGTGAGGATTTCTTTAATCTCGTTTCGGCTCAACTGTGCTCTACCCCTTAGGCCAGAAAATCATTTGGAATTCCGTTTTTATAAATTGGATCTTTCTTTGAATCAGGTTGAACGGCAAAAAACGCATATTTCTATTGACTTTTCCTTAGTTTTCTTTTGGCAGAGTTCGCACATTAACCCTTTTTCTCGGATTGTTTTACAGGTTTGGCATAAGAGTTCTAAAATTTCTGTGTTTTTTTGTGGTTTTTCGTACAAGAGCAAGTCTATAATCTGTTCTATGAGCGTTTGCACTTCCGGAACGTTTTCGAATTTTATTATGTTTCCTCTGCCCTTTGTTGTGTATCTGCTTATTGCGGATTGGGATAAACCGAGAATTTCTGCGACTTGTTTTTCTTTCATCCCATACTTCTCTATGATGGTCCTTGCCATGAGGGCTCTCATCGCAGGTAAAACTGTTTTAACTCCTACTTCGCAGGGTAAAAGCAACATCTTCCCACCAGTTACTCTATTTCTGTTAGAAACATATATAAATATGACGCTCGTCATATTTTTTATGACGCGTGTCATGACGGGGATATCCCCTAAAAAGGTCTTTTTCACCCAATCTCTCACTCCTTCCCGTCAGGACATCGTCAGCTAGGGAATAGAATGAGAGCTTCAGCACCTATATCTAGAATAAATTCAGGGAATGATGAATTAGCGGAAATGCTTCGCAGGTTAGATGCAGAATGCAGAAATTGTGCTCCCTTGACTCCTCTTAAGTGTATAACGCGTTGTAATGTTTGGAAGCTAAAAAATGAGCTTAGAAGATTACGCCAAACCATGGGTAAGCCGAATTTTATTAAGGATTTGTTCAATGTTCTAAAAAATGAAACGAGGTTGCATATTTTAAACGCGATCGTGAAAGGGAGCTATTCTGTGGATCAACTTCAGCAGAAACTTAAAAAAGCGGGTTATATGCACAGCCAAGACACCATCAATGAGGAGTACTTGCGCCCATTAATGAGCGTGGGGCTTGCAGCTGAAGTGCGAGATGAATATTATGCAACAATGTTCGGCGGCAGACTCACCGAGCTGCTGGGAAATTTTCCCGAGTTTGCTAACGTTTTGCCAGCCCATTCTGAATGTTACGAAGAAGCCCTTCTCGGAGCGTTGCTAGCTGGGTCTAAAACCCTTCAAGAGGTGAAGACTCTTATCTCGCCAATAATTGTCTCGCGTGTTCTGAAAAGGCTGAAAACAGCCGATCTGATTGAAACCCCTGAAGAAAGAGAATACGTGTTTTTCTTCAAGTCGAGGCGTGACCCTAAAAAAGAAATCCTTTCTGATACTGAAAGAAAAGTTTACGACAACATTCCTGAAAAGGGGATTTCCGTCAAGAAACTGGCTGAGAAAACAGGGCTTTCGGTAAGAAGAATTTACAAGTATCTGCGGGGACTGAAAGGGAAAAAACTCGTGTTCACAAGAAAAACGCCGAGGTCTTATAGCTTAACTGCTAAAGGCAAAAAGTTGGCATATTTACTGCAAGAACTGCAAAATCTGGTTGAGGAAACCTGGAGTTCTTCGGAACAGGTAGTCAGGAGCGAAAAATCGTAAATGTTGAGAAGCGGCATAACTTTTATGCATTACAAAGGCTATAACCTGCTATCTAAATTATATATAACACTTTTTTTAATCTTAGTTTTTATAAATTTTCAATTTTTAACGATAAAAACTTAAATGAATAAAATGTTTTGTGACAACAGTCATTTTCAAGGGAAAGTTTGTTTTAGCTCTTAATTTCCAATGATGACTAATCAATATCATATCCTCTCACGCCAACGATGACCAGAAACTGATAGAATCAGGATTTGAGTATGTTACTGAGATTGATGGAATGAAGTTGTTTAGAAAAAGATGACAAATATTTCCTTTGTTTAATGTTTGCGTTTCTAAAAGTAGATTAGTGGATCTAGACTGATGATAGCTACTAAAGCTCCAAAAGCTGCGAGCAACGTCATTGGAAGTAGCTTTGCTATTATTCAGGAATGGCTTCTCCTTGGTAGTAAAGTCTTCCCCTACCATACTCATAGGTAAAAGCGAAAGCATAGATTGAACCCCACTCCCAAAGCGCTATAGTTTGGGCGTTGCTATTCAATAACGTCACACCCTTTTCCGAGCCCGTGAGCCCATTATAAACAATAGTATTATTCGCTAAGTCGGTGCCAAATGGCTTATCAACAATTAATCTTGAATGTCCATGTATGTTTACATAAACGCTGCTTCCAAACCATTCTTGTATTGGAGTCAAGTCCGCTCCTATTTCACCAGGCCAGTGATCTTTACAGTAGACATTAAAGTAACATGGAACACCTCGCAGAATAACTAAACCGCCTCCACCTGAAAGGTATTCTTTTACTAATTGCGCATGCTTAGGTTCAACAGCCCATGATGCCTCGATAATAACGAGGTCATAGGCGTTCAAGCTTTCCGGAATGTCACCCGCAAATGTCACTTCGAAACCTGACTGTTCCAGTGTACTGGATATTAATGAACGCCAATTATCCATTAACGATTCAGGAAGCCATGGACCCCAGTCAGCGCCGTCAGTTAGGTGATGGGCGACCCAGTTGTCTTTTTCGTTGATGTACAATGCAGATGTTCCGTTACGAGCAGCCCATCTTGCTCCTCCACCGAGAAGCTTCAAGGAAGGAGTCAGCGAACGATTGAAAGTGAGTATTGTAGAGGGTGAAGGAGAGGGTGAAAGGTTGGGAGCGTCCGTTTTAAGGTTAATTGTTATCATCAGATTAGCTGGTGGTGCTGTTGGCGATATTTTTAGCCATGCAGAGAGTTTCTGTGTTCCGGACTGTATGCTATAGTTATGATTACTGAAAGTGACATATTTTGCTTGGTATTGTGTGTCATTTAAGTGAAAATCAAGTTCCACAAAGTAGGTTATAGACGCCAAGTTCCCGACTGTTATTTCGAAGCTTAAAGTTTCGCCGGAGTAAAGGCTGAAGCTCGATGGGTAATCCAATATTTCAAGGGGTTCTTTGACTTCAACAGGAACATTGACAGAAAGCCAATCACTGCTTCCTAAAACTCCGACAGGCACCAATGTGGCTGCTGTATTATGAGCTTTCAATTTTAAACCTCCTCTGGTCCTGCTTAATACTGGGATTTTTGGGCTGTAAAAAGCGTTTTTATCAAGGTTTCTTGACCAAACAAGCCCGCGACAAAGATTTTTGGTCAAGGTTTCTTGACTAAACAAAAATCAGAGTTAGTAAATTTTTCTTGACAAGGGTTACAAGTTTATTTTTAGTTATGTCTGTAGAGTATGAGTAAAAGAATAATGCCTGTGCTTTTTTTTCAATGCAGTTTTAATAATTGCTTGTTTGTCCATTTCTTATTTTCTCAATATTTACCGGTGATTCATGAAAACAAGAAAAAGGTTTAGGATTGAAATTGAATCCCACTTTTGGGTGTGGAACTGCTTTGGAAAAGAAGTCTCAGAGTCTTTTAAGATACTCCTCAATTTCTTTTTCTGCGTTGTCTGCCTTGATAAATATGGGTACGTTTTCTATTCCTGTGGCTATGTAGCTGCTTAGGAGCCATTCACCAGATCCGAACTCTAGTGTTTTTTCAAGTATACCTTTGTCTATCATGAAGGTGTCGCTTATGAGTAGGCGGTCGTATGGTCTAGGCAAAGTGCCAACGAAGTATGTGTGGAGTTGTTGCAGTGCATTGGTGTTTAGGTTGGCTATTCGTTGTGTGGATACACAGACTCCTAAACCGTACTTGCGTCCTTGCCTGAGTAACGTTTCCACCTGCCGACTGCATTTTTTGTCTATGCCGCCTGAGTCGCCTGTGGCTGGGATGAACTCTTGGGCTTCGTCGAAAACCATGAGGATGTAAGGTTTGACTTTGAAATTGCGTTTTCTCCGCGAAAGCAGCTCTTGAGTTAATGCTATGGCAAGCTCTTTTATACTGTACGGGTCGGAAATGGAGAGGCAAACTAAGCGAGTTGTTTTGTCTTCTAATAGTCTGCGGATTTTTTCGACCGTAAATCCGCCTATATCCGCATTTTCCTTGGTGCGCTTGCTTTTGATAGTGTCTAGAATCGTGTTTCGGGTGGTTGCCCACGCGTACAAGCCGCTTTTGTCGTGCACTCGGAACTGTTCCACTGCTTCTCTCGCAACCGCGTCTATATGTTCCACGAAAGCCTCGTTTACTTCTTGTCCTTCGGCTAGCCCCCTTTTCTCCATGTGCTCCAACACCTCGTCATGAATCATGTCAATGGCGTTTATGTAGTGCGGTTTTGTAACGTTGTCTTTACGCTGTGATGACAACTCGTCAAGAAACTGGATATACTTCGGAACTTTTTGCTTTGGCTTCGTGTAATACGCCACCTTTCCCTGCTCCATAACCCTTTGCAACCCAGTCTTAATTCGCTCGTCCTCCTCGTACTCTCGCGGCTTAACAACGGAGTTAAAGAACTGCTCAACGGAGTCAACGCGGTGTTCCAACACGATTTTTGACTTAAACGACGGATCAGCAAGCAAATCCAGCAACAGAAAAGCGTACTCACAGCTTATGTCGAAAAGAACAACTTTTGTGTTCTCCCCGTTCGTGTGCAGCAAAAGCCGCCTTAAAACATTGGAGATTAAGTTGCTTTTTCCGCCACCCGTAAATGCGAAAACGCCGAAGTGGTACCGCACCAGCTTCTCGAAGTCCACGTAAATCGGAATGATCGTCCGGCTTGCCTCAAACATTTTTACCAGGCCTATGCGGGGGTCAACTTGGGCGTCCTCAACAGTGCGCGTTGCGTTTATCCCAAGGCGGTCGGTTATTCGCTTGTTGTACATGCAGTTTATCATTCCGCTGTTCAGGAGGTAAGCACGGCTCCCCACTATGGGGTAAGAGAAGCCCTTGACAAATTTGAACCCGTCGCCTTTCATAATTAAATCGTAGTTTATGGGAATGGCGTCTATCTGAATCATCATGGTTGAAGTGTCGTCTGTCTGCCAGTCACCTTCGCTTTGTTCTATTATCTCAAACTGCATTGGATAATACCCATGATCACTTAAACCGCGTAAGCCAAAGTGTTCTGGCCACACGCGACTAATTTCCATTAACGTATATCGCTCCGCATCTTCATCTGCCTGCTTAAAATTCCGCACAGCTAGAAGCATCCCCTCCTCCAACAATCCCATCAAGTCTCTCTGATACTCGATTTTGACGCGGCACTGGTATCGAGCGCTTGTGCCTGTGACTTTGGAATCTGCGCCACCCCCGAAGAATCTGGGAATAACTGCGGCTAAGCGTGCGCGGAACTTGCTTTTAAAATCTGTAAAGCAACTAGTTTTAACGGTTTTCTCTTCTTGCGTGTTCAATATTTGTTCGCCTCTCCCTGAAAGTGCTCATGTAAAATATGAACTTTCTTAATTTATGATTATTGACTATCCATTTCGCAGTGGTGTCCACCACAGATTTGAACTGGCTGTAATTCCACTTCGCAATTTTATCCGCGATGAACAGAGCCTTGTTATGCCCAAACGCCTCGGGGATATTCGTTGGTGCCATTGCCGCTAATAATGTCATGACAAGGTTCTGCAGCTTGTTCTCCACTGTTTTATCCTTATACAAGATGGTTTCCACAGGTTCTTTTGTGCCATCGCTTAACTCGTTAAGAAACTTAACGGTGCTTTCCCGTTTCAAATCGTATTTGGGATACGCTAAACGGTCCACCAAGAGAACGTTGCTCCGTAGCATCTGGTCAGTCTTCGCTTGGCTTAATTGTATGTAAGTTTTCAAGAAGGCTTTTTCGAGGCTGATTTTGTTTTTTATGGCGCCTGAAATGTAACCTCTGCGATTTTTCCTGTCTGGTAGCATACTCCTGAAGGCGGAGTCGTATTCGATGAGACTCCATGGCGGCGTTATCTGCCGTACGTTGAAAATGCTTGCGGACTGTAGTATCATGCGGTCTGTGTTGGGAAGCGTTTGAAGCGTTTTGACTTGTATGCTTGTTTCAAGCATTTTTTCGTTGTGCAGTATAGGGATTAACTGTCGTTTGAAGTCTCTTGCTGCTGTGTCCTTTGTAATCCCTAGAAAGAGAATGTGTTTCCGCCAGCACTCTTCCATAAGCATCTGCAACGTGAACAAAGTGAGAAAAGAAATGTCAAGAGTTGTTAGCCAGTGTTCCTTTCCGTTCTTCACTATTTTCATGGAACTTGCGTTTTCTGCTTCCACGTTTTTAGAGAAAAAAAGTCTGTCGCCTACCGCAACAGTGACCTGTTTTATGCGCTCCCAGCTTGAAAGGTACTTTTGATTTAAAGTGTAAACGTCTTTTGCTTCTGTGAGGATTTGCTTGTCAACTAAGTTTTTGAGGGCGCGTTCTACTCTGCGCGTTCGTTTGTCGTCCGTTATGCCAAACTCGGATAGAACTTGTTCTGCATTTACTTGGTGTTTCTGTTCAACCAAACAAGTTATGGCGTAACGCAAGTAATCCGCTCTTGGTGATGGCAACTCCAAAGAGTGATTGCACACGTGCTGCCGTGCGAGGGCTAAATCGTTCTTGTCTAGTGGTTCATCGCCGCTGACTGCGTAGCCTAGGAGCGTGCTTTTAGCGTTCCAGAAGTCTGTTTTTCTGGTTTCGTAGAGAAGGCTTGCACGTTCCATGGACAAACTGCGGTCCATCAATAATATGTGGGTAGTTTGGTTTTGGTCTGCAGCGATTTTGTATGCAAGGTAATACTCGCTGAAAGTCATTATAGCGTTGGCTATCATCGAGTTGTTGGCTATCTCCTCGTCAGTTAGTGACTTCGAAGGGTTGATTTCGTTGGGTTGCTCCTCTGCCGAAAACGTGTGGTCTACCTCTGGAATTTCGTTTATGTAGACGGGTACGACGCTGGATATGCCCATGTTCTGCTGCATTGTTTTTGCGTCATATTTGACTCTGGGCGCGGTGTTTTCGGAGAATGTTATGGTGCCTGTTGCTGCGTAGGCACCGCCAAAGAAAATCACCATGTCAAAAAGTGGTCGCGAGTACAGGGTGCCGTCTAAACCTGCGAAGCGAACGGTTGTGGAACCGAAGAAATCTGTAGCGGTTTCCCAAGCATCTTTTGTGTTGAAGCCTTGTTTTATGAGGTTTGCCAGCAAATCTTCGTAGAGGTTTTTTAGGGTTGAGAACCTTTGTTCGTAGTCTGTGACTTGTCTGGTTGCTCCTTGCTTCAGGGTGTCGCATGTGCGTTTTACTGTGTCACTCAGTGAAGGCGTTGTCACTTGTTTTTTCACCAGTTTTCTGTTCATTTTGAGAGATAAAAAGGATTGTTGACATGTAAACGCTTAAAGTTCGTTGTTAACGGGATAAAGTAACTTGCTGAGGGAACATGTTTTTGTTACTGGTTGTATTATTGTCTATTCTGGAAATTGGATGCATAATATTTATATGTCGTTAGTGATATCTTCAGCGATATCGCTGGTGACATTATGGTCGAGAGATGGACGAAACGCGCAACCGGCGTACCAAGAGGACTCCTACGTTTTTTAGTCCTAAATATGCTAGCCAAGAAACCCATGTCAGGCGTAGAAATCGTCGACATAATCGATAAAGAAACTGGTGGACGATGGATACCAAGCTCAGGCTCAGTCTACCCGCTTTTAGCTTCACTACATAACAAAGGCTTTACCAGCGAGATGCCCAGTGAGGAACCAGGTATTAAACGATATACGCTTACAGATAAAGGAAAAGCGCTATTTGAAAAACACATAGCCTTTGGACAAAAAATGTTGAGCAAACTGGAATTCCTTATACCTCTACTTATTGGAAGGTTCCAGTTCGATCCGAACGACGAAAAAATTCTAGCAAACACAAGGGAACCAGCACAGAGGGTTGTCAGTACGTTTCTAGGCCTTCGTGCAGAAAGGAATTATCGGATAACTGAGCAGGATTCAACGGAAATCGAAAGAATTCTGGCCAGATGTGCTGATGATCTTGAGAAGGTAGTGCAGGGAATACGCGAGAAAAATCACACAAAACAAAAACAGCAAACTCAAATCAGTCAGGTTTAGACAGCGTTGAAAGAAGAGATGTTTAGAATATGGGTATAAAATCGAGTTTCATGATAGCAGCAAGATCCTTGATGAGAAGGAAAACAAAAAACCTCAGCGCAATTCTAGCTGTAACCCTCGGCGTTACGTTGCTGGTCGGTATTCAAATTACGACTGACACACTGGAAAACGCATTTCTCACAAGTCTACTTCAAAATGAAGGAGAAGTTGATTTCAAGGTATCTAACTCTACTACTACTGGCTACCTAACTGCGGGTGACAAAGAAACAATAACCGAT
This sequence comes from miscellaneous Crenarchaeota group-1 archaeon SG8-32-3, assembly GCA_001273335.1. Classification (GTDB taxonomy): domain Archaea; phylum Thermoproteota; class Bathyarchaeia; order Bathyarchaeales; family Bathycorpusculaceae; genus SG8-32-3. The sequence goes on along the minus strand of LFWV01000023.1, from coordinate 6,338 downwards.
ATAGCTCCATCGGCCGTTGGAATAATGCCTGAACTGACAATGCAGGTACCCGCGATGCTGGGTTCTCAGTATGACGATTCAGTTGAGCTTGCTGGAATTTCCACTAATTATCCACAAGCGTTCGGCTTGTTTTATGATTGGAAAACTGGAAATGAAATGGATCTTGACGCCCTTCTAGTGAGCAACACCAGCATACTTCTGTCAAGTAAACAAGCTAAAAAATTGGGACTCGATGAAGGAGCATCCTTACCGATATCATTAACAACTGAGTTCACTAACACCACAGGAATAGTTGTAGAGCCGCCGACAATTTCTTTAACTGATTGGACAGTGGAGCCAACAGCCGCCACTACTGATTATACATTGAACAGCAATCCAGATAGCCTGTCTCTTGAACTCGAACAGGTTGCTTACCCAGGCATGATGCCCAGTTTAGTTGCTCTTTTTAAAATGAATATTTCCATGCTCAGTTTGGCAGATTTTGATTATATCAATGTGACGGCTACGGGTACAAGCAACGTTCAAGTTTTGCTGCAGTTTTCTCTGGATGATGGAAGCAATTTTAATGTAACGAGTTTAGAAGACAAATCTCTGCCAGTGGATGTAGAGACACTGAATTCTCTTTCTTTTGATCTATCGCCTTATGCTGAAAGAATGCTAAGAGGAGACGCATTTCTTGTAGTCATTAGTGTAGATGGGATGCCAGCAAGCATCGAGATATCTGAAATTGCTTTTGAAACCTCCAAGCCTGTCATCTCGTATTCATCCAAAATCGAAAGAACAGAACTTGAAGTAGTTGGAATCTTTGATTCTAAACGTCCCGGAATAGGATCGCAGTATTCGGGGGCCGTACTCCGGTTAGAACACCTTCAACAGTGGTTGAGCCTTCAAGAGCGCGAAAAAGAACTCGACCGCGTGTCATCTTATTTGGTGGCGCTACAAACAAACCATTTCACCTCAGAAATTAGCGAAGAATACCTTCAAGAACAGGTAGACATAGTTGAAGCAGCTATCCCTGTAGCTGTAGATCCAGATACAGGGGATTCAGAGAAAATATATAGCGTTGACTCTGCACGATTGACCTTTTTCAGCGTCGCAGAGATTATCATGACTTTGCTATCCACAATCCTAACGGCGTTAGGGCTTCTAATCACAATAACAGGGGTTTTGCTTATCACAAACGTTCAACTCATGAACGTGGAAGACCGAGAATTCCAAACAGGTGTCATGAGGGCTGTTGGCGAAAACCGCCGAGGAATAACAATGTCCATGCTCATAGAAAACGTTTTCCAAGGAATACTGGGCGGCATATTCGGCTTAATCGGAGGCTTAGCCTTCGGGCAAACTGTCGCCAGTTACCTCGTAAGCTTGTTCGGTACAGGAGAACTCAGTGTACAGCCAATCATTTCGCAACAAGTTGTGATCTTCTCAGTAATATTTGGGGTAGCTCTAGGCATCATAACCGGTATATTACCCGCTTTAAGAGCCTCTCGGGTCAACATTGTAGAGGCGCTACGTGGAATTAAAGTTACTTTTGAAGAAAAATCCGGTCGCAATCTCGTGCTACTAGGGGTTTTAGCTATCGCAGGGGGCGTTTTTGTTCTTCTAATCAACGGCGTAATTGACAAAAGCTACGAAGGCATCTGGCTCGTTGAAGGATGGAACACCCTAGACGAATGGCGAAACATTTTGATCGGTGCAGGGTTACTGTTTTCCGGATTAGGCATAGTGCTTTCACGTTTCATCAGTCGTGTGAAGGCGTTAAACATCACTGCACTTGCAGTCTGGGGTGCACCCGTTTTCCTATTCGTGGTAGCTATGGGCGAGTGGATACCAGACATTTCTGGATTAGCCCCCGACATTCTAATAATCGGAGTGGCGGAAATAGTGATTGGCTCAGTTCTGTTAGTCTCAGTGAACCTGTCCCCACTAATGAGTGCGTTACGGACGTTTCTCGTTAAAATCAAAGGATTAAAAGGCGTAGGACAGATAGCTCCTGCATTGATCTCATCACATAAAACACGCTCTACACTGACTTTTGCCATCTTCGCCGTAATACTGACGTTGAATGTTACAGTTGCTACACTAGTACCTACAAACTTGAGCACAATAGTCGAAACTGAGCAAGATTCCAGAGGCATAGACCTCGTTGTATCTTTAAATATCCCTGAAGCAAACATAACCGGTCTTTCATACGTGGAAGAACTCTACAAACTCGACAACCACATAGTAGATGTGATTGGCTTCAAAACATACAAGTCACTTACAAATTACCAAAGCTATTTAGCTTTTGCTGACCCGTACTCTTCAGAATTCGATTATCAAACAGACCTGTTACCTTTGGGATACGGCGAGATCACCAGCGAACAAATCCGCGGGAACGCAACCGATTCGCTTGACTCAAATTGGCGCTACGACTTCTACCTGAGTAGTTTTCCCGATGACATCAACCAACCGCCTGTAGCCGATGTAACTGATGAACAGCTCAATGAAATGTCCAAACAAGCGTGGGACCTTTTCTTCGATAACTCATACACAATGGCGGCTTACAACGTTTCCTTGTCTGAAATCTTGTCAGAGGACAGGGACCTGGGCGACATAGACTTCACATCCTTCAGCGGATACGCAGGTTATGAACTAGAAGATGTGAACGTCTTGCGAGACGAAAACGACAGTGTCATAGAAAACCCTATTGTGTTCACTGACTCCTTCCTGCTACCTATAGGGATACAAGTGTGGATACCAATGAATAGTTCTGAAACTGGATTTCCTGTTTATCAAGCTTTTACCGTAGCAGGACGATTAGACTTTCAAAGAGCAGGAGGCTTTCCATTATCGTCCTTCAATTTTCTAGGAGGAGGCGACTTCAATTTTATGGACGCCTTAGGAAATATATACATGAACAAATACTGGGCTAACCAGACAAGTTTCTTGGCAGAAGCTAACGGTGTAACTTCCACATCAAAAGCCCCAAACCAATACAACAAGTTCCTCATAAAAACTACTTATGACATGGACGATCCACGGATCCAATCAATCGCCCAAGCAATAGAAGAATTCACGAACACAGACGATGAAGGCTACCGAAGCTTAGCTGAAGACAACTTCTATGTTGCAAGCACCACCGTGCTCTACTCAAGAATTGAGCAGTCGCTGGAAATGACCCAACGTGTAGTCTCATTCCTGCAGATATACGTCACGTTTGGCCTCGTCATTGGCGCAGTAGGCATGGCAGTAATATCTGTCCGCAACGTCTCAGAACGAAAACGGGAAATCGGCATGATGAGAGCAATCGGCTTCCCAAGAACCCAAGTCATGCTTTCTGTATTGCTGGAACTGGTAGTACTAGGCATAATCGGTTTGGCCATTGGAGTCGTTAACGGCGTGCTAATCAGTGTTGGCTTCGCAAACATGCAAGGTGCTACACTTGTAATTCCATGGAATGACATCGCCGTATACTTAGGCTTCATCACGGCGATTGCCATGGCCGCAGGTGCCGTTCCAGGATGGTTTGCGTCACGTATTCCGCCAGCCGAAGCATTGAGGTATGTGGGATAAGGAAGAAAAATGACGGTGATAACAGATATGAAAAACGAATATTCCAAGATTGAAGATAGAGAACCCTTATTGGTTATCTCGGGACTACACAAACGTTACAGTGAAGGTAAGTCAAATGAGGTTCACGCTATCCGAGGATTAGACCTCAGAGTCCAAAAAGGTGACATGATGGCTATTATGGGGCCGTCAGGCTGTGGGAAAACAACGCTCCTGAACATGATAGGGCATCTAGACCGCCGCTCGGAAGGAAAAATTATAATTGACAAGATAGATACTGGCAAGCTTTCAGACGGACAAATGACAGCGTTCCGTAGAGACAAAATCGGCTTCATATTCCAACTCTTCAATCTTTTCCCGTTTTTATCCGCTGTAGAAAACGTGGAAACTCCATTACTTCTACAGGGCGTGAAGGCAGGCGTAGCTCGCGAACAAGCAAAAATGCTTCTTAGAGAATTGGGAATGGGCGACAGACTGTATCACCTGCCGTCGGAGCTTTCTGGCGGTCAACAGCAACGGGTGGCTGTAGCTCGCGCTCTCGTCACGGAACCATCAATCATTCTCGGTGACGAACCCACAGGCGATTTGGACTCTACAACAAGCACTGACGTAATGAACTTGTTCCGTAGAATAAACAAACTCACCCGTCAAACGCTTGTGTTAGTTACTCACAACCGTTGGATTGCCGAGCAATGCGACTACATAGTCCATATGACGGACGGAAAAATCTCCCATGTTGAACAAGGTCCTTTCAAAACTGAAGAGGAATCAAAATGAAAGTCTACGCAGCTGGTCTGATAGACAAGTCATTAAGGGCGATTAACGCCAAGTTGCGACAGAAGCTTGTTTCAGACTGCCGAAAAACTTTGCATACTTCCAGAAAAACAATGTTTAGTCAGGAATTAAATTCGTTTATAGTGATATCTGGAGAAAAAACCGGCATTCCAGACCACAAAATTGTTGAAGAAATGGAAACAGGACGCGTTTACAAACGTTTCGCGAAATATTACACGACAAACGAGTCTAGACTGCACCAAGAGCTTAAAAACAATCAGGAACTACGGGAAACCTCAAAAATCGTTAAAGATTTCATAAAAGAGATTGACCCGAACCTTGTGAAACATTTTGGCTCTCAACTGAAGAAGATAATCAAAGAGCTACCGGCGAGCTACCGCGAAATTCAGTTAAAGAGCTACGTAACGCTGTGGGATTTCGTGGAGAATCAGCAGTACCGCTTTTTCCTTTCAGGGTTTGATTCAGCAGTTTTCGCTGGGTTAACCGATGAAGACAATGTAAACCTGGATGAACTGGTTGACAAGCTGCTTATAGCAAACTTTTTTGCGGTTTTTTTGAAGCCTACCATTACACGGCTGAAAGAGTTGGATCGCGTACTTGAAAGACTTAAACTTGGTGTTGAAGGAACACACTACAAAACAACTGATCCAAAGCTGCAGAAGAAGCTGGAACTGTTTTTCAGGATTTTAGCAGCAAAACTCAGTGCCTTACAGGACATAGATAACTTGATATCAAGGATTTTCAAGCTATTCAGCGTTCCACGCGACACATTGACCCCATATAACTTCACAAACGGCTCCATAGAATTAAACAAGGCACTCGCAGAGATGATATCAGACATCGAATATGGAGAAATGTTGCTAATTGAAGTCCATAGCAAACTACAAGAGTGTCAAATTCACCTCCGCGACTACTTAGACGCAAATAAAAACGGCGTAAAAACCATGAAATCAACCGCAGCATTCAAGAACGCGCTGTTACCTATGGCTGAGCTGAGCACGGACCTATTCGTTGAAGCTGAACTGCTGAAGATGTGGTCAGACTTTTTCGGTGCCGATATTCCCTACTTCGGGTTTAACAAACGGGTCTTTACAACGCAGAACATTGAGGTAACCGGCGTAGCAAAAGATAGCATCATCGCTGTGCGGGGGTTATCCAAAAACTACAATCTTGGGCGCACAACTGTTTATGCGTTGCGCGGTGTAAGCCTTGACGTGAAAGAAGGTGAGTTCGTAGCTATTGTGGGTAACTCTGGAGCGGGAAAAACAACGTTGCTGAATTGTATGGCAGGGCTTGACAGTCCAGACTACGGCGTAGTCCTCTTCCGTGGTAAAAACCTTCACAAAATGGATGATGCAGCCAAATCTAAAGTCCGGCTTTTGGAGATGGGGTTCATATTTCAAAGTTACGCTTTGCTGCCTCATTTCAACACTCGTGAAAACGTAGCGTTGCCCGCAGATTTAGCGGGGTTAAGCAATAACCTGAAGCAGCGTATTGAGAACCTTCTGATGGGGGTTGGTCTGATTAATCAGGCTAAGCAGTTCCCTGCTACATTAAGCGGTGGACAGATGCAGCGCGTAGCCATTGCCCGTGCTTTAACTAATGGTCCAGCAGTGATTTTTGCTGATGAGCCAACTGGCGACTTGGATTCTGGAACAGGCAAGCAAGTTATGGACTTACTCAAGGAATTTCACGAAGAAACAAAAACAACGATAATAGTCATCACTCACGAGCAAGACGTTGCTGACTATGCGCAAAGACAAATTGTAATAGAAGACGGCTTACTCGTATAGACCTCGTTGACTGGATAAAAAGACAAAAATAGCAGTCAACATAGAATTATCCGAAGACTTAAAGAAAGCCACAGTTGTATCCCAAACGCTTGCGGGGTTCCCCAAGCCTGGTATGGGGCAGGCCTGCTAAGTCTGTGGTCGAAAGGCCACGTGGGTTCGAATCCCACACCCCGCGCCACGGCATGAACACACCGC
>LFWV01000022.1 GCA_001273335.1 miscellaneous Crenarchaeota group-1 archaeon SG8-32-3 | reverse complement strand
CCATCAAAGCGTGTTCAAAGACGAGGCAAAACTCGACATAAACTACGTTCCTCGCCGTCTACCTCACAGAGAGAAAGAATACCGCTTATTGATGGAATTCTTCAATTTCCTGCTGAAGTTTCCAGAAAGAATGACACAGCGGGTTATAATAACAGGCGAAGTGGGCACTGGAAAAACCGCCCTTGCCCAGCGTTTCGGGGCGGACACAACTCTTGAAGCTAACAAGCGGGGTGTAAACTTCCGTTATGTGCACGTTAACTGCCGAGAGTACCACGGCAAACTCTTCCTCATACTACAACATGCAGTGTCTGTTTTTCGCCCTAACTTTCCGAAACGGGGTTACTCTGCAGAAGAGGCTTTGGAAACGCTAATGCAGAGTTTAGATGAAGAAAACGCGTACATAGTCTTAGCCTTAGACGAGTTCGACACACTCATTGAAAGAGAGGGGTCGGAAGCCGTTTACAAGCTGACGCGACTGCAGGAGATGAGACATAGCAAGGCTCAGCGAATATCCCTTGTAACCATTATCCGAGATTTGAAGTCAACAGAAAAGTTAGACGCCAGCGCAAGAAGCACGCTACAATGCAATGTAATCCACTTGGACAGATACTCGGCAAACCAACTCACAGACATTTTGAACGAGCGGGTTGCAATGGCGTTTGAGCGTTCGACGGTGCCTGAGGACGTAGTTGACCTTGTGGCGTCGCTGGCGTTTTCTGAAAGCGGAAACGCCCGTTTCGCTATTGAGTTGTTGTGGAGGGCCGGGAAATACGCTGATGCAGAAGACCTTGACTCGGTTGTTCCTGAATGCGTGAGGAAAGCGGTTTCCAGCATAATTCCAACAATTCGGAGAAGCGAATTGACTTCACTGGGTTTTCATGAGAAACTGTTTTTGCTTGGTGCAGCTCGGGTTTTTAAGGGAAGCCAGAGGACTTACGCTTCGTTGTCGGAAATTGAGGAGGGTTACGCCGTGATCTGTGAAGAGTTTGATGAGCAACCGCACAGTCACACTCAGCTTTGGAAGTATGTTCAGCTTTTCTCTGCGTTAGGTATATTGAAAGCTGAGGTTGCGGTAGCGGGTACGCGGGGCAGGTCGACACGAGTTTCTTTGCCTGCGGTTCCTGCTTACGAGTTAGAGAAAGAATTAAGTGTCGCTTTAGAAAGAAGGTGAGAGTGAAGCTTTATGGAGATAGAAGAGGTTTTTTCTTCTAAGCCTAGAATGAAAATTCTTAGACTTGTCGCGCGGTTGGGCGCTCTTAATGTTTCGGACATTGCGCGTAGGATTAACTTGAATTATTCTACGACGAACCAGCACTTGAAACTGTTGGAGGCTGAGGGCATAATTCAGCAGAGGATTTACGGGAGAATTCGCATGTACAAGTTCAGAGATGGATCGTCTAAAGCTAGGGCGGTGCAAAACCTAATAGAGGCTTGGGAGCAGGATAAATAAGCCGTAAGTATATTCAATGTTTGGAGGAAAACAGTGTGTCCATGGTTGATGTTTCAGGCAAATCGGAAATCTTTCGAGAAGCAACTGCTACAGGGAGGATTAGGCTGAAACCCGAAACAGTGAACTTTATTAGAGAAGAAAAAATCGCTAAGGGCAACCCGCTTTACACGGCGAAAATCGCGGGTGTTCTCGCGGCTAAGAAAACGAGCGAGCTGATTCCCCTTTGCCATCCGTTGCCCTTGACAAGCGTGAAAGTAGAAGTGGAAATTGTGAAGAAAACCATTGTGGAAGTCACAGCCACCGTTAAAACTAAAGCTCAGACGGGCGTGGAAATGGAAGCTTTAGCTGCTACCTCTGCGGGTTTGCTTACCATTTGGGACATGGTGAAGCAGTACGAGAAAGACACGTCCGGGCAGTATCCTAACACTGCAATAGAAAACATTCACGTTGTAAGAAAAATGAAACAGGTGTAATGGGAGTGAGTGAAAGCACCAAAAAACACAAGGCGACGGCGCCTAAACAGCTTAACTTTGCAGTTTTCGTCTGCAGCACCTCACGATACCGAGAAATACAGAAAAACAAAAAAATAAAAGATGTTTCAGGCGACATGATAGAGGCTTTGTTGAAGAAAGATAGGCATAGGGTGCTTTACAGAAAGATAGTCGCAGATGAAAAGAGTATTATTGAAGATGCCGTGCATAGCGTTTTAAACTCAACAGAACTGGACGCTGCCGTGTTTTGCGGTGGCACGGGAATTGCTCCGAAAGATGTTACGATTGAAACGGTCTTGCCCTTTTTTGAGAAGACGCTTCTTGGATTTGGGGAAATTTTTCGGCGTTTAAGCTACGACAAGATGGGGTCTGCGGCTGTTATGTCCCGCGCGGTGGCTGGCGTGGCGAAGGGTAAGGTGCTGTTTTGTATCCCAGGTTCCCCTGACGCTGTTCGAGTTTCTGTCGAAACACTTATTTTGCCCGAGGCGCCCCATATCGTTAGGCACGCACGGGAATAACGAATGGTTTTAACAGACAAATGCGGTCGTCCGCTTCTTAACCTAAGGATATCGATAACGCAGCGTTGCAACTTGCGCTGTGATTACTGCCACAAGGAAGGCGAAGAAATCACTTCTTGCTCAAGAGGCACAACGGAAGAAATGACCGTTGAGGAAATCATAAGGATAACTAGAATTGCCATCAGTTTGGGCATTGCCAGAGTTAAGCTGACAGGTGGAGAGCCGTTAATGCGGAAGGACCTTTGCGAAATCGTTAAGGGTATAGCTGCAATACCTGGCTTGAAGGACCTTTCGATGACAACCAATGGCACGATTCTCGGGTTTCAAGCGAGAGAACTGCGCATATGCGGATTAAGACGTGTGAACATCAGCCTTCCAACTTTGAACGCTGAGACCTACACTAAGCTCACTAAAGGAAAAATCGAAAACGTGTTGGAAGGCGTAAAAGCTGCGGTTGAGGCAGGTTTTTATCCAGTCAAACTTAACATGGTTATTCTAAACGGTGTTAACGTTGACTCCGTGTCCGAGATGATGGATTTTGCCAGGCAAACAGGCACCATACTGCAGATGATAGAACTTGACCCAGTAAACGTTGACAACGCTTATTTTTCGGTTTACCACAAATTCTTGGATGCGCATGAGGAGATGCTTAATCAGAAAGCCTTGAAAGTTGAAACCAGACGTTTCATGCAGAACCGCCTTATTTTTCATCTTCCTAAGGTAACAGTTGAAGTGGTGCATCCAATCGAGAACGGGGAGTTCTGTGCCCACTGCACCAGACTGCGAGTGACAAGCGAAGGGAAACTGAAAACTTGCCTTATGAGAAACGATAATTTGGTAGATGTTTTGGCGCCCATGCGTCAGGGCGCGAGCGACGAGGAGTTAAAGGCGCTTTTCATAGACGCGAACCATCTAAGAGAGCCCTATAACAAGCGCAGGCAGGGAACCTCAAATCAACAGTTGCCTCGAGAAGGAAATGCTTCTTCTACTGATTTTGAGTTTAATGTCCTTCGTTAAATTAAAATTTTTTTGGTTTAGGATTAAAATTTTATCGGTTTTTCATGAAGAAATTGGAGCATACGAAAATGTTAAATTACACTAAAGCAGATAACGAGACAACGAAAAAGAATAGCTGGGGAATTTGAATGGACCAAAAGACAATAGCAATTGTGGTTATAGCGGTAGTTATTGTGGCAGTCATAGGAGGTGCAGCTTACTGGATGTTAGGTACTGGAACCACTGAACCAGAACCCACACCTACACCTACACCCGTAGGCATTGAAGGGGCCAGCAGTTTGGAGTTTGTCGTAAGCGCCACTGAAGGAGAGTCAGCAGGGACAGCAAAGTATTATGCGAAGAATATTGGAACCGATGACATGATGATACGGATAGAATTCGTGATGGATCCCGAAAACTTGATTTACATAGTAAATGGAGCTACAGAAGAGTCCTGGGGTTATGAAGGCGGTGCATGGGTGGATTATTCAGATACTTACGCGGATCAATGGGCTATGTGGGAACCAGTGTATCAGGCATACGTGGACCAACTTTCGACCTGGACTTCTGGAGACTGGACCTACACTGACTCAGGTGGAGCCACAGTAACAATATCCTACATCACTGTGAATCCTACACTTGAAGACTCATTCTTCGAAGGCGGGGCTTAAACAACCCATAATGTCTCTAGAACAAGACCAAAACTTCCACCCTTTTTTCCTTTTCTATACATACTAATTTACATTCCTCCAGCTTTTCCGGAGGTCAATTAAAAAAAGCTGCTTATGACTACAATATTTCCAAAAAGCACTCGGTGCAGCTGAATTTAGACGGAAAAACCATGCGAGAGCGGGATCTATATTGTATACGCAAAAATTACACAAACAAAATACGCATAAAATTGAAAAAGGAAAAACCGACAAAACTGAGATAACCTATTCAGTTATCTCTGGGGAGAAAATAGCACTGATGTTTAATGGCACATCGGAGCAAACTAAGTATATTTGATGCTTAATGGCGATTAAATCCAGAAAATAGCAGCGTGTACCTCTCAGGAAACAAGGTTTCGTATAAAAGGGGCTATAGACTGGGCTAAGAGCTAGAGCTCAAGCTCGACTATTTTAGCGTCTCGCTTAGCTGTGTCCAGTAACGCTATTGTCGCCTTGCCAGATAAGTATCCACAGACTTCTCCCGGATTCACAATTAAGGTTTTTCCGTTTTTTCGAGACACTTTAGCGTGAGAGTGCCCGTGAACCACGGCATCAAAGCCGCCACAGTTGGATAATGCTTTTAAAAGTTCTGTTTCGTCTCCGTGTAGTAAGGCAATTTTGAAGCCTTCAGCGATGATTTCTGCAAATCTTCCGCGTACTTCGCATTTAGGGCATTCGCTGAACCTTTTTTTTAGGAATTCGTGATCTCCATCGTTGTTGCCTAGAACGCCTATGAGCTTAGCGTTTAAAGCTTTGAATTTTGGGATTACGAAAGGTGAAACGTAGTCTCCTGCGTGGAGAACCAGCGCCACGTTTTCTTTGTTAAGCCTCTTAATGGCTTTTTCTATCATCGGCAGGTTGTCGTGAGTATCCGAGATTATGCCTATCAGCATTGTGTTCACTGGTTCTGATTCTCTCTTTGGCGTGAATAAGGTTTTCTATCGATGGTGAATAGAAGAATGTTCCGATACCGTAATATGCAGACTTGCGAAACACGACTTAAAATACTCTGCACGTAGCTCAGTTATAGAAAACAGTTCTAAAAGAGGGACATAGAAGTGAACTCATGGAAAGATACCACATCCAAAAGAAGAGATAAACTCGGAATAGTCGCGGAAATTTTGGAAATCGCGAAAGAAGGAACATTGAAAACTCAAATCATGTACAGAGCAAATTTAAGTTTCGCCCAGCTTAACGATTACCTCAAATTCATGTTGAAAACTAGCTTACTAAGCAAGTTCTCTGCTAATGGCAAAGAAGTGTACGAGTCAACAGAAAAGGGGATTGATTTCTTGCAGCGGCACTTCGAATTGACGGAACTGCTTAAAGAGAATGAAAATGGAAAAAACGGCGTCAAGATTCCGCCTCAAAACCTTTTTAAAAAAACTTAGCTATTCTTTAATGCTTTCTAATTGTTGGTAAGCAGTGCCAAACGGCAACCTAAATCTTGAAATAGTTTGGCTTTGATCAGTTTTCTGCTGTTTTGATCGAGTTTTTTACGCTTTGCTTTAGTATTGGAATTCATCAAGCATTGCTTTTACAACTTGCTCTCAGATTTCTTCTTTTTCTTGGTAGTTTTCATGCAGCCGTCCCAGCTCAATAACTGAAATCTTCTGACGGATTATACATTGTATTAGCCATTTTCCCAAAGGGATACTCATAATAAACCCACAACCACCACTCTTCGAAATATTATCTCTCTGGGAATACACTCTTTATTAACCAAAACTAATCGTCTCTTGAGAAGGGAGAAAGGCTTCAAGGCGATTCACGGATGAAAAGTCTAAACAGGTTTAGAGTGATCTATTTAGCATTTGCTGTACCGCTTATCCTAGCTTTTATCTCATGGTTGTATTTCCCAGCTATAGCCCAAGGGATCATATCCAACGTTTTTGGCTACAACCTAGTAGAGCAAGTTGCCAACCCTGTATGGTACTGGATAATCAGGTTCTTCTACAGCTGGTACACGTTCGCGGGCATTGGCGTCGCAGGCGTTTGGATTGTGGCAGCTGTCTTGGCAAGAATGCAACGTGTAAAGACTAAACATGAGTTTTATCCTATGGTTAGCTTTGTAGTTCCAGCTTATAATGAAGAGGAGAATATTGTACGCTGCGTAACCAGCCTTTTCCAATGCGCAGAAAATTACCAAGGCAACTGCGAAATAATATTAGTTGATGACGGCAGCACAGACTACACCTACGAAGTGGCTTTCTCAGCTGCAAAAACTCTTCATATGCAACACCCTAGAGTCCCTTGCAAAGTATCAAGGCTTATGATGAATTTAGGCAAAACCGAAGCATTAAAGACCGGCATAAACAAGGCTTTAGGCCAAGTAATTGCGATTGTTGATAGTGATTCAGAATGGACCCCCTTCACGTTGAAGAGACTTGTTGATTACATGCTTTCAAACGGTAAAAAAGCCGTTACGGGCTATATTCACCCTAAAACTGAAGAAGCAAAAGACAAGTTCATTGTTGCTCTGCAGCAACTGGAATACAGTCAAGGACTAGCGATTGACAGGTGTGCACAGTCACTTGGCAACTGTGTACTCGTGGTTCCAGGCGCCATTGGCATCTACGATGCAGATTTGTTGCGTGAAATTCTGATTGAAGTGAACATCCGCAGTGTAACCGAGGATTCCGAGATTACATTGGAGATGCATAAGCGAGGCGCAAAAGTGGGCTACTTGAATACTGCTCGCAGTGACACACATGCACCAAAAGTTCTGAGGTCCTTGTGGCATCAGAGACTGCGATGGATTACAGGATGGTTGCACAACACACTGGAAATTCACGTTGATTTGTTCCGTAAGCGAACATGGTTATCGGCGCTATTGTGGTATAGTTTCTTGTTCGAGTATGCTGGAGCATTCGTAGATTTGGCTGCCATTGTAGCTTTTCCGTTGCTTTTCTGGTTTGCACCTGACAGCCTCCACTTCGCATATAACCTGTTGGTGTTTGCTGCTTATGGCTTGTTAATTAGCTTTGTTAACCAAGCTGTTGCATTAAAATGTGCGTATAACAAGTTCAGTCATAACGGTTTGCTTATTTACATGCCGTTTTTCCCGTTTCTATGGTTAATTAACGTGTTCGCGCGATTGCGAGGTGTTATTGGCTATTTGTTCGGTAGCAGGGGAACATGGCATCCTACAGAACCCTTTTAGATTATGAGAAATATTTTAAGGCTTGATGTATTCTAATGATTCTATGCCTATCGAAGCTGTTCTGTTTGACATGTTTGACACGCTGATGCTGATTGAAAAAGACCACGCTTTCTATAGTCCCTCACTGAAGAAGGCACACAGTTTTCTGGTCAAGAACGGCGTGAATGTGGAATTCAGGGTTTTTAGGGACGCATACATCAAAGCGCGGAACGCGTTATATGTAGAAGCAGATGCGAAACTGGAGGAGCCGCATTTTAACTGCCGTATCTCAAACGCGCTGGAAAGCTTAGGCTACGTTAACGTGGAAAGCAAAGTTGTAGCGGGGGCGACAAATGAGTTCTGTGAAGGATTCATGGAGTATGTGCGCATAGACAGCCATGCTAAAAGCGCTTTGAAAAAGCTACGCGGGAAATACAAGCTTGGAATAGTTTCAAACTTTGCCATACCTGAATGTGTATATAAACTGCTGGAAAAACACGGCTTAGACACCACTTTCGACGTAGTTGTAGTGTCGGGCGCCGTTAACAAACGGAAGCCCGCTCCCGAAATCTTCCAAAAAGCCCTTAAGAAACTGCGTGTTAGCGCGGAGAAAACGGTGTTTGTGGGCGACACAGTTGACGCGGACGTTATAGGCGCAAAAACTGCTGGCATGAAATCCATATTCATTGAGAGGCGCATACAAAAAGATAGCGAGAATGCTTGCCCAAGCCAGACAATAAAAAGTCTAAACGAGCTGTTAAAGGCAATAAAGAACTGTTGAGGCTTTTTCAATCTGAATATACTATGCTGTTTTTCGCGTCAACGCTTTGTATTAGGTTTGGAGTAGATAGGTCGATTCCATGTTTTCTGCACATGTCTAATACTGTTTGTTTCAGTTTCGAATCAATTGTTGGGAGCATCTTTATTTGGCTTATGAAGATGTAAAGCGTGTATTCAATAGAGAAATTATGCAGGTTGGTTATCCAAACATACGGCTTTGGCTCTTTCAACGCTCCTTCAACATTAGCTGCTGCTTCCAGCAGTGCCTTTTCAACTTGTTCAGAAACTACTTCGTATCCTACAGTAACTGCGCAGTTTCTGCGCACAATATTCTTTCTCCCATAGTTTTCTATTTCCGAAGTCAGCAGTTGCTGGTTTGGAACAGAAATCATTACGTTATCTAGAGTTTTCATTCGTGTATAAATCAAGTCTATAGCTACGATGTCTGCAAACTGTTTATTGAAAAGTATCCGGTCTCCTATCTTAAACGGCTTGCTAGCCATTACGATTATGCCAGCGATGGCATTGCCAATGGTGTTCATGGAAGCAAATCCGAGGATGGTTCCGCCTGCGAGAGCCAAAAAACCAGCAACCCAACCCACATCGAACCCGAACTGAGCAACCACAAGACCGATAGCGATTAAACCAAACAACCATTTAAAAACCCTATTTAGATTAAATGCAATATTCTCCTCGAGTTTCTGTCTTTCTTTCAGCTTAGTTATCTCTCTGCTGAGAACCTTGTAGACAACATAAACCACCACTACGCCTAAAATGGAAAAAACGAGAGGCTGCCAATTCGCATAAAACCACTCGCAACAACCAACAAAGAAGTCTTCAATTACAGACATGAACTTTCCATAAGTTAGTCTAATCTGTTCATACTTTAAATTTTCCCCCATAATTTGAGGCAGATGTTGTCTCACAGACTATACAGGATGGTCAGAGTTACCTGCCTAACTTTTCTAGATAGTCCAGAAATTCCTGCAGTTCTTCTTTATTCATCGAAGTTATCGATTTGCGTTCCGTTTTGATATACTTGCGAAGTGATTCTAAGCATTCTTTAGCTTTCACGTCCCGCTTTACGGTTTGTATTTGGTCACGTTCTATCTTTATTCGGTAAAGTGTGGCCAGGAAAGTAGCAAAAACAACCAATGTATTGCTAACTATAACAATCAATTCTAAACTCATCAGTCATACCTCTCATTTCATTCCAGTTTCAACCTTTATCTCTTTCAAGTTTCCTTCTTAAGGCTTTCATTTGATTTCACGGAAGATTTCATTCTTGAATGAAATCCAACTTGTGGTCTTCTTCAAAACGCTAAGGGCAACTTCGTGTGGATCCAATTTCATTTATGAATGCGAAAAAGGTTTATGAAAGAAAGAATTCAATCAAAACAAGCGAAAAGTGATAGAGGACATGAGCGTAGGGAAATTGAAGGTGGAAGGAATTTTCTTTGACTTGGATGGTACCATTGTGGATTCGCGAGAAGCGTATCATGAGGCAGCAAGAATTGCATTTCAGACGATGGGGCAAGAAATGCCTGAAAAGGAAGCGGTTCTGGAGATTCCTCGAAAGCTTGAACAGAAGCAGCCAATCAACGACCTCATCAAGGGCGACTTACAAAAGTTTTTGAGTGTTTACCTCAATGCCTACTACTCTATAACAAAGGAGAAAACTAAACTCATACCTAACGTTTCAACCACTTTGGAAACCCTTTTTACAAAGGCAAAACTTGCGTTGGTAACTATGCGTGCTTTCCCGAAGGAAAACATCATGAAGGAATTAGAAGTCTTCGAAATAGCGAAATACTTCAGTTACGTGGTGACCGCTTTGGATACTCATAAACCGAAGCCTTCACCTGAAGCGCTGATGAAATGCGCAAAAGCTCTAAATGTTCAAATCTGCGATTGTGTCATAGCCGGTGACTCAATCTCAGACATAAGAGCAGGAAAGGCAGCTGGCGTCAAAACCGTGGCGGTTCTGTCAGGTCTTTTCTCTCGCCGAGAACTCGCTGAAGAAAAACCAGATTTAATCATAAAAGACATTACTGCGCTTCCAAAATTCGTTGAGTAACAGCGCAATCCATGGATTATTCATATTTCTGGGAACGTAATATTGCTAAAAATTGCCTAAAGCAGTTATATGCCGAAAGAAAATAAAGTTTAATATAAACCTCCAACTGTAATAACGTGGAGAGGGCTTTAGAGCGGGATTCAAATGAATTTCGTAGAAATAATGGTAGGGGAGAAACTGAAAGAAGCGGATCCAGCCTTAGACGTGACAGGCTCAGACCGCAAAGTTCTACAAGTAGCTTGCCAAGATTTCACAAACTTCCTAAAATTCCACTGGGACCTCATAGGAAAAGAAGCAAGCCAATGCGAACTAGTGGAGAAACTGGAGAAGCTCTTCAAAGAAAACCCTGCTGAACTAGAGGAGTTCTTAACCGTTTGGACGGGGATATGGCTTAAAAAGTGGAAACAGCGTGTCAAACTGCTTATAGGTAAACAAAATGCTAATAAATGGCGCAAAGTGTCAAAAAACCTTCGCAGTGCTGAGCCTCTTTGGAAAAAACTTGAACGAAAACAAGAAATCCAAGAGGTTGTGATTGCTACTCTCATTAAAAACGGCGAAATCTGTGGCACCGAAATCCTATCAGAGAACCTTCTAAAAATGGAGCTAGGCGAAAAACGCGTCAGAAATCTCAAAGATAAAGAAAGGCTATTCACTGTCGTAAACAATGTCTTAAGAAAAGCACGGGGGATGGCTCAAAGCCAAGGTCCGCTAATATTCGTCAAAATCGACAAAGGATACTACGGAACTACAAACTAGTAAGCAATTCAAACTCCGTCTTTGTTTTTGTGCAAACCAGCTCTTACTGCAAAGAATGTATGTATTGCAAAAACATAATTAAGCTAAATAGAAAGCGTTTAGGCTATTCTTTGCCTTTGAAGCGTTTTCGTCTGCCACGAATATTTTCGTATGGTCGCAGATTCTCCGTAGCCACAGGCTGCGCACCGTTTTTTTCGCACATGGTAAGCGCGTCTTCCGCAACGCCTACAACGTATATGCACGACTTTGCCTGAGCGTTTGCCCATTGATGGCGTGCCTTTACCCACTGGATGTCACCTAGGCGGAGGCGAGATAAGAACAACATTGTCGCCGCGGACGATTATAAGCCCCAGTTTCCTCGTGTTTTCAATGTTGGTAGTGTCGTCTGTTTCTTCCAAAACAAGGTTCAGGTGCTGGTCAAAACCCTTCAGTCGTCCCCGCAGGCTTTTTCCGCCCTTTAAGCGAACGAGTACAATTTTACCCAAGTTCTGTTCAAGGATGTCAGTAGTCATTTCACTCATTTCGAACACTCATGTACCTTTATGTCATCTACTACTTGAAGTTTTCACATTTAAACCTATTCCCGAGAAATGATGATGTAACACGCGCAATCTCCCCCCTTTTTTGTATTGGAGTTCCTAGAGATAGGCATCATTAGTGCTTGTCTTCTCACAAAATCCTGATTCACGTTAATTCATAAAAGAGATTACACATCAGATTGGACCTGCACTTGGCCAAAATCTTGACAAGATTCTTTCAAAAATTGCATCCATATACTGTGGAGATATCTCCCTCAAACCCAATATTTTTTTGGTTTTATGAGATTTATGATATACCTGAGTATACATATACTGTTTGATATTTAAACCTAATTCAAAACAACAGATGCTCAAAAAAGGCAAGGAAGCAACAATTCCTGTT
>LFWV01000021.1 GCA_001273335.1 miscellaneous Crenarchaeota group-1 archaeon SG8-32-3 | reverse complement strand
GAAGGCGGCGGTCGCGGGATCAAAGCCCGCTCGAGGCTCCACTTCAAAGAGCAAGCGCTTTGCCAAAGCTTACTCGCTTTTCTGTCTTCACAATCGTCCCATTATATTTAGATCCTAATAGGAATCAGTTGCAGAAAGGAGGAGGGGTAGAGCGTTTCTTCCGGAACTATTCGTAGTTTATATGAGGAAGCATAGTCTTTTCCGCGTACAACAGTCACGAACCTCATAGACTCCTCAACAGAAAATAGGAATACTGATAAGTTAAAGTATATATTTAGACAGAAGGCGAATGTGTCATGGCTAAAACTTATAGTGTTGCAGTGTTAAAAGGCGATGGTATAGGACCAGAAGTAACCGAGGCGGCAGTGAAAGTCCTAGAGGCTATACAAGACACCTCCAACTTGAAGCTTAATTTTCTCTATGGCGAAGCAGGCTACCACTGCATACCAGAATACGGTACCAATCTGCCTGAAGTAACTGTGGCTCTTCTAAAGAAGACGGATGCTTGCGTTAAAGGTCCGATGACAACGCCTGAAGAGCCGGGCGCACCTGTTAGTGCAGCTGTAAAAATCAGGAAAAAATTCAATCTTTACGCTAACGTTAGGCCTTGCCGTTCCTACCCGAATGTTGACGCTTTGAGGTCGGACATTGACCTTGTTGTGGTGCGCGAAAACACTGAAGGCATGTACTCAGGCGTAGAATACAAGGTTTCGCCTGGCGTGTCAGTGGCTATGCGCATAATCACCCAGAAAGCTTCATCACTCGTCGCGGAGTACGCTTTCAAGCTCGCTGAAAAACGCAGGAAACACTTGACGTACGTCCACAAAGCCAACATTCTAAGAGTAACCGACGGCGTATTCAACGACGCCGTTAAAGCCGCAGCCAAAAACCACCCTGACGTAACAGTTGACGATGTTCACATAGACGCCATGGCTATGCACCTTGTTAAGAAACCGGAAACTTACGATGTCATCGTAACCACTAACCTCTTCGGAGATGTCATATCGGACGAGGCGGCTCAAGTTACTGGCAGCTTAGGATTAGCTGCAGGAGCAAACATAGGCGACTCTTATGGCATGTTCGAGCCAGTCCACGGTTCAGCGCCTAAGTACACTGGCATGAACAGGGTTAACCCCACGGCTACAATAATGGCGGTGCAGATGATGATGGACTACTTGGGTGAAAAGGAAGCCGCAGCCAAAATCGAAAATGCGGTCATGCAAGTGTTGAAAGAAGGGAAAGTGCGAACAAAAGATTTAGGTGGTTCTTCTACCACAAGCGAGATGAGCGACGCTATTGCTTCAAAAGTTAAGGCTCTCTGACAATTCAACATGAGTGTAAGAATTAACGTGAACTTCCAGTTCGCCGTATCCGTTTTCCTTAACTCTTGCGTTCACCAAGTGTAAACTAGTGTTCACTTTAACCATTTTTTCGATTTCCTCTGCTTTTTCGTTCCAAAACACGACTGGGATTTCACCTGTTTCATCTGCAATGTTTAGCCTCATAACTGTCCCGGTGCTCATGTCGCTTCTTGTGAAAGTGGACGTGGGGAAAATCTCTTTCACCGTGCCTGCAAGGTTGATGTTGCTGTGTGCCGCGGTTATTGTGTTGATTTTAGTTGCGAATTTGTCGAGGGAAGGGTAATCCTTATCGTTGACGTTTTCGTGGTCAACTTCAACTTTGCTCTTTCTGCCGAGATGTAATTCTACTTTGGATTCGTGGTCTTCACGGGTGTACCCGTGAGCGAAACGGACAATCTGACCCGCTTTGAGTTCGCCGGACTCAACCAAATCAACGTTATGATTCCATAAAACCACACGGAGCGTTTCGTTTTCATCGGCTATTATCAAGTTTGCCACTTTCCCAGACCTTTTGCCTTCAAAGTTTCTTGGGGGATAAACCGTGACCACGCGCCCGGTTATCGTGACATCGTTCAAGCCTGCAACCAAATCGCTTATGGGCAGCCTTCGAATGGTTTTGCGCTTGATAGACTCGATTCCGTATCTGGCGGCAATCAACCGTAAAAGCGTCTCGTCAGCTATCAAGCCGCCAGTCTTTTCCTTCTCAGCTTCCAAGCTTTCAATAATCTGTTCCCTATCTAGTTCTGGATGCTTCGACAGAATCTTTTGAATTACCTCTTCTTCGATCATTCTCTGGTTCCAGCACCGATATTGGATGAGCAAGTTTTAAATTTTTGTGTTTATCCTGCAGAGAATCAGTGTTGGTTAGGTTTATTAAAATCGTTATTCACTTTTATGGTGACGCGGGGAATAATACGTGATAGACTCTGCAGTTCTTTACACGCTGGGTATAGCATTGATTTTCGTTGGAGTACTCGTGATCGCGGTTGCTTTTGTATTGCTTTTTGTTTCAGGTTCTGAAAAAGGTAGAGTGAAAGGGGGCGGAGTTGTAATGATTGGTCCCGTTCCGATTATTTTCGGGACAGATGAGAAATCGATTAGAACTGTTTTGCTGCTTTCTTTGGGGCTTGCGGTAATGCTTGTTATAGCTATGGTTGTATGTTATTTGTTGGTAAGGTGAAAAGGCGGACAATATGGGAGTAGTGTTCACGAAAACTGCGAAATAGTTGAGGAAAGTATGACTGTATCTAGAGGGTTCTTTTTGTTGTTGATTTTGGGATTCGTATTAGTTGTCGTTGGCGTAGCATTAATTTTGGTTGCCGCAGTGTTCTATGGAGGTGGGTCAGCGAGTGGAGGTGTGGTTATTTTCGTTGGTCCGTTTCCGATAGTAATTGGTGCAGGTCCAGATGCTACATGGGTAGTTTTGTTCAGCACAGTCTTGGCTGTTCTAAGCCTAGTGATGTTTTTTGTTATGAATAGAAAGATGAGAAAGCGTGAAAATTAGCTTCTAGTTTGCTTGCTCTTCTTCTTTGCCGTAATACGAGTAGAGGAATATCAGAACTAGAGCAACAAACGTTGATGCCATGAGGATGTATTCTAAAGTCAGGAAGTATGAGCCTAAGTCCATCGAGATTCTCCTTTCCTGTTTATTCATTTAACGTTTTGATATTTAAGCAGTAGCCTTTTTAGGTTCTGCTGGCTCAAGCTGTTTTGGGTTTCGAGTGAGACTATGTTACCCTCAGCTTTTCAAGGTGTTGCTTCTCACGCTTTCTATACTGATCAGAAAAGATCAGGCCACCAGTACAAACTAAATTTTCTTCTTTAAATTGAATTGAAAAATCTAAAACTCTTCAATCTCTTCTGGACGTATTATAAGAGGTATTAATTATCGAAAAACTTGCTCCTTTTTGTCTAGCAACCAAGTGAGTGTCAAAGTCTCCTCGAATATCATAATTCAAGTTTTCCCTCGGAAGTAGCAAGGGGCACGCAGCATCTTAAACTATTATTGCTAGACTATTGTTTGCAGCATGTGGTATATTGTGTAAGAAAAGATGGCTGCTAATGGTGCAGATAATATCCATGCCCAGATTATGTTTCGTATTGTTCCCCACTTCACCGATTTGGAGCCTCTGATTAAGCCTGCTCCTATTAGAGTTCCATTGGCAGCGTGGGTTGAGCTTACGGGCATTCCCCATAATGCTGCAGCCCCCAGTATTAGTGAGCTTGATAAGTCACGAGCAAAGCCTTGGTATGGTTGCATCTGAGTTATTTTTGTGGCCATAGTTTTAACTATTCGCCAACCTCCAAAAATTACTCCCATCGTCAGTACGACGTAGGATGCTATTATCACCCAGAAGGGAACAACAAATTCTGAGATGAAGCCGTAGTACAGCAGTAGCATGGTTATGATTCCCATAACTTTCTGTGCGTCATTGGTTCCATCTGTAATCGAAAATAGAAAAGTTGCGACTATCTGTAGGCGCTTGAAGTTCCTGTTCATCTTAGCTGCTGGCTGATTTATGAAAATCCTAATTATCAATACAGTGATTAGGTAAGCGACTATAATTGCTATGAATGGGGAGGTTATTAACGGAATTATAATTTTGCTTACTATTCCTCCTAGCTCTATAATTTCAAAACCTCCAGCTGCCACTCCTGCGCCTATCAAGCCGCCGACCAGAACGTGGGTTTCTGATATGGGCAACGCGTAGATCCATGAGAATATAAAATCAAAAATTAAAGATCCCAACAATGCTGCTATGATTACTTCTCCAGAAGCGAAGCCTTCTGTTATTATTCCAGTTCCTATGGTTACTGCTACTGCAGAGCCGAAAAACACCATGCCTATGAAAGAGCCGAGTGCAGATAAGGCTATAGCCTGATTGGTTTTGACAGCTCTGGTTGCTATAATGCCTGCGGTGGCGTAGGCTGCATCTGTGAAACCGGTCCAAAAACCGAATATGAGAGACAGTATCAATGCAAAAGGCAAAACTATGTCAATCATGGGATCATGCGTTCTTTATTACTATATCTTGAAGAACGAGACAGACGTCTTCGCATTTGTCGGTTATCTGCTCGAGGAGTTCGTATATGTCTTTCATTATCAGTATTTTGATGGGGTCTTTTTCCTTGAAAAGTTCTACAATTGCGAAATCATTCAAGTCGTCTGCTTCGTTTTCCAAACTGTTGACGTCTTTGAACCTATTTTCTATTTCCGCTTGGTTAATTTTTCTTATGTGTTTTGTGGCGGCGTTCACTTCATTAACCTGTCTGACTATAATGTCGGCGAATTCTCTTACTATGTCATCTGGCTTTTCTAGTTTGAAAAGGTAAATCTTGTTTGCTGTTGCATCAATTAAGTCAATGACGTCATCATATAAAGAAGCGAGCTTGGAAATGTCCTCTTGGTCTATCGGCGTAATGAACGACTTGTTCAGCTTTCGGAAAATTTTATGGACAATTTCATCGCCCTCATGCTCCATGATTCTCATTCTCTTGATTAACACGTCAAAACTTTCGTATTCCCTAATCATAGTCTGGAATAACTCAGCTACCTTCACAGCGAGATCAGCTTGTTCTTCAAGCAGATTGAAGAAAATCTTATCCTGAGGAAGAATCCATTCTTTGAAACCCATAACACTTCCTAAAAGGTACTATTAATATTAGTTTTTCCGTATTTAGCTCGTAAAACGTTAAATAGACTATATATAGTTCCAAGAGGCGAATTGTGAATAGGCATGCACTCTGGTTTCTGCAATAACTCTAATAGCATCCAAATATGCGGTTTATAAAGACACCTTGACAATAACGCTTTTACAGCATACAAGGAGCTCTGAAAGTTTGCTTGGTGCCATAGAAGTTCGAGAATTCACGGAAATTGTTGGTACAAACTTGGACGAGCTATCATGTTTTGTTGCTGCGGAGATTGCGGGAAGATCTCTGTTAGATAATGTAGTTCTGGACGAGTTAACCATCCTCTAAAATACAATGCTGCCAGCAGTACTTTCAACAGATAGGTTTTCTTGATTGTTTAGCCGTAGAATTGTGGTCTTTTGGAAAGGTTAAGCGGCAAAGGAAGAGGCTTGAAAGGCTTACCCTTGAGTTCATCCGTAATTTTCGCTATCAAATCATCCATATTGATGTTTTGCACCTTACCGTGCATTTCTCGGTCTCTGACGGCCAGAACTCCCGATTCAAGCTCCCTCTGCCCCACAACTATAACATAGGGAACCCACTCCCGCTCTGCCTCTCTAATTCGCTTCTGCAAAGTAGCAGAACGATCATCAATATCCACGCGTATGCAACAAGCAGCTATCTTCTTCGCAATTTCCTCAACTTTCTCCGTGAAACCATCAGAAATAGGTATCAGCCGAACTTGTGTAGGTGAAAGCCACAGTGGAAGCATGGGTAACTCGCCTTTTTGTTGGGTTCTGTAGGCTTTTTCCAGCAGCGCGTACACACATCTCTCGATAGCTCCGCTTGGAGAACAATGCAGAATAAGCGGATTCAGCTTTTCGCCCTTCTCGTCAACGTAAGTTATTCCGTATCTTTTTGCGTTTTCAACATCTATCTGATCCGTGGACAACGCCGCGGCTTTATTCTGATTATCCACGAAGTTGGCATCCCATTTCAGCCTAAAATAGAAGAAACGCTCCTTCCATACTTCCGCCAAAAGTGGTTTACCGTAGATTTTCGCCAATTCCGCGATGAATTCTTTGTTTTCTTCATAGAAGTCCTTAGTGAACCGCAACGCAATCTCGTAATCGTCCTTAGACAAACCAATGCTGCCTAAGACGCTTATACACAGGTTAAAACGCGTTTTAAACTCCTTTTTCGCCTGCTCCAAATCTGTGCAGAAAGCGTGACAATCAGGCATAGTGAACGCGCGCAAACGTCTTAAGCCGCAGACTTCGCCGCTTTTTTCACGCCTAAAACTGTAACGCGTTAACTCGTAAAGCTTGAGAGGCATCTGCCTGTAAGAGAACTGGGTGTCATGTACCATTAAGAACTGGCCGAAACACGCGGCGAACCTTAGGAAAAGGTCTTTGTCCTCGCTTTGCAGTAGGTACTGGCGCGCGGGAAAACGATTCAAGTAGTCCGATAAGCTTGGATGATTAAAATCGTACATAACTGGAGTTTCAACTTCCATGGCACCATAAGCAGTCATCTCAGCGGTCACGAACTGCTCCAGCAACGACTTGATTAAGCGACCTTTCGGGTACCAGCGGAGGTTGCCTGGGTCGCTTCCCGGCTCATAATCCGCAATTTCCAGTCTTTTCATCAAGGGCACATGGGGAGGCATCTGCGTGACTGCTCGGCTCTTCTTGATTTCGTACTGAGAGAACTTTCGCAGGTTTGTGTGTCCTTTGAACTTGAATTCTTCAATAGGTACAAGCGAACCATCAGTTTGGAGAACGTGCCAGAAAGACCTAAGCGTGTCTTCAGCTTTCAAAGCTGCAGAAACGGATTCCTCTTCGCTAATTTTTTGCGGTACCTTTGCTTTTGATGTGTCGGGTGCATAGGAGCGTGATTGCTCTGCCAATGGGTGTCCCTTAATGGAGAGCGTGAACTGTTTGGTCCATCCGAACGGAGCACGGTACGTCTCTATGTCTTTTTGTTTGGCGTAGGATTCCATTTCTTTTACGACTCTAAGTGCGTCAGATGGCTTAGACAGGTTGCTGCTCAAGTGCGCGAAGGGATAAATCAGAATGCGTTTAACTCTGAGGTTTTGGAGGAATGCGTGCACTTCGTCTATGGCTTTTTTTGCCGTAGCTGAGTTGTCGCCTGTCTCGACGGCTGTGAACAAGACCAAGACATCTTCTACGCGGTTCTCTTCCTTTGCTGCTTCCTCAGCTATGCTTATTTCTTTCTTAACAGGCTTGTAAACAATGTAGTTGGAGTGTAACTGCAGTAATCGCATGTTGCCTCACCTCTCCTTAAGTGCCGTAACGCCACTTATCAATGGTCTTGTCTTTTTTGGTTTTTTTCTTGAATTCCTTGTAGTGGTCTTTACAGACGTAAACACGCTTTTCGTTGCCGCCAACGTTTAGCCCGGCAGACTTTGCTTTTCCAGTTGACAGTGAACGTACAGCTTCCTTGCTACAGCTGGCCACGCTGCATTTGACCCCTTTATCTATGCGTCCCAACGGTTCATTCCTTCACACAGTTTTACGCAGTACAATACGCGTTATGGCTTAATTTCTTTTTCATAGACAGAGCGCGCCCTTTGATAAATCTCTTCTTTTTCCCCGAAAAATGTAGGTCCGATACCTTCAATAACCAGCGAAGCCGCGGCAGAACCCACACAAGCGCACCAAAAAGAATCCTTTTGACGGGTGTACTCGGTTAAAAAGCCGCCCATGAAAGCATCTCCAGCGCCGGTGGGGTCAACGTACACGCGGGAGCTACAGGGAGGAATGTTATAAACCGTTTTCTCTACAGAAAGCACAGCTCCTTGAGAGCCCAAAGTGACGATGACTGTTTTAACTCCAAAGTCGTGTATGGCTTTTATAGCCGCGTTTATATCGGATTCCCCTGTGAGCGCGGTTATCTCCTCCAGAGAAGACTTGTAAATGTTGACCAAGCTGAACAGGCGCTTGTCAACTGAAGAGCTGGAGGTAACCTTTCCAGTTTTACCGAAGCGCCGCAGTAAACCTTGCGGGTCAAGGGATAAAACCTCCGCGCAACCCTTCAATTTTTTTACCACTTCATACGAGATTTCGCCCGCAATAGGCGCGATGTGAACAGCTTTTGCTTGCAGAGACTTTGGCAAGTTACTCAACTTGATGGGAGCTGCCTTGCTTTGTAGCTTAAGAGTTCTTTTTGACAAGTCTTTGCTGTATTTCAAGTCAAAACGTGTTGTCCCTTTCTTCTTGAGCTTAACGACGCCAGAAAGGTCTATGCCTTCTTCCCGAAGCCACCACAGGTAAGCCTGAGGGAAATCCCCGCCAACCTTGGAAATCACGGAGACCGTTCCATCTAAACGTTTTGTTACAAAAGAAACGTAGGTTACGGAACCACCCAAAACAACAAAGGGAGCAGAACGGCTCAGTAGACAAATAGTATCTATCGCGAAATGACCGACCACTGCGACATCAAAAGTTTGTTTTTCCATCCAGGCCCCTATGAAACACGTAATGGGATAACTGGTATATAGAACTATTTCACCGAAATGCGGGTATTTACAATTTAGAGCCAAAATTCAGAGTTTTTAAGAGCTTATTCAGTGTAATATTTATTCAAAATGACGGGATCGCTGCAACAGCAAATTTAAAATATATTCCATAGGAGCGATTGGAAAATGAGTAACCAATACAGTACTGCAATCACCCTGGTTATAGCAGTCGTTTTCATATTGGCAGGTGTATTTGTAGCACTTCTAACCGCAATCGGAACATTCGCAGATTTAGGTTTTGGGTTCCTTTCAGGATTCAACACATACATTTTCGGAATGGCAATAGCTCTTACATTAGTAATTATCGGTTGTCTGCTTTTGTTTTTCGGATTGCACAGTAATTAACTATAAAACTAACATGAAAAGCGCTTTCTCTAATTACAGTTTCTAGCCTTAAGGTTCAAATGTGCAGAAATAACTCAATCTAAAAACCACTTGATTTGTAACCTTATTACAGGATTACACCCTTTCTAACATTTTCACATCAGTATTTTTGGAAAATGCTAGCTGGCTCTTCCTCTTTTCTTCCCTTGAAACCGTGGTCTCGCCTTGCCCACGCGTTTTTTGAGTCAAAACTGAAGTTCAACTTGGAACGTCCTCGTCTATCTGAGGCGCGTTTCGAAAAGCATGTACCACAGTAAACAGGTTTGCCTTCTTTAGGTTTAAAAGGCACTATGGCGGTTTTGCCGCATTCATCACATGTAATTTCAAACGTTCTTTTTTGTGGCGTGTAAAATCACCTCTCCTTCTGTTGATTTAAAATTGAAAATAGAAATTTCCTTAACTCTACAATTAACTGTTTAGTTTTAATTGTAAATGCAAATCCCTTCTCAATTCGAGCTAAGAAGCTCGAACATCAGATTTAAAGGTTATGACCAAAAAAGGGAAAAATCACGCGCTTTTAATCAGCTTCAACGCAGTCCCTCTGAGCTCTTTACTATAGAATGATTTGGAACAATACTAAACAAGTTTTTCATCGTTGTTTATAGAAGGGTATATTAATTGTTATGAGAATATACATTGAGTTATTGGATAAACATTTTAGATTATTAGGCGATAACCGAGTTTTATTGATTTGTCGTCTATTTAATCACGAAAAAAGGAGGATTAAGAGTGAGTATTCAAGATGAAGCCGAATTATTCATGGCTATGCGGAACTACAGTTGTGAAGAGAGAGAAAAGTGTGATGAAGGAATAGACATCATCGCCTTGGATACGGCGTCAAAAGAAAAAGTTCTGTTACGAATAGTGGAAACAAAGTCGAAATCCGGTTTCATTGGGATAGACACTGTTAGAAAGATGCTGGAAGCTATAGAACTTGAAGATTACGATAAAGTTTATCTTTTCGGAAAAAGGTTCACAGATGCTGCAAAACAGGAATTAATACATAATGATATTCAAAGAATCTCGGAAGGATATATGCCAAAGTTTAAGCCAGAAAGGCTGTACCTCCGAATAAACCAATACGTTAATGATTTGTGCAAAGTGAAATGCGGAAAAATTCCTGAAAAGGAGTCTGATTGCAAAGGCGACTGCAGGATTAGAGTAATCAGCGATAACGCTTCTTTCCATTTTGAACAAGGATGGATAAACCTGATGAAGAAAGATCTAAAGCAACTCTTATCGCTGAATGGCACCAAGAAATCTGAATAGTTTTGTTTATCAGTGAGTCTAAAAGCCTTCAGTTTAAACTCTGCACTTATGCGAAAACAGATTTGCAATCAACAGGACTTTTTTTACTGTACCTGTTGCATATGACCGAGAGGAATTCCACGCAACGTGAACAGTAAATAGTTGTTGCTTCATGACTGGAGCAGAAGTATAGCTTTCGCCAAGTCGCCTTCGCATTCTTCCAAGGCTTTTCGGGCTTCATCCACACTTTTGCCTGTTTGGTCAGCTACTAACTGCACATCTGCCTCAGAAACAGAAATTCTAGAGACACTTGCAGCAGCGCGTTCAGGAGCTTTCTCCGTGACTTTTCCGCCTATAACCTGAAAGATTTTTTGCCCCTGCATTTCCAGAATTGCAACTTCAGGTTGTTCTATTGTTATATAATTGCTACCGGTTTTTATTATGACTTGTTCAACATCAGGAACAGAGTCCATGTTCATGCCCATGCGCTGCATCATGCGCCTTTGTTCTCGAGGATTCATGCGTCTATGCATAACAAATCGCTTCCATAGACTATTCTGCAGCAGGGATTCATATACTTAACTTTCTTTTTTGCATCCGCGTCTAACTTTGACGGCTACGCCAGTCTTGAAAGCCTTCATCTCTGAGGCAGAAAGCAAGGCTCGTCCAACCGCTAAAACGTGGTGGTCTTCATCGAGGATAATAACTTCGTCTTTAGCGCGGACTTCATCATCAACCTTGACAACGTGCACAGCAAACACATCGCGACCGTCAGCGATGAAGTCTGAAACGTCACTTTGGACCGTGACGAAGCATTTAGCTAAGTCATGGTTTTCAGCTACGAGTTGGGCAGCGATAATGCTTAGGGAAAACAAGCCATCGGTGGGACGAAGTGTTGCCAGTCTTTCGCCGTTCAGGTACAAGTAGCGTATTCTGCCAGTGGCTTTCGAGTAAGTTATGTCCACGTTTTCAGGAAACAGTTTAACGCCTACACCTTTTCCGAACTGGTAGTCCGCTATACTTCTAATGCGGCTCAACGCTTTTTCCACGTTTTTTCACCAGAATTCATCCAGTTTCAATTCGACAAGTATAAACATTACTTTATAATAAAGACAACTAGGTGACAAATCGTTGCGATGCGAAGTCTGCGGACGCAAAATCCACGGCGCTCCAATCAGAGCCTTAATTGAAGGCGCCAAGCTGACAGTGTGCATTGAATGTTCAAAACATGGAAGGATAATCCGGGAAGAAGAGGCTGCTCAGAGAAATCCGAAGAAAACTTCAGCACCTATGCCTTTTATTCAGAGAAAGAAGCCACCGCAAGCCAAAGTGGACATTACTAGAGAGATAGTAGAAGGTTATGATTCGAAGATTCGACAGGCACGAGAAAAGCTAGGTCTTTCCCATGAGGAACTTGGCAAGAAAATAAACGAGAAGGCCTCTGTTTTAAGCAAACTTGAGACTGGAAAGATGACGCCTAACAACCAGCTTGTTACGAAGCTTGAGCACGTTTTGAAAATCAAGTTGCTTGTTCCAATAAAGGAAGAAAAAGTCTCAATGGGTTTTCCTAAATCGCCAAATCGGGGAACAACTTTAGGCGACCTGATACAGCTGAACAAGAAAGGCGAGGAGGAAAACACGGAACGAAAGCAATCATAGTACAACGACGGCGAAGCGACGAACCGTCAAGTTTAGAAGAACTTAGAAAACTAGCGGAAGCCGCTGGATACACTGTTGTCGCACAAGTGGAGCAATTTAGAAAGGCG
>LFWV01000020.1 GCA_001273335.1 miscellaneous Crenarchaeota group-1 archaeon SG8-32-3 | reverse complement strand
ACCAAATTGCCAATATGACCGCCGTCAGGCTTTTCCACATTAAAAGCTTCTTAGGCGACAACGTGTACGTGACCAGAGGCGTTAACACTCCTCACCCACGGGCCGGAGACCTTGAAATCCTGTTATCGTATACAGGAGAAACCAAACCGGTCATCCTCTGGGCGGACGTGATGAAAAAGTTCAACGGTACCGTGCTGGGGATAACCGGCACAAAAGATTCAACCCTAGCAAAGAAAGCAGATCTGGAAATAGTCTTAGAGGAAGACGTGAAACCAGGGAAACCGCGGCGATTTTACACAAGAGCAGCTTACGTTTTAAGCCCCTTACCTGTCAAGTTAGCGGAAAGGCTGGGCCAAAGAGGACTGAAGCTACCCGAGTATATAATCAGCTGGTATCACTCCGTTACACAATAACCAAGCGAAAAACAGCGGGTTACACATGGACCCGATACAAGCATTAATACTAGGTTTCATCCAAGGCGTGACAGAATGGCTTCCCATTTCCAGCACAGGCCATCTCCGAATAACCGAGCAACTCCTAGGTTTCACGTTGCCTCTGCTATTTGACGTAACCTTGCATGTGGGAACGCTAACAGTTATACTCTTTTTTTTCAGAGAAGACATCAAAACCGTCCTCTTTGCGCTTGCAAAAGGAGCCTTCAAATCGGAAAACGGAAAACTGATCCCCCTAATCATCGTCGGATCCGTCCCTACAGCCCTAATAGGAGTAGGCTTCACTTTCACCAACACCATAGAAACCGTCTTCAACAGTTACTTGCCCATAGCAGGCGCTTTCATAACCTGTGGCGTTGTGCTTTACCTTTCAAAAACAGGTAGGGAACAAAACGAAAACATAACCTACCTCGCAGCCCTTGCAATAGGTACTGCTCAGGGAATAGCCTTGATCCCTGGAATATCGCGAAGCGGCTTAACAATAGCCACGGCACTTCTGCTTGGAGTTGAACGCAAGAAAGCCTTCAAGTTTTCTTTTCTGCTTTCTGTTCCCGCGGTAATCGGCGCTTTAGGGTCAACCCTGTACGTACAACATGAAACTCTAACGCTTTTAGGTGTTGGCTGGACAGAAATCCTCATTGGCATCTCAGCATCCATGGTGGTCAGCTATTTTGCGTTGAAACTGCTGTGGAGGGTTCTGGCAGGTGAGAAATTCTACTTATTCGCGTTCTACTGCTGGTTAATTGGCGCAATACTGTTAGCGCTAAGCTTATGCTAGTCTTAGCCAGAAAGGCTTACCAGACAGAAAATCTGTTAAAAATTCTGCAAACTCCTTGTTATGCCTGTAGACCTCTAATACTTCGGTGTTGACCAGAACTTCAAGTTTCTCCCTGAACGCCTTTGAAATTAACTCTGCAACCCCTATGTTTCTGCCGCCGTCTCTCAGGTTCGTCCTTAGAAACTCAACAACGTCAGTGAACTTACGTTGCAACTCCACCACCCATCTGCTATCCTCTAGGTAAGGTCCAGAAACCACGTCACCGTTACTTGCGTATTTAGACAAGAAGTTGGTACATTCTTTTTCACGTTTAAGAGGCGGTCCAAAATGCTTCTTAACTCCCGGCAAGATACGTTGCTCAAGCTCGAAGACAAATACGCTGAGTGTTTTCTCATTGCTCCACACCGCGTCCCTGAGGACTAAAAAGTCGTTAAGCTCAGCAAGTTTCCGCAAAGCCCGTCGCGTCTTGTACAATTGCCCCCATAAAACGTCGGGAACAGCCTCAATGTTTCCAAGTGTCAAGAATACAAGGTATGCGCCATAGTTCTCCAGCAATACATCCAAAGCTTCGGGGGTTAACGCGTTGATTTTGGGTGGGTAAAAGAAACGTACATCAGGTGTTTTTAAGAAAGCGCGAGCTGCCCCAACAAGCATGTCGAGTTTCTGTGGCTTGACCGCGGACGCAACGTTCCTAGCTTCATCCACGGGGTCGATTATTACCAATGGTTCTGGAAAGAGTCGGTGCAGCGCTTCTTTTTTGTCTGAATAGTAGCCTTCAATGTCTATGGCGTCTCGTTGTGTGTAAACTGCAAACGCGCGCACCGTTGCAATGAAGGATTTGTAGTGAATTATTAGGAGTTCGCAGAGGTAACCGCTGAAGCCACCTGTTTTTATTTCAGCACCGTACGCGTCTACGCCTTTCAAGAACTTTTTGAGCAGACGTACTTCGCCGCGTGATCTTTCTGGTAAGTGCTCTTTCACGTAGTCCGTGTGGAAAGGCGTTCTGTCAGTGGCGCTCAGCCATTCGCCGAGTTTCACGTCGTAGCAGGGCACAATGTTCAATCGGACATCGTCAATGAACGCTTCCAAATACGGGTGCTCCGCGAAACGTTCAACCCGTAGACTGGCGTCTTCGGTAGCTTTTCGCGCTATTTTCAAGCTAATTTCGCCTAGATCTTTGCGACGTATCTTGGTTGGTAAGCGCATGAAAACATCAATTTCCGGTTCTTCGTTTAGCCAAGTGTCTTTAGCGACTGAGCCTTCAACCCGCACCGTCGCGCTGACGGCTTCTTCTAGGCAGGCAAGGGTTACTTTCTGCTGTAGTGCCTCAGCTAAGGCCTTTATTTTAACTCTGTCCGCTTGGCTGGGTGTGATTTTCGCCAAGATTTCTTTGCTGATCGTGTTTATTTTCTCCATTGGTGATTTCCTTGTAGTTATTGTTGGGGGCAGAACTCTTTAAGATTTGAGTAAACTGGTCCTCTTGGTGTTAGTTCGCTTTTTTTGAGGCGCAGACACTTTGCGTTAACAGATCCGAATTCAAAGCTTGAGTTTTCACCAATGAACCTGGATAGTTGCTGTCTGTTTCTTCCTGAGCGTACGCGGGCAATTGTTAAGTGGGGGCTAAAGCCCTTTGAGTCGGGGGTGAAACCTAAATCGCGCAGCCGGGGTTCCAGATGGCTGAATACGCTTTTTAGCTGGTCTGCGCCCTCAGTTATTCCAGCCCAAACGATCCGTGGGTAGCTTGGGTTAGGGAATGCGCCTAAACCTTTGATTTGCACGTTGAATGGGAAAAAATGGACTTCCTTCATTTCTCTAAAGATTTTTTCAACCATTGCTGGCTTGATGTTTCCGAGAAATCGGACGGTGATGTGTATGTTCTGTGGCTTTACGAGTTTAACGTCCGCCCTCGTTTGAATCAGATATTTTTGCGCCGTCGCGAGCCTGTTCAAAACCGTATCGTTTTCAATGTCAAAAGCTAAGAAGCTTCTTATTGAACTAGGCATTTCTTTTCCCTCGGGTATTTTTTCACATTTACCTCTCATAAATGCTTTTATAAATATAGCTAACTAACGAATTAATACAGTTAGTGTCCTAATACAAAGCATTTCATCACCCTCTTGTTAGTCGAATGAATTATTCGAATAAAATTATCTTAATATCTTGGTGCAAATCCAAATGAGCGGGCGGGATTTGAACCCAAGAACAAGTGGAGATGGCACCCGCATACACCCATTTTGTGATTATTCCATGCAAATTCACCCATTACAGAAAAAGAATTATTTGTCACTTCTTATGAAATCTATTGAATGTTCCTGTTAGGTGAAGAATATGGGAAAAGTAAGAGTGTTTAGATGCAAAGTATGTAGAGACCCTTACATTGGCGAAGAACCTCCATCAAGATGCCCTTTTTGTGGTGCACTTGGAAGCTATTTTGTTCCAGCTCAAGAATGGAATCCCTCTGAATACCTTTTTCAAATCAGTGATGTATCAAGAGCTAATCTAAAGGCAGCTTTAGAATTAGAATTGAATAACACAGCGTTTTATCTGTGCGCAATGAATGCTGCTAAGAGAAATGGTGACGAGTATGGCTATGCAAAGTTTAAGGCTCTAAAAAAAGTTGAGAACGAACATGCTGATGCAATACTGAAGTTTCTTGGAATTGAGAAACCGGAGCTAACTCCAGTTCCTTGTTCTAATGAATTTGAAAAAAATACTCAAGAGGGCTGGGATCGGGAAGACCGAGCTATTAAAGCTTATGCAAAATTTGCTATAGAAGCTTCTGAACTTCAATTGAGACAATTTTTCAAAGCTCTAGTAGAGATTGAAACGGATCATCTTCAGCTCCACTCTGAGAACATGCAAAAGAGACCTTGAATAGTTCTTTCTGAAAAGTGGGTCATATTACTATAATTCCCCTTTTTTCACTGGACTTTAAGATCTTATATAAGCTGATATATCATCCGTATAATCTACCTTTTTTTCTACATGAAATGACTCACTACTCGGGTGTTACTCCAGAGTATTGTGCAGTATAATTTGAATAATAATCTACTTGAATAGTATAGGAAGTAGCGGGAAAAAGATCAAAACCGAGCCCTGCCCCATCCCATATAAGAATCATTGCTTCGCCCGCATCTATGGTTCCAGTTGCTTCTATAGAAGCATCTGAGTACCAAGTCTCTCCAGAAGTCTCCTTAAGACTTATTGCACCCACAGTCACTTTTACCCCTCCTGTATTTCTCACCGTCACGTTTACAGTATCAGCTACAGCATCCCATGTGACCCCTTCTATTTCAATGCTGATTCGCATTATTTCTACTTCTACCTCTAAATCTGCAATTTGCTGGTTCTTTTGGTTTATCTGGTTGTTTAGACTCTGAACTTCTGATTGGAGACTTGAGATTCTGCTATTCAAAGTTTGAATCTCTTCCTGCAGGCTTGTTATTTGACTACTATAAGCTGTTGCCTGTTCTTGTAGTGTTTGGATTTCTGTTTGCAGGTTTGTGATTTGATTATTTTTGCTATCTATTTGATCTTCCAGATCTTGAACCTCTGTTTGCAGGCTTGCGATTTGCTGGTTCTTGTTGTCTAATTCTTCCTGTAAGCTTGGAGCTTGATCTTGTTGAAAGATATTACCAATAAAATATCCGCTGACTAATCCAATTATTAACATGATCAAAATAGCTGCAAAAATCTTAGTCTCCATTTATTTCAATCTCCCATTCAAATACAATCCCCGAAAAATTTCTGTCTTTTGGTACTTTGCACATATTCTATTGAGTAATGGCGCCATAAAAATTGGCTGAAGCTTATTGGCATGCGGGGTGGAATTTGAAACCCCTCAAGTCGGCTGGAGTTGGGTTTTCCTATTAATAAGAGTTGTTTAGTTATTTGCAACTTGAGCAGCACCCTTTAGCAAAATTCTGATTAAGGAAAAACGCTTTTTAGTTTTGAATGTTGCTATTGTAAGAATTAAAAAGGGTGTAAAATAACGGCTGATAAAATTGTTATTGGTTTAGCTGGTATGCCTGGTTCTGGCAAGTCTCTTGTGGTAGCTGCTGCTCGCCTAGAAGGTTATGGCGTCGTTGTTATGGGCGACGTGGTGAGAGAAGAAACAGAAAAACGCGGGTTGGAGATGAACCCGAAAAACATTGGGAGAGTCATGCTTGAGCTGCGGGAGAAAGGTGGCGCCAGCGTTGTAGCTGAAAAGTGCATTCCGAAAATAGAGCGGAAAAGAAGTAGGAAAGTGATTGTAGATGGAATCAGGAGCCTAAGTGAAGTTGACGCGTTCAAAAAGCATTTTCCCAAATTCAGCTTAATAGCGGTGCATTCTTCATCAGAAGCAAGGTTTAACCGCCTTAACCGCAGACGTCGAAGCGATGACCCAGACGGCTGGGAACTTTTCCATGAACGTGACATGCGCGAGCTCAGTGTAGGTTTGGGAAACGCCATAGCGATGGCTGAGCATATAATAGTTAACGAGAATAATAGGGACACTGCAAAGGCCAAAGCAAAAAGAGTCTTTTGGAGAATTGAACGAAAATGGAAGAGATAACAGTTACTGTTGAAACGGAAATTAACCCGACCGAGGATGAAGGCAAAGTGGAGAAAGCAGTGGCAAACATCTTCGGTAACACATCCGCAGAGATAGAAACGTCTTATAAGGGTGGCATACTATACGCTCAAGCTGAAGGGCAAGAAGCATTAATTAAATTTCGTAATCTGCTCAGTTTAGATCGCATTCGTGCTGCTGCCAGAAAAGTGTTTCTTGGAGGTAAAAGGGAAAACACTATTAGTTTTTGCGTTAACAAGCAAGTAGCGTTTGCCGGTCACATCTCTTTCTCAGAGGAGATGTCTGAATCTCCGCTGGGTCCGATAAAAGTTACTATTGCATGTGAAGACCCCCGGCGACTCATTGATTGGCTTACAGCAAGGACAACCTAATTTGGAGGAAAATGTTTGACAGAAAAAGCTGCGGTAAGTCAGCGGGGTGCAGTTTTACTAGGTGATTCAGTAGCTTGTGACGCGTTTGACGCCGACAGACCCCTGCGGGTAGTTACTCACGCCCATGCAGACCACCTGGTTGGTTTAAGGCAGAGTTTAAAGAACTGCGATAGGGTTCTGATGACCATGGCTACGAGAGATCTTGTCGAAGTCGTTAACGGTTCGCTGCCACTTGGTGATTACGTAGTGAAGCTTTTGGATTATGGTGAACCATTTGAATATGGTGACGAACGGGTGACGCTTGTTAAAGCGGATCACATTTTGGGTGCAGCTCAGGTTTTGGTGGAGAACTCGGAGGGCATGAGGGTTGCTTACACGGGTGACTTCAGGGTTGATGGCACGGAACCTTTGCTGGACTGTGACACCCTAGTGGTTGAGGCGACTTATGGTAGCCCGTGGTTTAGGCGCGCGTTTAAGGTGGATATTAAGGAGCTGCTGGTTTCCATGGTTGAGAAGAGGCTCAGGGATGGCGCGGTTTACGTTTTTGGTTATTATGGTAAGCTTCAGGAGGTTATGGAGATTCTCCGTCGTGCTGATGTTTGTGTGCCATTTGTTATGCCTGAGCGGGTGTTTCATGTTTCTAAGATTTGTAAGGCACATGGTATGCAGCTTGGTGAGTTTACACTTTCAACTGAGAAAGAGGGTAAGGAATTGTTGGATGAAAATTTGCCTTGTGTCGCGTTTTATCATATGAACACTCGGAAGAAAGTGGGTTTGGATAATTCGCGTATTTGTGTTAGTGGGTGGGAGTTTCGGTCGCCTTGTAGGCAGATCGGTAAGCGAGAAACATTAGTTGCGTTAAGTGATCATTCGGATTTTAATGGCTTACTAGAGTATGTGAAGCTCTGTAATCCTAAGCGGGTAATTACAGATAATTACCGGGTAAGTCATGGCGTGACTTTGGCTAAGGAGATCAAAAAGCGTTTGGGTATTTCTGCTGTTGCGATGCCATATTAGATGTTTTACTTCGTGTGTTTTCGCTCGCCTAAAAATTCCCAACCCAGCACTCTATCTATACTCCCCTATATAGTAACGTTTGTACTCCAATGGACAAAATTTGTTAAGATTTAAAAAGTCTAAAGTAAACCTTGTCTTAGCTCTGAATGAACTGGGGCTGGACCTTACCATGAATAAAACATCTCAGATTTCAGGTTTCTACAAGCTCAGCCCGAAGGAACGCTTGGCGCTTGTTAAAGAGTTTGCTGATTTATCCGATGAAGAATGCGCTTTGCTGCAAAACACTGGATCTTTGTCGCTGGAAGCGGCTGGTCGCATGATAGAAAACGTAGTAGGCGCGTTTCCCCTTCCACTGGGCATAGGTGTCAACTTCCTCATCAACAACCGCGATCACCTAATTCCCATGGCTATCGAAGAACCTTCTGTGGTGGCGGCTGCAAGTTACGCGGCGAAAATGGTCCGGGAAGGTGGAGGATTCCACACCAGCAGCACACCCCCAGTTATGGTAGGTCAGATACAAGTGGTTGACATAGCAAACCCAGAAGGGGCTAAACATCGTGTTTTAGCGGCAAAACAGGAAATCATAGCAAAAGCGAACGCTCAAGACCCAGTTTTGGCTTCGTTGGGGGGTGGAGCAAAAGACATCGACGTAAAAGTGATCAAAACAGCGGTCGGAGCTATGCTTATAGTGGAGTTACACGTAGACTGCAGAGACGCCATGGGCGCAAACGCTGTTAACACAATGGCTGAAGCCGTGGCACCACTGATAGAGCAAATCACGAGTGGTCGCGTTTACCTCAGGATAATAAGCAACCTGGCCACAAAACGCTTAGCCCGAGCATGGTGTACAGTGCCCAAAGAAGCCGTAGGCGGTTTAGAAGTCGTTGACGGCATCGTAAATGCTTCAGCCTTCGCAGCCGCAGACCCTTACCGCGCAGCTACACACAACAAAGGTGCCATGAACGGCATAACCGCTGTCATCCTCGCCACGGGAAACGACCACCGCGCCATAGAAGCAGGTGCCCACGCCTACGCCGCCATAAACGGCAAATACACCTCACTTTCCACATGGGAGAAAACCGAAAACGGTGACCTCAAAGGCATGATTGAGTTGCCCATGGCTGTGGGGCTAATTGGCGGCGCCGTGCGAACTCATCCTATAGCCAAAATCGCCATAAAAATCCTCGATGTAGAAACAGCCAACGAGTTCGGGGAAGTGCTGGCGGCTGTCGGGTTAGCCCAGAATCTGGGTGCACTACGTGCGTTAGCACATGAGGGTATTCAGCGTGGTCATATGTCGCTCCACGCGAGAAACATCGCGGTGGCAGCAGGTGCCACTGGAAAAATGATAAACACCGTAGCTGAAAGGATGGTAAAGGAACGGAAAATTCGCATGGATCGCGCGAAAGAGCTAATCAAGGAACTGGCTTCTTAGCTGAAATGCTCCTGATCTGTATTTCATCCTAGATTCTTCGGTACCCATTTAAATAGGAAACGCGGTTTTCCCATTCAGCAAGTATAAAACAGCCTATTTACCGCCTAATAGCCAACCAAAGCAGAAACCAGCAATTCATGTCTCTCAAAAAACAAAGGTTCTTCATTCGTATTCTCATGTGCTATAGTTCAGTAATACAGGTTATTTTCAAAAAGCTTAAACCTTATATTACCAAATTTATGACTGCGCAACTTGAATAGTGGTCGATTTGTCTCTACCCTATCATTATATGCAGCTTCCAAGAGAAGTAATCGTTGGGAAAGGAGCCTTAACGCGCGTTACCGAAGTCGCGAAGAGGTTAGGTCTAAGTGGATCAGCCTTGATAGTTGCAGGTCCAAAAAGCTGCGAGATTGCTGGAAAACAGGTTAGTGATCTCCTCCAGCAAAAAGGCTTGAACGTAGACACTCTTCTCGTTAAAACAGTAACCATCAAGGATATTCTAATGGTTGAAGAGAGAATAAAGGAGGGCAAACCAAAAGTCCTCATAGGTGTCGGCGGCGGAACTAAAATCGACGCTGCAAAACTAAGCGCGTCACGCCAAGGTATTCCGTTCATCAGCATACCCACCGCACTATCCCACGACGGCATAGCAAGCCCACTGGCTTCCGTCAAAGGACTCGATAAACCCTACTCTATTATGGCTCAAGCACCTTTGGCAATAATCGCTGACACAGATGTAATAGCGCACGCTCCATGGCGCTCAGTCATAAGCGGTTGTGGAGACGCAATTTCAAAATTCACAGCTGTTAAAGACTGGCGACTGGCAAAAGCAGAAAAGAACGAGTATTACGGCGAATACGCTGCTAGCCTTGCTCTAATGAGCGCAAAACTAGTAATAGAAAACGCCGAGCTCATCCAACCTGGAAACGATGAGGGTCTACGAGTGCTTCTTGAGGCTTTAATAAGCTGCGGTGTTGCCATGAGCATCGCGGGAAGCAGCCGCCCATGTAGCGGCTCAGAGCACTTGTTTAGTCACGCATTGGATATGGTTAGCTGCCCTCACGCCATGCATGGAGAACAATGCGGTGTGGGTTCAGTTTTATCCGCTTACCTTCACAAAGCAAAATGGAAGCGCATCAGAGACAGCCTCAAGCAGATAGGCGCGCCGACAACGGCAGCTGAACTAGGAGTGAAAGACGAAAATTTAGTTAAAGCCCTAGAAATGGCGGCGACAATACGCCCCGAAAGGTACACGATTCTTCACAAGCTGAAATTGAACCGTCAAGCCTGCGAGAAAGCTGCAAAAATAACTGGAGTAATCAACTGAACCAGAGAAGAAGAGTTACATGCGCTGTGGCTGTAACAAGGCAATCTGGTTTCCCTCTGGATCCGCGGCTGAAGCAATCCATCCGACGTTGGGAACTTCCTGCTTCGGTGACGTCATTTTCCCGCCAAGAGCTTTGACTTTCTCTATTGACTCGTCTAAGTTTTCAACTGAAATGTAGTTCACAGGCTTCTGCTCTGGTCTTTCTTTTTTAACTATGCCACCGTTTACTCCTGGCCTGAGCGCCATCCCCTTTTCGTCGACGGGAACAGTCTGTATCATCCAGTACTCCATTGATCCAGGGTACTTTTCGATTTTCCATCCAAAGAGCTCAGAGTAAAACTTCCTCAGCTTCTCAAAGTCTGTGGCTGGAATTTCAAAGTGGATTATAGTGTGATCCATCCTACTCGTTCACCTCCGTTACCTCGGCTATTCTCTTACTAAAAGAAACAACCTTATAATGTTAAAGAAAAGCGGGATTTATTCTTAGTGGAAACAAAAAACGCCGATTTCTCTATGAAAAATGGAGAATGAAACTAAGCTTTTTTGCTTTTAGCCGGGCTTTTCGCTTTTGATTTCAGCTTTGGTTTTGCTTCCGCTTTTGCCTTAGGCTTTGCCTTTGTTTTTGCTTTTATTTTTTTCTTTGGTTCTTTTTTCTCTTCTGTTTTCTTCTCTTTTTCAGCTTCAGGTTTAGGCTCGCTACTAAAAGATTCAACAAATTTTATTTCCGTCAGTTCAGGCAGGAATCTTTGCACGTCCATGGCTATGCCTCTTTTTGCGATTTGAACTCCTTCAATATAGAAGGCTTCCTCAGGCATGTCTATTGTTAAGGTTTTCTTTTGGATGGTAAACTTGAATTTTTCAGTGTTCACAACTGGAATCCTGCGGTGGATGAGGGCAACGATTTTTTCCTCGTTGACGCTGAGTTTTTTATTTACTGTAACATCGTAGACAAGGGTTCTTCCCGCCAGTGGTGGATTAAAGTCTAGAAGCACGCGTCCAGCACCGATTGCGCGTATGGTCGCCATTTTTCCGTTATAGTCAACGCGCATTCCGATGGTAGGGTTGCGCACATCCTTTGCTAAAAGCTGTTTCAGTGGAACACGCTTGATTTTTTCAGGGTCTCTTGGACCGAAAGCTTTGTCAGGTGGAACCTCCACAGACTGCGCCTTGTTAAGCTTCATAGTCTCCAAACTTTCGTCTACTGCTTTTAGCATCCAGCCTTCGCCTATAACCACAAGTTTAGGCTCGTAAATTTCGCCCTCCTTGTAAACGCGCTCCTTCTTAGCGACTTCTTCTTGTGTGGTATCAAAAACCTCGTTAGTCTCCTTAACTTTAGCCGTGTAATCGATTAGTATGAAATCTCCTTTTTGCAGGGACATATCAAATCATCCTCGTCTTGACGGTTCAAAGTTAAGTTCCACACGCTAATAAAAACTTTCCCCAGCAAAGCTGTAACGCTCTCGGATACAAAAAGTGATTGCCTATCTGTCGAATAATTTTTACACAATGAAAACATAGCTTACTTGATATGGTGAAAGCATGTCTGAGAAAGAAACGCGATACATAAAGCTAACCCCAGAAGAGGAAACTGTCATAGTCCACAAGGGCACAGAAATGCCTTTCACTGGTAAGTACGACGCGTTTTGGGAGCGGGGCACATACGTGTGCAAACGGTGCCGTGCGCCGCTTTACCGTTCTGAAAGCAAGTTTAAGTCCGGCTGCGGCTGGCCGAGCTTTGACGACGAGATTCCTGATGCAGTCAAGCGTACTACAGATGCAGATGGGATTCGCACGGAAATCACTTGCGTCAAATGTGGAGCGCATTTAGGGCACGTTTTCGTCGGGGAAGGCTTCACAAAAAAGAGTGTTCGGCACTGCGTGAACTCGATTTCAATGGACTTCATTCCAGATAAAAAAGAAAAACCAGCTGACAAGTAGACTTTAATTCGGGTTAACTCTCTAACAAGAGGATGAACATGAATAATGGGAACTCAAACGCCAAAAAACTGATTGCACAGGCCGTAAACATGACAGGCTTAATTGAGTACCAAGCGGGTTCCGTGGTGAGCCGCACAATAATTGACAAGAAAGCAGGAACCGTAACGATGTTCGCTTTCGATGTAGACCAAGGCTTAAGCGAGCACACAGCACCCTACGACGCGATTGTTTACATACTCGACGGCAAAGCAGATATAGTCATATCAGGCAAGCCAGTTCGACTAAAGAAGGGCGAATTAACAATCATGCCCGCTAACGAACCACACGCTCTAACAGCTGTGACAAAGTTCAAAATGCTTCTAACAATGATCAGGTCGCAACTGTAGTTTCTCGCGCGACAAATAAACGCGAAAAACCATCACCGAACATTCTTTCTTCATCGAATGAAGACCGCACAAACCAAAATAGCTGCTTACAGTAATGTTTATCTCGTTCGAAAAGAAATGTTTATATCAGCTGTATATGCTTCTGATAGAAATCAGCTATTAGTACTCCGCAATTAACACATGGCGGCGGCTCAACCCCTACCGAAACGGCGATTTCGCCTTACAGGGATGACGGAGTTGGCCTCCAATTGCGGGGACACATATGTGGACCTGATGCTGTTAGGTCTGAATTGGGCTTTGACGTTAGAGTGGAATGTTTTCCCTCCAAATCCAGTTAGGCAAAATTGCGAAAAACGTACTACACGATAAACATTCTTGCATGGTCAGCACGGAGCCATTAACTCCGGTTGATCCTGCCGGACCCCACTGCTATCGGGATAGGACTAAGACATGCTAGTC
>LFWV01000019.1 GCA_001273335.1 miscellaneous Crenarchaeota group-1 archaeon SG8-32-3 | reverse complement strand
AAAAATAACCTAGAACAAATCGACGCAAACTACACAGAAACACTCGAATATAAAAAGAAGAACACGATATTCGTTTCCCACGCCGCCTTCGGCTACCTCGCCGACAGGTACGGGTTCCAGCAGCACGGCGTAATAGGCTTATCAGCCGACCAGCAACCCAGCGCCGCTGTAATCGCAAACATACATTACCTAATGGTGCAACACGAAACCTACGTCGTCTACGTCGACCCAGTCTACTCCGAAAAATACGCCCAAACCCTCAAAAACGAACTCGAAACCCAAACAGGACGCACTGTAAAAATTCTAAAACTATATCTGATCACGGGACCAGCCAACGGCGAAGGCTACCTTGAACAACAATTATTTAACCTACAAAACCTAAAAACAGGTTTAGAAGCATGAAACCGCAAAAATCATCAATAGCTGAACCAATTCTGGAACTTGAAAACGTTGACGTGGAAAGGTCAGGAGATCTCGTTATCCAAAACGCCAACTTCACGATCCACAGGGGAGACTACGTGGGTTTAGTAGGACCTAATGGAGGAGGAAAAACCACCCTCATCCTCGCACTTCTCAACTTCCTCCCACGCACAAACGGAACCATAAAACTCTTCGGCACAGACATAGACAAGTTTTCATCCTGGGAAAAAGTCGCCTACATATCCCAGAACGCCACAAGCTTCGACAATAAATTCCCCTTAACCGTAAGAGAACTGGTATCGCTCGGCAGAATAAAAAAAGGAAACGTCGCCAGAAGATTCACCCAGCGAGACTGGGAAGCCGTTGACGACAGCATAACTTTCATGGGCTTAGCTGAAGCCGCAGACAAGCGCATTGGGCAACTTTCTGGAGGACAAAAACAGCGGGTGTTCGTAGCCAAAGCGATAGCAAGAAACCCCGAAATCATCTTTTTAGATGAACCTATAGTCGGTGTTGATTCGACCACCCAAGAAAAGTTCTACAAGAAACTCAGCGACCTAAACACCAAAAGAAGAACCACCATACTACTAGTAACCCACGACTTAACATCCGTCTTCTGCAGAATGTCCAAAGTCCTGTG
This sequence comes from miscellaneous Crenarchaeota group-1 archaeon SG8-32-3, assembly GCA_001273335.1. Taxonomy (GTDB): domain Archaea; phylum Thermoproteota; class Bathyarchaeia; order Bathyarchaeales; family Bathycorpusculaceae; genus SG8-32-3. The sequence goes on along the minus strand of LFWV01000019.1, from coordinate 11,777 downwards.
CGTTAACAAACATGTAGAAATAACTCAAATAACCGATAGTCTTGACCCAAACACACTCCTCAAAAGAGCCTACGGCGAACACTTCCACTTCGTATTCCACAAGCACGAATGCCATGGAGTATTCAACAATGATAGGCATTAGCATAATAGACCTGCTAGGATACAGGTTCTTTCAAAACGCGCTCATTGGCGGCGTCATAGCCGCAGCAACATGCGCAGCAGTCGGGTTATTCTTGATTTTGAAGAAGGAAGCCATGATAGGCGACGGAATCGCCCACACAGCATTCGGTGGAATCGCTCTAGGACTCCTACTGGAAATAAACCCGTTACTAACCGCGCTCGCAGTTTCAGTGTTATCAGTTTTTGGAATATCGTACATGAGACGAAAAAACGTAGCGCCTTCTGACTCTGCAATTGCGGTCATGTTAGCGTTGGGTTTCTCATTTGGATTAATCGTGATAAGCGTAGCCGGTGGTTTCAACGTCGAACTGTTCAGCTACCTTTTCGGCTCGATACTGACGATAGACCAGTTTGACTTGCTAGTTGTGTCTTTGCTCGGAGTTTTTGTTTTGCTATTCTTAGGATTTTTCCGCAGAGAACTCTTATCACTGGTTTTCGACGAAGAAGACTCACGTGTGATGGGCATACCAACCAATACGCTTTCACTGGCTTTCGACCTGCTAGTTGCCACGACAATCGTGCTCTCCATAAAAGTCATCGGAACAATCCTCGTTGTTGCCCTCCTCGTCCTACCCGGCCTCTCAGCACTTCAACTTAACCTCTCATTCAGAAAAACAATCATAGTCGCCGTGGGCTTAAGCATAATAAGCACTGTTTTAGGCATCCTCTTCTCAGCAACATTCGACGTAGCAACCAGCGGGCTAATAGTCTTCGTTGCTGTACTACTTTTCCTACTCACCCTAACATACAAAAAACTACAATAACGCCGGAAGCAGAAAAATAGAATGGAAAAAGCGTTGATTCAGTTGCCGTTTTCTACTTACTTTCAGCCTTTTTCTCTTTAGTATCTTGGAAAAGGTTTCTCACAGCAATTATTCTGGATTTCTGTGCGAGTTGTTGTGCGGTGACGAAAGTCAAGGCTTCTTCGGGGCACCATTTGACGCATTGTGGACCATCTTCTTGGTCTTTGCAGCTGTTGCAGGTGAACGCCACTTTCTTGTCCGGATGCATCATCATGGCACCGAACTGGCACGCACTTATGCACCATGCGCAACCGTCGCAAGCATCCTCGTCAACCACGATTATTCCGGTGTCTTCTTCTTGACGCAAAGCGTCACGTGGACAAGCAGCCACACATGCCGGGTCTTCGCAATGTCGGCAGGTTACCGCTATATTGTTAAGTGGCCCCAATCGTAGCGCGCGTATTCTTGACTTGGTGGGATTGAACGTGTTCTCGTTCGTCATCGAGCACGCGTACTCGCAGACTATGCAGCCTACGCATTTTTCAGGGTCTGCCGAAACGAATTTTCTGTCTTGAGGGCGCACCATTACGCTTTCCCTCCCTTCGCAGTGTTTTTCACAATGTAAGCGTAGTCGCCTAGACCAAGCTCGTTAAGTTTCTCAACCGTTGGAACACCTTCGATGGTCCATCCTCTTGCCGCGTAGTATTCATCCAAGCCTAGTTGATGCTCTTCGTCGCTGACTACCACACCTTTCGCTGGTCCCTCTTCGGGAACAGGAGCATTCTTTATCTTCCAAGGCAACGTATCATACTCTCTTGTGCCCTTGCCCTCGCGAATATTGAAAAGTCTTGCAAGATTTTCTATTCTTTCGCCATCTTTATCAAGCTCTTCAGGCGTCATCGGAATACCCGTTGCTAAAGTGTAATAGTTTGCTAAATCCTTCAAGCCGTCATAATATGTACCTCTTGAGAATTTGCAGACTATCAGTGAGTCGATAACGTTGTAAACGTGACCGTCAGGCACAATCATTTTACCTCTTCCTGGCTCAATTTTGAAACGGTTCACTTTACCTTTCACATCAGGCGAGTAAGCACCATTTCGGAGGTGGCAGGCACCGCGGAACGAGACACTGAAACCGAGCGCGGCGGTCTTCAAAGTTCTTAGGTCGTAGCCTGGCAGTTCTAAGCCTTTAATGTGGTTAGCGTATTTGTAAGCGTCACCGCCAATTATTTCAGCTGCTTTAGCAACACCTTCTGCAAGTGCATTGCCAAGCCAGCCTTCCCGTTTGCCAATTTTGTGGATAATATCTAATAGCGCTTCAGCGTTTCCAAAACGGAGATCTATACCATCTGTCTGCTCCTTTGTTATCACGCCATTCTCGTAACAATCCATAGCAAACGCGACAACCACGCCGATGGATATGCCGTCCATGCCATACTCGTTCGTGATGCGCATAGCCTCGATAATCGCGTCTAAACGGTCAATCCCACATAACGGACCCATAGACCACAAACACTCAAACTCCAAACGCGAAGTCGAACCCTTATAAGGACCCTCAGGCACCACTGCGATATGGTCACAACGCATACCACAAGTCGCGCAGCCAACAATCTTCTTCACATAATGTTCATTCAACCATTCACCACTAACTTTCTCAGCACCCTCAAACTGCGAGTTGGTAAAATTTCTCGTTGCCAACGCATTCAAAGAATTCAAAACCAACACGTTCTGAGGCGTTCCCAAAGTCTTATACTTCTTGGTGGCCGGACCCTTCATGCGTTCATAAATCATTTTGATGAATTCCTTGAAGCCATCAAAGTCTGCGACATTAACGTCGTGTGTCCCACGCACAGCGACTGCCTTGAGATTTTTTGAACCCAAGACTCCACCCATGCCAGCTCTTCCGATGGCGCGAAACTCGTCATTTATGATGGCTGCAAACCTGCATAGTCTCTCCCCTGCTTCGCCAATGGCTGAGACGCGGATGTAGAAGTCGCCAAGCTCGTCCCGAATCATATCGTCGGTTTCTTTAACAGTTTTATACTGCAGGTGTTCAGCGTTTCGGATTTCAACTTTATCGTCATCAATCCAGAGATAAGATAGTTTGGGTGCTTTACCTGTGATAATAACAGCGTCGTATCCTGCACGTTTCAGGTCTGGACCAAAGAAGCCATGAGATTCAGCATTGCCGACTCCGCCAGTAGCGGGAGATTTAGACACGACAGCGTAGCTGTTTCCGCCTGTTGGACCCAAGGTTCCGCTGAGTGGCCCGGTCAAGTAGATTATTGGGTTGTCTGGGTCAAATGCATCCACGCCCGGCTTGGAGTTATCCATGAGCAAACGGATGCCAAGCCCTATGCCCCCAATATAATCCTTGGCCATTTTTTCACTCAAAGGTTCAGTAGAAATTTTCCCACTTGTAAGATTAACACGCAAAATTTTACCTGCATAAGCAAACATTTAATTCTTCTCTCCCAAACGTGTTATTGGCTTATATAGCGTCAACAAAAAGTATATTAACTTAATGGATTTCCGCGTATAAAATTGATGAATAGACGCCCGATATGTTTTAGCGGTGAATTCGATACAAAAAAGCGGTTTTCAGGTGATATAGGATGTTGGACTGGGTTATTTCAGTTAAGAAATTATTATATAACGTCTTCAGCACTTGTAATGCTTGACGTGTTTGAGGTGATCACTGTTGAAAGTAACAGTAGACTATTTGGGCAGTGTTAAACAAGCTTTAGACTTGAAACAAGCAGAACAAGTCGAACTGAAAGACGACGCCTCAGTGTGCGACTTGCTTAACTTGCTCGCAGAAAAACACGGTGAACCCTTCAGAACATCAGTTTACGAGCCTAAAGATCCTGATTTAAAACCCTACTACATATTATCTGTAAACGGTTTACTGACTAACCAACTGAATGATATGGAAACCAAACTCAAAGACGGTGACCGCTTAATTTTCATGCCAGTCGTAAGCGGCGGATAAAAAGCGAAAGCATTAAACCTAGCACCCAGCAATTCTACTTAACGGCGAAAACTTTGAAGAGAATAAACACCTTAAAGCAAAAAGCATTCAAAGAAAACAAGTTCGATGGATACTTAGTTTTAAGTAACACTAACATAACTTACCTAACGGGTTTTTCCGGTGCAAACGCGTTACTAATTCCGAAAAATGGTGAAAGCGTAGTTTACGTTTACGGCGTCAACTATGAGCAGGCAAAGGCAGAGCTGGACGAGCTTACGGTGGAGTTGGTGGAGCGCGGCGAACAATTGATGGATAAAATAGTGAAGCAGGCTAAGGCGTTCAAAACTGAAAAGCTGGCGGTGGACGCTGTAAACATTGAAAACTGGCGCTTCCTCTCCAAGCGGTTAGGAGACGAAAAAATGCTTATGACTGACCACAGTTACATTCGGGAACTCCGCAAAGTTAAGGACGCCAGAGAAATCGAGCTGATGCGTAAGGCTGCGGATTTAACTAGCGAAGGCATGCGCGTTGCTTATGAAACTGTGGCGCCGGGCATAAGAGAGTATGAGGTGGCAGCTGAGATCGAGTACGCCATGCGGAAACACGGTTCTTATGGCACGGCTTTTGAAACGATTGTCGCGTCTGGTCTATGTTCAGCGTTTCCTCATGGAGGTTGCTCTGACAGGAAAATTCGTGAAGGCGATTTGGTGATTGTCGATGTCGGTGCCACATATAAGTCCTATCGTTCCGACATGACGCGAACGCTGGTGGCAGGTGAACCTTCGGAGAAACACAAGAAGATTTACCAGACCGTGAAAACTGCTCAGGATAAAGCGTTTGAGGCTGTGAAGCCGAACGCTAAAGCGAAGGATGTTGACTGCATTGCTAGGAAAATCATTGGGGATGCGGGTTACGGTGAGAATTTCGTGCATGGTCTTGGTCATGGCGTCGGGTTAGAAGTGCATGAACCACCTATCTTGAGTCCTGACAGCAAGGACACGCTTGAGGTGGGTAATGTGGTGACGGTTGAGCCTGGAATTTACCTTGTTGGTTATGGTGGCGTCCGCATCGAAGACACAGTTTCAGTGCAGAGAAACGGCGCTGAAAAGCTCACTATTGGGTCTTATGCTCTGGGAGAAGAATAGTATCAATGCTAAGTAAGCAATATTGAACAAATTTTTGTTAGACTTTTGAGCATCTTGTGTTTTGATAATTAGGTTTACTGGGGCTTTGGAACTGAAACTAAGTAGAAAAGAGAACCATGTAGCTGCTTCTGTTATGTTACATTGAACCTAGAGCCTATTCAGCCCGTGCAATCTCCTCAGCTGACCATTAGAAACAACACGCAAGTGGTGGGCCCGGGGCGATTTGAACACCCGACCGACAGGTTATGAGCCTGGCGCTCTAGCCTAGCTGAGCTACGGGCCCGTACACTTTTCCTTTACTAATGCTGTTTTCTACCAAATTTAAACGTTTTCCGCTGCTTCAGCAACTCAGGCATCGCTGCATGTTTGAGTCTTCACCCGCTCATAATGGTACAGGTATTCCTGAGCGTAGCCCGCGTATTCCCCGAAGTATTCTCTGCCGAAAACGTTAAGCTTAGTGTAGTCAGCGTTGGAGAGCCCCTTTCGCCGCGCAAGTTTCTGCGCCAGTTCACGCGGTAACTTTGTGGCATAGTGGTTCAAGATGACACGTTCGACCCACCGATCCACGGGGAACGCCTCAGTTTTTCCTAGAGAAAACAGTAGGACGCAGTCAGCCACTTTTAAACCCACACCAGCGAAGTTGCAGAGTTGCTTCTTGGCTCGCATATATGACACTTGTCGTAGGCTTTCAAGTTCGAAATCACTTTCGAAAATTCGCTTCGAAGTTTCCTGTACATATTTAGCGCGGTAACCTAAACCGCACTCCAACAGGTCCTTGGTGGAAGCGTTCGCCAGCTTTTCAGGGGTGGGAAAAGTGAATAACTCCATGTCGTCCAGAATGGTTTTCTCTCCGAATCTCCTCGAAAGATGCATTAGCATGTGCTTTATTGCGGGTATGTTCTTGTACGTTGCACAGATGTATGAGATGAGACACTCCCAAGGGTCTTGCCTGATGATGCGCAAACCCCATAACTCTTGAAGCGCTTTCCTGATGTGCTCGTCCCTGCCAACTGCACAGCTGATTTTCTGCAAATCGTCGTCTAGAGCAAAATAATTTTCGACGAACTTCATGTCTGCGTTCGCAAAATCCAGTTCCGCGTTGACTTGGCGCACTTTGATGGCTTTGCCACCGACAACACCATACCACCAGTCGCGTTTTTTATCCCACCTGAACACTTGCCCGCAACAAAGCGTGACATCCAAATTTAGGGGAACACCGTCTAGATTCATGGGTTTTCCTCCGAGAACCTCTCCGCCCTCGGAATCTCTGAAGGTAAACCTTTCTTTTTCCGAAGTTCCTTGATTTTTGTCGCTTCCAGTTTTTGAGGCACCTTTTCCCAATGGTCAAATACGGATTGCCAAAAAGCTCGACCAGAAGTTGCTGATCGCAGCTCCGCGGATAATCCAAAGGTTTCTGCGACCGGTATGTTGCTTATTAGAACGGTGGAGACCGCTTTCTGTTCAAATGCTGAGATTTTACCTCGTCTGCTGTTTACAATCCTTGAACAGATCCCAACCAATTCCGTTGGAGTAGAAATAACTGTCTTGTAGACTGGCTCAAGCAGCACAGGCTTAGTTGTTAGAAAAGAACCATAAATCGCTTTGCCTATACCACGCATAACCTCCGCTGGATTATACTGCTCGGTGTTCTCGCTAAGCTGAAGATCCACTAAATTGACTTGTAAGCCTCCTATCGGTTCCCCGCATAACGGACCAGCATTGCAAGCAAATGTGAAACCTGAAATCACAAAATCCAAAACCTTACGTAACTGATCGTTTTTTCCTGTAGAGCCCACCAGCACGTTTCTATGCCCATCAACCGCAAGCACACATTCCTCGCTTCGCATCTTGGACTCCTGATCCAATAACTTGATGGCTTTTTTGGTTAAGGGTTCTACTTGCAGCGTGAACTTGTTCTGTTGGTTGGGGCTCAGAGCCGTAGCGGTTACTCCTTTGCTAGTGGCTTTTTCTCTGTAAACGACTCTTGGGGAGGAAGCAGAGATTTCTATGCTGCCGCAGTTATTTTGCAACTGTTTCATAGCGATTTCGAGATGTAGCTCGCCCATTCCACTTAGGAGCTGTTCTCCTGTTTCCTTGTTCACCGAGGTGGCGAGGTTTGGATCTTCCTTTGTAAGCTGGTTGATGGCGGCGATAAGTTCCGGCAGATCCGTGGGGTTCTTAGGCTCAACTGCCACCGTAATCACTGGCTCCGAAACATATCGCACTTGCTCAAACGGGACCACACCGTTCTTGTGTTCCGAGGCAACCACTGTTTCACCAGCCTTTGCCTCGTCAAGCCCTGTTAAAGCAACTAAGTTGCCAGCAGAAACTTCGTCTACGGGCTCTTTGAAAGCACCCATGAAAACGGACACTTGTTGAATCTTGTTCTCTGTCTGGGCGTTAACGAGGTATACTTTATCTCCTTTTTTAACGGTTCCCGAAAACACGCGACCGGTGGCAACTAAACCTGTGTTTGGTGCTGCTTGAACATTTGTTACGCATACAAGCGCTGGTCCATGGTCGTCGCAGTTCACCATAGCATATCCCACTTCTGAGGTAATGTTGCCTTTCCAGAGTTTTTCCACACGGTACTTCTGGGCTTCACGAGGGTTCGGCGCATACTGCGTAACCATATCCAAAATAGCACTGCAAAGCGGGAGCAATTTCTGCAGTTTTTCGTGCTCAGCAGTTTTATACGCGTGTATGATGTCGCTGAACTTCACTTTTTTTTGCCGCGCAGTGTTTATGGTGAAGCCCCAATTGTGCAGAGCTGAACCAAACGCAACGTTGTCCCCTGCAGAATTCAGTTTCCACTTGTCCTTGAAAAGTGGTTCTCCGTGGATTTCGATTAGGTCGTTGAAACGGCTTATTATGCGGTTGAATTTTTTCTCAATTTGCTCCGAGTCTAAATGCAACTCAGTGATCAGGCGGTCAACTTTGTTTATAAATAGTAGTGGGCGCACTCTTTCTTCAAGCGCCTGCCGAACCACTAATTCCGTCTGAGCCATAATTTCTTCCACCGCGTCAACAAGCACTACTGCGCCGTCGATGGCGCGCAAGGCTCGGGTAACCTTGCCTGTGAAGTCCACGTGCCCAGGTGTGTCCACCAAATTAATTATTAACGCGCCGTCTGCGGTTTGGTAAAGTAGTGAAATGTTGGCAGTTTTAAGCGTGATACCTCGTTTCTGCTCTTCTTCAAGGTAGTCGAGAACTCTGGCGGAACCTGCAACTTGCGGCGACAGCAACCCAGTGCCAGCTAGCAAAGAATCAGTCAACGTTGTTTTCCCGTGGTCAATGTGAGCAAGGATTCCCAAGTTCCTTATAGACTCTTTTTTACCCATCAAACGTAAAATGGCGGCAGTGTGTTTGAACCTTGGCATTCATTTAACCTTTTAAAGACAGGTTTTACTGAATAAATAGCCCCTATTAAATTTATAACCCGCATGAATTGGCGAACATCAGTACAATTTAGCTCGTGCTAGAGTATATAGCACTACGGATTAAATAAAATCTTAAATTATCGTAACTTGCAAGTATTATTTGGGGAAAAATATGCGGAAAACTATCTATATTGTCCTGATGTTGTTGATTTTACTAACTTCAATTTTAGTTCAATCGGCTTTCGCTTATTATAACGCTGAATTTGATTTTTCAATAACGCCGCCAAGCGGATGGATAATTGAAGAACAAGAAGGAAAACTTGCTGTTCTTTTTACCGACCCTTCCTCTATCACGGGAGCTTTGATTGACGTAGGCATTGAACAAGTAACCGGTACTATTTCGCAATACATAGACGCTTCGAAATTAAGCCTTAAAACTACTTTCAGTAATTACGTTTTGGTTTCCGAGGATATTGGCACAATTGGGGGAAGGGATTGCTATCAAATAGTATCAACATACACAACAAATGGTGAAGAAATGAAAATGTCACAATTCATTTTCATTGAAAAAGAAAAGTCGTATGTAGTTACTTGTAGAAGCCTGTTACCCCACTATGTTGATTCGTCGTCAAATTTTGAAAATTGCGTATCCTCGTTTAGAATTGGTGATTCTACTTCAAATACTCCAGATACCACAGATACCACAGATATTACTGCCGCTGATTATGCGCTGATAATCGGGCTAATTGTTGCGGGTGTTATAATCGCCGTGGTTATTTTGCTGGTAATTATGTTTATAAAAAGGAAGGGGACTGAAAGCCCTATTATGACAGACCAAATGACTGATGAATAAATAACCAAGCTAAGCATTGGCGCAACACTCGACTCAAGGTTCTGTCTATTCTTTGGGACGAGAATCTATATACCATCTATTGCGAAAAATACGGAAAACAGATAGATTATTGATTAGCAACAGCATGTTTGAGATAAGTAAGCTTTTTTCCATTTTTGCGTGTAAAAATAGTGATTTAAATGAATCGAATCAATGCCTCAGGTGTCCTTCCGATTCCCAATTGCAATAGAATAACCAAAAAAGGTATAACCCATTACATCAAAAAGATTTGTTAAATTTATAATACGCCACCGGTTACTTTTTGATTCTGGAAAAGAAGAGGAAGAAGATTGAAAGCGCCGGTTAAAGTACTCACGGAAAAACTCAAAATTGAGCCGTACGCATCAGTTCTCTGCTATCCTAAAGCAAGCAAAACTGAAATAGAAAGTCGCCTTGAAGAACTGCGTGAACACGGCGTTACGGCAGTTGAGTTTGCTGGTGAAGCCAGCGTTTTTAATGTGCCTGTTTTGGGTAAGGGTTTCGTCGGCATCGTGGTAATAGCCTATTTAGGCGAGGAAAGGGCAGCATTGAAAATCCGCAGATTGGACGCTGACAGACTGGGACTTGAACATGAGGCGCAGATGCTTGCCAAAGCCAATTCCATGCAGATTGGACCGAGACTGATTGGCGTGAGCAGGAACTTTCTTCTAATGCAGCTTATTCAAGGTTGTTTGTTGCCGAGCTGGCTTGACTCGCACAAGGATAAGGGACAGGTGCATCATGTTTTGGGTGAAGTGTTGGAGCAGTGTTGGCGGCTGGACAGCATAAACTTGGACCATGGGGAACTCAGCAAGGCTCCTAAGCACATAATCATCAGTAAAAAACAAGAGCCCTTTCTTGTTGATTTTGAAACCGCTAGCGTCAACAGAAAACCTGCAAATGTTACTTCAATGTGCCAATTTCTCTTCACGAGTCATGGTGTGGTGGCAAAATCAGTGGCGAAAGTGTTCGGCGAAATAAACCGTGCAGAAATCGTTGACATGTTAAGACGTTATAAAAGTGAGAGGAAACGTGAAAATTTCGAGGATGTTTTGCAGGCGTGTCTGGGTTAGCTAACGTAGTTAATCGGTGAGTTAGTGACTTTCTGTTCTGGTTGTTGTATGTTTAGTTCTCTGGTTAGCTGGTAGAGGTTAAGCCAAGTTTCTATTTTGCTCTGTCGCTCAATTTTTTTCTCTTCATACAATAATGGGATTGTGTTCACAAATAACCAGCTGAATATTTTTTCTTTTTCCGCCAAATCCTTCTCCCGAACGTAGAGTCATGTTGTTTTTCCTTATTATCTCCTATGGTATAAAATACTAGATGAAGCTTCTATAACTTTGCAAGGGATTGTCTACTTACTCAGGCTAACACTTCAGGGAGTCTGCCTTGTTCACGTGCTTCATTTAGCTCAAGTGCTATGCGCCTTCCCATATACATGTTAGCGCCGTACCGCAAATAAGCGTAAGGAGAAGTTCCAATGCCAATATTGGTTCCAGCTACGATGCGCGCTGAAATCTCGAACGTATAAATCTTCAATTCATCCGTTATTACTGTCTCTAAACAGAAAGGCCCAATGATTCCAGGCGGAGCTAGTTCCCGTGCTTTCTTGTGAACGTTTTCGCCCATCCGAATAAGCTCAGGAAGCAGCGATTCACGGAGCACTATGGGAAAATTACCCACAATAGTGTAGGTCGGGTTCACGTCTATCTCAAGTTGTTCGCTTGCGGGAATCTTGCCAATGGCGTCCACGGCGGACTCGTAACGGCGATCCACGGTCAAAAACTCCACATCATCCTTGATTATACTGCTGAAGTAGCTTGGGTAAACGTTCACGCCCAACGCGTATTCCTGTAAATGAACTCTTTCCACATCTTCCTCTCGCAGCAAACCGCGTTCCACCATCTCCTTCGCCTTCTTACGGAAGGATGAGGGTGAGTTAGCCAGGAAGTAACCTCTACCGCCTTTTGCACCAGGCAACTTGGCTATGACGAGACGGTCGATTTCATCTGGCTTTTTGAAGGTTGCAGGCAAAAGGAGCCCCGCCTTGCGTAGCCAGTCTGCCTGTTCTTCGCGGTTGGCTTCCCAGTGGAGTAACTGTCGGTTTCCGAACATGGGCACGTGGAGGCTGCTGGTTAACTGTTCGGTGCTTAGATAGGCTGTGAATGAACCGTGGGGGACTAAAATGACGTTTAAGCTTCGCAGTTTCTCCTGAAGCGCTGGGTCCAGCAGTTCAGTGAAGTTATTAACTATGATTATCTTGTCTGCCAAAGGAAACTTCTTGTAGAGCATAGCGTTTTTTTCGGTGGCTATGCACACAGTGCGGAAACCTTCTTCTTTGGCGCCCTTGAAAATGTTCAGGGCGGAATGTGAGCCTAAAGTGCCTACGGCGAGCTTGTCTAAATCGTATTTTTCTAGCATTTCGGCCGAGTCTTTGCTCGTGATCACGTTACCACTTCCGCGAGTCGCCCCTCTTTCACGGCGCAT